>JAAENG010000517.1 GCA_024224665.1 Chloroflexota bacterium | reverse complement strand
TGAATCCGAATTACTCTATCAGGCCGGCATTGGTCACGCAGCGCAATCGTGGGATTCGCATCACTGTGCTCGCTTGATCTATATGGCGTTTCCCTTCGAGACCCTTGTTGGTGATGAGATACGACAGATGATGATGGACCGTGTATTAGATTTTCTCGTTCACTGCGGGCCCCAAAGGGTGGCGTTCGCAGCAGCAACCTACCGGGGATTCGAAGGGAGCGGTGAAGCGATTATCGATGTCGTGTTGGATGTGAAGTTGATTATGTAATGAGGCGGTTTTCGCTAGCGAGGTTGGTGAATCATCGGAGTGGTGTTTTGAGTAAGAAAACACCAGATGATGTGATTCAAACATCTGTTTGTCACGAATACACTAACTGCTCGAAGCGCAACTAACCGTCCCTGACAGTTTCGCTTCTTCTGAGCTGTTAATGATACTCATCATACTCAACACCCTGGTGGAACCGTCACTTATTTCACTACCAGAGGTTGTGGATAATTCATTAATCAATTACAGGTGGTGGCTCAAGTAAAGATGAATATATAATGGCGTTGTGGTAAAATAACTACAAATCTTGTGGGAGGTATAGAAATGATAGCAGATACACAACTCATGGAAAAAATCGTGGTTATGGTTCGACAGCTTTCGCCAGAATACCGCCTTCGTCTCATTCAACGCATTACAGAAACACTTATCCCATCATCTGTCTCGCAAGAGTCAAAGCCCTTGCAATTTGGAAAATATAAAGGCAATCGAATGTCTACCCCAGAAGATTTTGTCGTTGCCGAATGGCGTCCAACAGATAGAGAACTCAATGGCGGATAAATACATCCTCGATACCCACGCTTTGGTCTGGTATTTGGAAGGAAATTCACGATTGGGGCGCAAAGCTAAGACAATAATGGCTGACGCCAAAAGTGAAATGGTTTTGCCCCTCATCGCATTGGCCGAAGCTGCCTTCCTAATTGAGAAAGGTCGTATTGGGATTCCATCTATCTCAAACCTATTGGAAGATGTGAAAAATGATGAACGCGTTGAACTTCAACCGCTCACTATAGCGATATTTGAACGAAGTTTGACCACAGAAGGATTGCGAATTCCTGAATTACACGACAGGTTTATTGTCAGTACAGGATTACATTTGCAGGATTTGGGGCATACGGTTTCAATTCTCACCAGAGATGAGATCATCACAGACTCTGGTGTCCTTCCAGTTATGTGGTAAGGTTTTCATGAATTTGAAGCAGGTCTTACACCATAGCACCTGCTAACAAATCGTTGTAACCGAATCGCTAATCTTGGTTCTTATTGAAAATTGCTTGGGTACAATCGTTCTGGTGATTGCGGGTATCTTTGCTAACCCGCAATCGGCTAAACTCAAGGCGTTAGGCGGCGAGCGTAGAACACGTATCGCATGTACTGCTGCTGGTCAAGTCATCTGCTTTCGCTCGACCACGGTGATGTGAAGATCGTTCAACTGCTTTTGATCAAGCGTGCTGGGGCTGTTGAGTAGCAGGTCGGTGGCAGAGGCTGTTTTGGGGAAGGCGATCACTTCACGGATGCTGCTCTCATCTGCGAGGATGGCCGTGATCCGGTCGAGCCCTAGGGCGATGCCACCGTGGGGAGGTGCACCATATTGGAAGGCTTCCAACAGGTGCCCGAACTGATCTTGCGCCTCTGCCGGGGAAATGTCTAAGGCCGAGAACATCATCTGCTGGTGGGATGAATCATGAATTCTGATGCTCCCCCCACCGATCTCCATACCGTTACAAACCAGATCATAGGCCTTTGCCAGTGCCGAAGCGGGATCCGATTCCAGTTTATCCCAGTCTTCGTCACGGGCGCTGGTAAATGGATGGTGCATGGCGTGCCAGCGCCCTGCCTCCTCACCCCACTCTAACAGCGGAAAATCGACAACCCAGGCGCAGGCCAGGACATCAGACTCGGCCAACTCTAATCGTCCTGCCAGCAGCACACGCAGGTAGCCCAGTGTTTCTGCGACCACCATCGCCTGATCCGCGACGATCAAGATCAAGTCGCCCTGTTGAGCCTCACAACGGCTTTGAATGCCTTGTAACTCGTTCTCGGACAAGAACTTGGCAATGGGGGAACGGACACCCTCTGCCTCGACCTTTATCCAGGCCAGCCCTTTCGCACCTTGGCTCCTGGCATGGTCAGTCAATTCGTCTATCTTCTTGCGAGAATAACTGCCGGCAGAAGAGACGCAGATAGCCTTGACCTGGCCTCCTGCCGCCACTGTGTTGGCGAAAACGCCGAACTCGCTATCAGCAACAAGGTCGGTCAGATCCACAAGCTCCATCCCGTAGCGCAGATCAGGTTTGTCACTACCGTAGCGGTCGATCGCTTCCTGGTAGCTCATGATGGGGAAAGGCGCCTGCTGGATGCGCTTGTCACTGACAGCCCCGAACAAACCAATCATCAGGGCCTCGATGACCTCACGCACATCCTCGCTATCGACAAAAGACATTTCCAAATCCAGCTGGGTGAATTCAGGCTGGCGGTCGGCACGGAGATCTTCATCGCGGAAACAGCGAGCGATCTGAAAATAACGCTCAAAGCCGGCAACCATCAGCAATTGTTTCATCTGTTGAGGTGACTGCGGTAAGGCGAAAAACTTGCCTTGTTGCACACGGCTGGGCACCACAAAATCTCGGGCACCCTCGGGCGTACTCTTGAGCAGGATTGGGGTTTCGATATCGATGAAACCCTGCTGATCGAGGTAATTGCGGATAAACGCCGTGACCTGATGGCGAAGGACGATATTTCGCTGCATGCGCAGTCGCCGCAGGTCGAGGTAACGATATTTCAACCGCACTGTGTCACTAACTTCCCCTTCATCATTAATCGCAAAGGGCGTTGTCTCGGCGGAATTAAGAATCACCAAACGGTCGGCGCTCACCTCGATTTCCCCTGTTGTCAGGTTGGGATTGACCAATCCCTGCGGTCTAGCTCCGACGACGCCATGAACCTGTACCACATACTCGCTACGTACACCTGATGCCAGACGATGTGTTTCTTCCGAGACATCGGCGTTGAAAACGACCTGCACCAAACCGGAGCGGTCCCTGAGATCGAAGAAGATGAGGCCACCATGATCCCGACGACGGTGTACCCATCCCGCCATTGTTACAGATGCTCCAACGTCGCTCTTGCTAAGTTCACCACAATTTGTAGATTTCAACATCACTTTATGACTCCACTGCTTGAATGATTTCAAATGGTGAGAAGGCTCCAGACAGCTGATTTCTGGAGATCTAATCGAATAAACAGGACCCGCACATTATGTCACGAGTACAGGACCCGCACATTATGTCACGAGTACAGGGCCCGCACATTATGTCACGAGTACGGAATTTGCATTCTGCTGCAAAAAAAAGCCCGCGCCACTGCGGTTCCAATGTGAATTATAGTGCCTTGTGCGTGACCGGGCAAACGGTGGACAGGGTCGGCGCTTCGCATGTATAATGCAATGCCGGTACGATTGTTTACTGCCGATCGCATACATCCCCTTGGTAGCGTCCTTTCTACAAGTCCTCTTTGACGCTGTCCCCCACCATCGGTAAACAGATCATGTGCAGACCACAATTAGAGAGCGCACTTTCCCCCAATTTAAATGCAGCACGGGTGAGTATCAATGTAGTGGGGCAACAGTGAATATGATGTTTATCGTCAAGTTATGTCTCACTACCGACCGTGACCTTGACAAGTTGAGATAGAGATCGATCATGGAACAATTCTTTCCAGAAACAAACCGCTGGGTGCGTGGCCCTTTCCTGGAGTTTTACAGGGAGTTCGGCCTGGACATTTGTGGTTATCCCATCACCGATGTATTCGAAGAATATGGGTTATCTATGCAATACTTCCAGCGGGTAGCTTTAGAAGAGCATGAGCCAGGTCGCATTCGCCTAAGGTTGGCTGCACAACACGCGCTCGAGGCAGAGGCAAGAATCGACGAGTTGGAAGCGCGCGTGCAACAACTTCAGCAACTGCTTCGTGATAGCTCAGATACCTCACCGCAACCTGCCATTATCGACATCATCGAGCAACTGCCACGCGATGCATCTGCCATGTACTCTCGTCCATTGACCGATGTCAAGCATGTGGTGATCAATCATACGGCTGTGCGGCCTGGTGTTACGATCAAGCGCATCGCCGAAGCTCATCGCCAAAGATGGCCCGCAATTGTCTGCCATTTTTACGTCGAAGGGGATGGCACGATTTACCAGACCAACCCGCTGGCTGAGGTGGTCGATCAGCACGAGCCCTGGTTGCGTGACGGTGTCCACATTCACGTGGCAGGCGACTTTAGCGAAACAATACCAACCTCCGCGCAGATGGAGGCGCTGGCAGATCTTTGTGCCTGGCTGCTAGACATGACAGATCTGCAGACCAGCGCTGTGCAGGGCGCCAGCGAGCTTACGAACACAAAATCACCCGGTGAACAGTGGTTACAAGGGGCAGGGTGGAAAAACTTGTTGGCGCTTCAGATCAATGTTCTTCGGGATTCTACGGGGATAGCCGTACTAGACCTCCATGACACTATCGATCGCTTGAAAATTGAACTCTCTGCCCTGCAAGAGGAGCGCTCTACGCTGCTTGCTGAGTTGGCAGAGGCAGAGACGCGTATCGTGTCTCTGGTCGAACAGGTAGCATTGCGTGATCAAGCCCTCACAAGCAATGTTCAGACCTCCATCGAACAACCACGCATCACCGATGTCATAACAGAGCTTCCCAGAGATGATGCCGCCATGATAGCTCGTCCGGCCAACGAGATACGTTACATCGTCATCAATCATACGGCGGTAATGGCCGACGTCCCCATCAATCGCGTGGCAAAAGCGCATCGGGTGCGATGGCCGGCGATCATCTGCCAATTCTACATCGAGGGCAATGGCGATATTCTGCAGACCAACCCCATCGATCAAGTAGTCGATAATAGCCAGGAGTGGTTGCATTTCGGTATCAATATCCATGTGGCCGGTAACTTTTTGGATGAGATCCCTACTGAAGAGCAACTAACGAGCCTTTCCCAACTGACTGCCTGGTTATTGACCACATACAACCTGCAGATCGAGCGGCTAAAAGGCGTACAGGAGTTCATCGTTACACAGTCGCCCGGCGAACAGTGGCAACGAGGATTACGCTGGAAAGATGTTCTCCTGGCCCGAGTTCAGACTTTGCTGGAAAACGCACAAGGATCAGGACCGGGAGATGGGGCGCTGCTCGAACTATATCGAGCGCAAATAGAACAACTGCAGGCCGATAACGCAACCATGCAGGCCCAGGTGGATCGACTTGAGGAACTAAAACTGGCGTTGGAATCAGAACGATCACAGCTCAAGTATACGATTGAAGAGCAACAGCGTCTCATCGATTCTCTGCGTTCTGATCCCGACAAACCCACAGATCCTCCTGCTACCGTTGCAGTCGCTCGCCCCGTGATCCATGACATTATAAGTCAGTTGGCAAAACACCCGAGGCGACGATATTCGCAGCGTAATCTGGATGAGATCTCACATATCGCCATTCATCACAGCGCCGCGCCGGCAAATGTTACAGCAGAACGCATTGCTGAGTACCATGTCAATGATGAGTCGCACCAGTGGCCGGGCATCGGCTATCACTACTACATCAGTCCTGATGGCACAATTTACCAAACACAAAGTTTGGAAAAGGCAGCCTACCATGTCTATCGCAACGACGAATTTTCGATAGGTGTATGCGTGGCCGGCACCTTCACTACAGTGCTCCCCACGCCCGTCCAGATTTCCTCGGCGGCACATCTGCTGGCGTGGTTGATGCAAGAATTCCTGCTGCCTTTTGATAAGGTCATGGGCCACAAAGAATTTCCTCACAACATAACATCGTGTCCGGGTAAGCAGTGGTTGACAGAAGGAAATTGGAAGGATAAGCTGTTCGCACAGGTCCAGGCCGTCCGTAGCGGTTCTCATGCCGGTGCGCTAAAGTCGTTAGAACATTATGTACTCTTCTGGCAACAGCCGACAGCCTGGGCCGAAGATGATTGGTTGGGCGCACTGAACTACATCGCCAGATTTCGCCCCTCAGCCGGTTTTTCGCAAGAAGATGCCAAAGCAGCGCAGCGCGTCACCATCATCGGTGGTGTGGCCGGCGTGAATCAGCAAGTAGAGAACGCTCTGCGATCTGCCGGATGTCTGGTCGAGCGCATTGCCGGACAAGATGTTGCCGAGACCAAGGCTATGCTTGATCGTATGGCCGAGACAGGCCAGCGCTACCTCAGACCCTAAACCAACGATGTGTGAAAAAGCTATCTTATGCCCGTTCCCCTGCTGTTGAAACCGACCGACAACTATATCGTGCAGCTGGAGGTTTTCGAAGGTCCCATGGACCTGCTGTTGCACCTGATAGAGAGGGAGGAGTTACCGATTACAGCGGTCAGCCTGGCCCAGGTCACCAAACAATATCTCGATCACCTCGAACGGTTGGAACAACTCAAACCAGATGGCATAGCCGAGTTTCTGGTGATGGCTGCACGCCTGCTCTATATTAAGTCTGTGGCGTTGCTGCCGCAGGTTGAATCAGAAGAAGAGGAGGAAGAGGAAGATCCCGGCGAAGCACTGGCACGGCAGTTGCGTGAATACAAACGTTTCAAGGAAAAAGCAGGATTTTTGAAGGATTTGGAGGCCAGCGGACGCAAAGGTTATGTCCGCCTGGCTGCGCCGCCCTCCTTCGAGAAACGTCTTGATACCGAAGGGCTCGATGTACAACTTCTCATGGAGGCAGTCTACGAAGTGTTGTCCGAGTTAGACGAGCCTCCTCGCCCCGTCCATTCGATTGCCCCCCTGCTGATCACAGTTGAGGGCCGCATGGATACACTATTGACCTTTGTGCCGCAGGTAGGCGCCGTGGTGCAGTTCAGACGATTTTTGGGGCAGTCACGCACACAAGTTGAGGTTATCGTCAGCCTGTTGGCCGTGCTAGAGCTGATCAAGCAAAATGAGATCAGGGTCGAGCAAGAACAGTTATTCGGCGATATTCTGATCGAGCGATTGCCCACGCCTGAACCCGGTACGTTGGCCGAGCCAGAATCGTACTAACAGCAACGCTCCCACAGCTCCAACAGCATCGATCACGACATCAACCCACCAGCCATTTCGCCCGGCCACAAAGGTCTGGTGAACCTCATCCGTTAGCGCGTATAGAAGGGTCACAACCAATGCCAGTAAAGGTCGATGACTTGCACGATACCAGAAATACCAGAGTAAGGCGTAGGCGCCCGCATGTGCACTCTTTTTGAGTAAAAAGTCTAGCCAGTGTTCAGGGGCAGAGGGGAGATAAGATTGGCCAGAAAACCAGAAGATCAACAGCATCCATCCGATAGCAAAAACGAGCCAGCGTCCACGACCTGGCGGGATCATATCAACCTTTTTAGACAATGCAGATACCAGGATTCGAGCGCTTCTGCCCGGCGCTCCCAGGCATGCTTGCGAGCGCCTTGCCTGCAAATCTCACCGGCAAGGCGACGTTCGTCAGGATTGCCCAACATGCTCGCAGTTCGCTCGACAAACTCTTCGCTACTGCCGGCAACCATGCCCGATTCTGGCCCGACCAGCGTCGCATATTCTCCCACAGAGGTTGTGACAATCGGCAATCCCAGAGCCATACAATCCAATAACCGAGCAGGGCTCTTGGCGCGTACCAGATCAGTATCCGCCACAGGAAAGAGAGCGGCTGCCATTTTACTGAGAGCGTCATCTAATGCCTTCCCCTCCAGCCATCCCAGTACATCACAGCTAACTAACTGAGGAGACTCCAACCAATCACCCACGATATGCAAACGGGCGTCGGGTACACGTGCCAGAATTCGTTGCCAGATATCGGCGACATCTGGCCTGATGTCATTACCGCGGGTGTATAACAGTGCAGCGGTTGCATTGGAAGCGGGCGAGATCGGTTTCGCGGCAGGGGCAACACCATTTGCCAAATAGTGAACCGTGTCCGTGCGCGCATAGACCTGTCTGATATAGGTTTGAAGGAATTTGGAGGCTGTGGTTACCCCGGCCGCTCTGCTCATGAGCCATCGTTCCTGCCGCGCCCCCAGCCATCGCGCCATTACATTGCGTCGATTCCCCCATCCCCTGTCCGTTTCAAGATCGTCTTGATCGACGATCACGGTCCGGCCGCGCTGTACGCACGACGCTCCAACAACACCGCTGTATCCAATCGGCTTGAATACATGAACGATATCAGGGTCAAATTCCCCGACTCTGTCAGTAATGCGTTTGAGCAAGGCGATATCAAGAAGCCGGTGCGGCGCAGGGCCCAGTCGCGGATAATGGACATTCATGACACCGTCGGATTCATCCCTACCGGCCTGCTGTGGACAATCCCATGCCGGTACGATCACCTCGATCTCGTGCCCCCGTGCAGCCAGCGCCCGCCCCAACGGTACCAGGCGGCGCTGTACGGTCTGTTTTTCGCAGGTTCCAAACGGAGCAATGTACAACAATCGCAAATTCATTTATGTCAACAAAATTCAAAAGTGGAGTGCTGATCAAGGGGATAAACCAAGTCAACACGTTTGACAGGACGTAATCCCATGTCTACAATATCAATCCATAGGATTCGATCTGCAAATAAACTCTACTACTCGAGCGGAGCATGTTACGAATGTATAAACGCTACATTGTGATACTAGTGTCCATTATACTTGCCATTGTCCTGGATGCCATCATCTACGTGGGGATTTTAGGTGTGCCGTACGGCCTGGTGCCCACACTGTACCACGTGGGCAACATTGTCATGTTAGCCGCAGCCCTTGCCCTTATTGGTGACTCAGTCTTCAAAGCGGGTGTACTCAAATAGGGCGGGTTGGATCGACTGATTATAGGCAAATCTGTCGTGTGATACGAATCTCGTCTAGTGAGTGCCTGCCATACGAACTCGCGACCCCTCTGTCGAGAGGCGGCTATGTCATCTGTAAGCCATACGGCCAGCCCTGATCTCAAAGCGAATCAGGTCTCTGCTGCAGTACCATCAAAGACAACCGAAAGTCAGGAAGAATCAAGGCCAAGCACAATAGCAGTGTACCTGGCCTTGATGAAACCAAAAATTATCTCGCTGCTGCTCATCACAACCGTGGGTGCGATGTTTGTGGCTGCGCAGGGATTCCCGGACTTGGAGCTTCTATTTTGGACGATAGTTGGGGGTACGCTATCAGCCGGTGGCGCTAATGCCCTAAACCACTACCTTGACAGGGATATCGATGCGCACATGTATCGCACGAAACGCCGTCCAATTCCGGCGGGCTGGGTGGTGCCCGGTGCAGCGGTCCTATTTGGCGTCACCCTCTGCACCCTGGCGTTTTTCGTATTCTACACCCAGGTCAATTTGCTGGCCGCTGTGCTTTCACTTGGCGGCGCCCTCTACTATATCTTTATCTACACCTTGTGGTTAAAACGCAGAACACATCACAATATAACCATTGGTGGTGTTGCGGGTGCGATCCCCCCCCTGGTTGGCTGGGCTGCGGTTATGGGCAGTCTGGATCTGACTGCCTGGGCACTTTTCGCAATTATATTCTTGTGGACGCCGCCACATACCTGGGCACTCACACTCATGGTCAAACGTGATTACGCCAGGGTGGATGTTCCCATGCTGCCGGTGGTAGTAGGGGAAGAAGAAACACGCCGGCAAATCATTATCTACTCGTGGGTCTTCTTTCTGGTAACGTTGCTTATCGTTCCACTGGGGCTGTTCGGCTGGTTTTATTTATTGGCCGCTCTCGTGACTGGTGGCGTCTTTATGCGTGATGCTTACAAAGTGAAAAATGAAAGAAACAAAGCCTCGGCAAGGTCGCTCTATAAATACTCTCTTTTGCACCTGGCCTTGCTATTTCTAGCTATGGTTGTCGACTCCAACTTGCCAAACTGGTTTTAGCGGCGTGGTTCGTTTTCTGTAGCACAAATTTCCCTCACTGTGTGTGCAGCAACTCGGTTCGCGTTTGAAATAACAGTAACTCTTTCGCATTCTCTGCCACTTTTGGGCAAAAGTGCTATAATGGACGCAACAAACTCATAATCAGCCATTTCACACTACTTACCTACAAGCGCCATGGCCTATCCACGCATTCGCGAAGCCCCAGAATCCAGTTCCGCCGCTGTACTTAATGCCGTTGCTGCTGCACTTGCCGATCTATGGTACCAGCCTCAGCGCAGTACGCCATCGCAGGCACGCATGGCCCGGTGGGGGTCGCGCCTACCGGCATCTTTGGTAAAACGCCTGGTGTCGCGCGCATTGAAAGATCAAGGGTTGGATCCGGCCTTAGCCCGATATGTGAGCAGTGAGGGTCTTGCCCGACAGGCACTGGGGGTCTACGAAAAATCAGAACCGGGTGTCGGCTACCCGGCTATCTTTGTGGGTGCTCCAAATGGGGGTGTCGCCTATCTGGCGGCTCTTTTACGTGTTCCCTTTTTACCATCACATTTCCTGCTCAGTGTGGCCGATTCGACACCTGTCGACGATATCAGGGCTTACCAACGCAGTGGGGCAGCCTTTATCGAGCCCATCTTGGATCGCAACCCCGACCTTCATGCTGTCAACCACTACGATCCCGTTCACGACAGATTTATGGTGGAGCACGTAAACCATGTCAGACTAAAACTCCTGGACATGCCCGAGGCCTACAGGCGCTTCATCAGAGAGCACCTGGCGCCAGGTGGTACGATCTTCTTCGTGGATTGTGAGTACTACTGGCATCAATATGAGATCGGACCTCGCCACCACGTTCAGGTTGGAGGACTGGGTGGTTATGCAGACGAGGTCTACCTTAATGGCAGCGATGAACTGGACACTTGGCTGGAAGAACAGGGGAGTAAACACAGAGGTGGATGGACGCTGCCAGACGGGTATCCCCTTCACAAGGGTCGCGAATCAGAATGGGGCACGCTTCCCTCTTTCAGAGATGCTTCCAAACGTTTTTGTGATCAAGAGCAGTTCCAGTTTACGGCCATCCACGGCACACACCCCGAGGACTTCAGCGCCCTCGCCTATACCGCTTATCTTTGGGAATCGCGTTTGCACGAACGCACACCGCAAGGCATCCTCATCGATTGCTTTAGCCAGATTAGCCCCACGGCTGCGATCAGGTCTGGGCTACTGCCACTTTGGCTTCCCTTTAATTGTGACGATAGCCTCGAGTATCTGGCCCGGATGGTACCTCTGATGCCGACCGCTAAACCGATCTTGCTTTCCCTGCTGGCCAATTTCACGCAAACTCCTGACTTACCCGGCGCCCAAACCTGGTACCAGATTGTAGCCAAAGTGGGTTCGATATCGTGGATCGGCACCAATCCAGAGCGCTATCCCATCGATCTGGCCTCGAGGTTTGATTATCTTCCGCAACTGCAACAATGGGTGCTCGCCCACCCAACTGGCGAACCTCGCCCGAAATTGGCGCCCAGCGATCTACAAGAGATGATGTTGTATCTTGCCAAACAAGGTTCTACGCTTTTCACCTACCTTTTGGATGTGCCCGAAGAGGATGCTCACGAAGAAGAGTATGAAGAACCCGATGACAAGACAGACTCTGCGGTAGGTCAGATGGACGAGGCGATCGCGTCAACTGAAGGCAGTCAGGATACGATGTAGCTAGTAGCGACCGTACATGCACAAGATATTATCGAAACAGCATGAACAGATACTGAAACTGGAGCGGGAACAGTTCGCGATCCTCGAACAGATCGCCGTCCGCCTGGAGGTACCCCTCTCCGATCTGGAAGTGTTGGCCGCCTCGCGCCAACAGCTGGATGAATTCTTCTTGCTGGTTGTGGTTGGCGAGTTCAATAGTGGCAAGTCGGCGTTTATCAACGCTCTGCTGGGTACCAGATTCTTGGATGAGGGTGTGACCCCGACCACCAGCCAGGTACACATCCTACGCTATGGTCCCCAGCCGGCGGCTGAGCAGGTAGAACCTTTTTTGCTGCGACTGAGTTATCCTGTTGATTGGTTGCAGGAAATCAATATCGTGGATACGCCAGGCACCAACGCCATTATCCAACGGCACCAGGAAATCACCGAAGCATTTGTGCCGCGCTCAGATCTG
>JAAENG010000516.1 GCA_024224665.1 Chloroflexota bacterium | reverse complement strand
GAACGAGCAAAACCCCCCTGTATATAGGGGTGCGAACAGCCGTTTTAGACTTTTCCAGAGTTCTCAGCAAAGGAAGACATTCATGAAAATCCTCATTCTCCTCGCGGCAGTCCTTGTACACTGACTCTTGCCGCCTGTGGCGTCAGCAAGCAGGTCCAAACGGAACAGCCTCCTCCCAGGACCTTCCCCATCTCCGAACCCGACTACAACGCCAAACTCCCGCGCGACTTCACGCCTTTTGAAGAGGCCATGAGTACGTTGAGCGATGAACGCCGGGGCGAGCTTGATGCCGCTTTGGCCACTGTGACGATCCCGGATATCCAGAAGTTATTTGATGCAGGTTCGCTCACTGCGGAAGAACTGGTCATCTACTATCTCGACCGCATCAAGCGCTACGATGTCGATAACTTCAACTCGGTGTTGGCGTTGAATCCCCAGGCGCTGGAAGAGGCCAAAGCCATGGACGCGGAACGGGCTAATGGCCAGTCTCGCGGCATGATGCACGGCATTCCCATTTTACTGAAGGACAACATCGCCATTGAGGGCATGAATACCGCCGCCGGCGCTCACGCCATGAAGGACTGGACGCCCGACCGCGATGCCACGGTGACGACCGCCCTGCGCACAAGCGGCGCCGTCATCCTGGGCAAAGCCAATCTCTCCGAATGGGCCAACTGGATGGACGCCGGCATGCCCAACGGCTTCAGCGCTCTGGGCGGCCAGACCCGCAATCCCTACGGGTCATTCGAGACCTGGGGTTCCAGCAGCGGTTCGGCCGTGGCGGCCGCGGCCAATTTCGCCGTCGTCACCGTCGGCTCCGAAACCGAAGGCTCTCTGCTGATGCCTGCGTATATCAATTCGGCCGTGGGCCTCAAACCCACCCATCCCCTGGTCTCGGGCGACTACATCATCCCCCTGATGCCCTTCCAGGACAACGCCGGGCCCATGGGCCGCAGCGTCACCGACGTGGCCGTTCTCCTCACCGCCATGGTCTCTCCTGATCCCAACGATGCCGACGCTATGGCCAAAGCTGGCGAGGATTACACGAGCTACTTCACGACTGAGGCCCTATCCGGTCTGCGCCTGGGCATGACGGGGGCAAGTGAGGGATTGCAGGCGGAGCTCGAAAGACTGGGCATCCAGGTCGTCGTGATCGATAGCAAGGATATCCCATCAGACACCGGCGCCGCCGAGATACTGCCTCCGGTCTTCAAATACGCCATCAATGATTTCCTGCCTGCGGTCAACGCCCCGGTTAAAAGCCTGGATGAGGTAATCGCCATCAACAAGGAAGACATGAAAAACCGGGCGCCTTATGGTCAGGGACATCTGGAGGCATCCCAGAACACGGAGCTGAGCAAGGAAGAGACCGAAAAGAAGATCGAGGAACGCATCAAGACCTACAGCGATACTCTGACGGCGCTTTTCGACCAATACAATGTGGATGTGATCATGGTCAATGATATCGGCGTTGCCGCGCCCCTGGGACAGACCTACGCCCCGGCCGGCTGGCCTGCCATGGCCATCCCCGCCGGTTATCGCGAAAACGGCGAGCCCATCTCAATCAGCTTTGTTGCCCGCCCGTACGAGGATGGCAAGATGTTGGCGGCCGCCTACGTCATCGAGCAGATCGCCAAAGCCTACCGCCCGCCCAATCTCGAAACCACCATTCAGATGTTGGATGAGAAACTGGGCGATCAAAAGTAAGAGATTCAGAGTTTGAGAGATTGGGAGACTAGTTGTGCACTCCCCCTAATCTCCCAATTCTCCAAACAACTACTCGGTATGTTTTCAAGGAAGACTCAGCACACAAAATCGTGTATCTCTCCCTGCTGGTATACTGCTTCTGGTATCTGGATATCGGCGTATGATAGACTACGGTGAACGAACAGATGACTCACAGTGACGCAGTTAGCATCTGCTATTTCAAGACACTTCACAGCTATGATATTCCTATTGCGAGAATGCCTCGTCGTGCGACTCTTTTGCTTGAGTCTGATGATATTCGTATTTGTAAGTTGCACGCCTGTAACACGCACTCCGGTTTCGGCGCCAGATGCCGGCCCCACCTATGGTATTTACTGGTTTGGCAAGAATGATGCCAACCAGTTTGCGATCTCGGGCCAACCAAGTCCCTATTACGACCCGACCAAACCCACCATCCTCTTTGTGCACGGTTGGCAGCCCGACCAGGCCTACACCCACCGCACCATGCTCTGGGAGTTCGAGAACGTAGAGACTGCTGAGGAGGAGGTGCTCGACCTGGCGGCGCCCTGGATCGACGCCGGCTGGAATCTTGGCGTCTTCGACTGGGGGCCCTTTGCCGACGAGGAAATCGTCCTGGATGCTGAGGCAAAGATCTGGACGGCAGATGGTAAAAAAGGGATGCGCTGGCGGGATCATGCAGGCGACTATCAGGCTGGTCAGCTCACCAACGCCAGCGTTGGCGAGCTATTCTACGACGCGTATATCCAAGCTCTGGCAGATTTCTCCGGCCCTGAACTGCGCCTGGCCGGCCATTCTCTGGGCAATCAACTGGCGGCAAGCCTATTGGCACAGCTTGCAGAAGGCATCAATCGAGGCGATCTGTCCGATAAGCTCATGCCCCAGCGTCTGGCATTACTCGATCCATACTGGTCACCCCTTGCTCGAGATTATCTGGGTGGTGAAAAGACCGGCGATCGCGTACGGGCAATCATCAAGCTAACAACCTTATCACGAGATATTCCAGTCGAATGGTACCACTCATCCTCACTGACCGACGGTTTTCTCATCAGCGATGCCAATGAGACCATGCAGTATGAGGTGGTCTATACCAAAATGCGTCCTCGCTATTGTAAACTTACCGACCAGGTCTGTAAGCACGAGGCTGCCTGGCAGAGCTATTTCCTTTCCCGCAGATCCCCACCACCGCCCGAATGCGAACGCTCCGCTCCCGGGGCCCCCTGCCTCGCCACCGGACGCAGCGCCCCCTCGGCAAGCACATCCAATGAGCGACTTGCCGAAATGCTGACCGAGCCATACCATTGGCTTCAGGTCACCGCTGCAGATGGCAACGACAGCACCATGACTCGCCAAACAGATGACGATTTGTTCGAACGGCGATTATCGCAGCGCCTCCAGTAGACACCTCCAACCTACCACGAAGAACTAACCTTATGGACGAACAAGAATCGCAACGCTCCTGGTTTCGCAGACATCCGATTTGGACCATCATAATTGCCATTCTCGGCGTTTTGGTTACCGTTTTTATGTTTGCCTGGTTCATGCCCTTTTCGGTACAGGCCCCTGAGTCCAATCCCGCTGCAGGGTACAATGAAGCTGTCGCTCGGATCGAGCAAGTCCAGGCGCAGGAGGACGCCAGGGGTGATGTGCTCCCGGAGTGCCGCACAACTTTGATGACCCATGGTGGTCGCACCGAAAGAACCGTCGCTTTCATGCACGGTTATACCAGTTGTCCCGAACAGTTTCGCCAACTCGGTCAGGAGTTCTTCGACAAGGGCTACAATGTTTACATCCCCCGCCAACCACACCATGGGTTGCAAGAACGCATTGACAACGAACTGCGAGAGCTCACTGCAGAAGAACTCGTCGCCTATGGCACAGAATCCGCTGATATCGCTCAGGGCCTGGGCGAGCACGTGACCGTGGCCGGCCTATCGGGCGGCGGCACGGTCGCTTCCTGGCTGGCGCAATATCGGGAGGATGTCGATGTCGCCGTCCCTATCGCGCCCTTCCTGGGCATCGGCTTCATCCCTCCCCTGCTCAACCGGCCTTTCACACATCTCGCAGCCCTTGTGCCCAGCGGCTATTATATGTGGTGGGACCCGGTGACAAAGGCCGATAACCCTTTCACCGCTCCCTACTCCTACCCTCGCTATTCACTGAAATCGCTGGCCGAAGTGTTACGGCTTGGCTATGCCGCTGAAGAGGATGTCAAGCGCATCAAACCGGAATCTTCTGACATCATCGTCATCTACAACGCCGCCGATGATTCAGTGAGCAATCCCATCATCGAAGAATTTATCGACTTGTGGGAAGCTAATGGCGCCGAGTTGCTGACAACCTATGAATTTGAGCAAGGCCTGAGACTGCCCCATGACCTGATCACGCCCACCCGTATCGACAACCGGATAGATCTCGTCTATCCTGTGATTCACGAACTTCTGGAGAACGCTCCGGGCGCAGATTCGTAGAATGAATTGTAAAGATGATTGGTAGCGCATTACAGCCGATTGCCTTGGGGGGCAAAGACATGTTTGATCTTACACAACACCCCAACAGCAACATTCTCTACATCACCGCCAAGGGCAAGATAACAGACGACGACTACGAAGACGTTCTCATTCCAGCGATGGAAGCGACATTAAGGGAATTCGAGAAGATCCGACTTCTCATCCACATGGGCGAAGCGTACGATGGCATCGAAGGTGAGGCGATCTGGAACGACACGAAGGTGGGCATGAAACACTTCACACATTTCGAAAAAACCGCTATCGTCAGCGACGTAACCTGGATTCGCAGGTCGATCAAAGTATTTGGATTTCTGGTTCCTGGCGAGGTCAAGCTATTCGCGAATGCTGACCTGGCACAGGCGAAGAGCTGGGTTGTCGAATGATTTGCACAGCTGTGTGACTGTGTGCGGATCGATAAATCTGCGAATCGCCCCTGCCAAACAACTTCCAGACATTAAAAGGAGAGCGCAGTACCGGTCGTACCACGTTCTCCTCTGTCATTTCGGGCGAGAATGATTTCGCTCTTAGCTAGAAACAGATCATTGCGTCCATCGCCTGATCATTCGGCCTTCTCGGGGTAGTTCTCTACTGGATCGATACTGTTCAGGAAAGCTACGACAGCGAGGATATCTTTCCAAAACGCCCGAACAAGGTTATCATGTCAGCGAGGATCTGGTAGATAAGGTCATCAGCTTCGTGGCCGACAGCAAACAGGTGGCTCCCAACAAGCCATTCTTCATGTATTTCTGCACCGGGGCAATGCACGCTCCGCATCATGTCCCAAAAGAATGGTCGGACGCTTATAAAGGCAAGTTCAATGGCGGATGGGAAACCTACCGTGAACAAACTTTCGCGCGGCAGAAAGAGATGGGTATTATTCCGGCAGACGCTGAACTATCCCGCCACGATCCCGACGTGAAACCATGGTCTGAGTGCTCGCCTGAAGAACAGGAACTGTATGCGCGCATGATGGAGGTCTTCGCTGGATTCCTCATCCATACCGATTACCATGTCGGGCGATTACTCGACTTTCTCAAGGAGATCGGCGAGTTCGACAACACGCTGATTATGGTCCTTTCTGACAACGGCGCTAGTTCTGAGGGTGGGCCGAATGGTTCGGTCAATGAAAACCTCTTCTTCAACAACGTGCCCGAATCACTTGATGCCAATCTGGCAGCTATCGACGATCTGGGTGGGCCAAACAACTTCAATCACTATGCCTGGGGCTGGACTTGGGCAGGTAATACACCCTTCCGTCGCTGGAAACGAGAAACCTATCGAGGTGGTATCAGTGACCCATTCATTGTGCACTACCCGAACGGTGTCGGCGCGAAGGGTGAGGTACGCACCCAATACACGCACGCCATCGACATGGTACCAACCGTGCTGGACGTGTTGGGACTCGAACCGCCACCCAGCATCAAAGGTGTTTCACAGTCGCCCATCGAGGGAGTGAGCTTTGCCGACAGCTTTGTTGATTCTCAGGCTTCGAGTAGGCGGCGCACGCAATATTTCGAGCTGATGGGGCATCGATCCATCTATCAACGATGGCTGGCGCGCAGTTTGCCCCTGGCCCGGCCCGTCATTTACGGAATCGGGCAAGTTCTTCGGCGAACCTATCCCGGCCGATGTGCTCACCGAACTGGACGCCAACCACTGGGAACTCTACCATGTGGAAGAGGATTTAGCCGAAAACCACAATTTGGCGCAGCGCCGCTTAAGCAGCCTGGAACGAGTGGGCGAGGCCCTGGGCCTGGTAGAGGAGACAGCGGAAGAGGCTTCGTATCGGGCCAAGCTCATCGAACTAATCGGCCAATGGTACGTAGAGGCGGGCAAGTACAACGTGTTACCGGTAGGTGGCCGCGGCACCGCCCGCTTCGCCGAGGAACGCCCGCAAATCGCCGCTGGCCGCACCAGCTACACCTTCTTATCCCAAAACTCAATCCGTGCCCTTCAACGCCGGCCCGCGCTTGCTCAACCGCACCCACAGCATTACCGCCGACGTAGAAATCCCCGAAGGCGGGGTTTAAGGCGCTCTGGTCTCCTACGGAGGCAATGATGGTGATTATGCCTTGTATGTGCAGGAGGGCAAACTGCAGTACGTGCAAAATTACGTGGCACGCGATTACCTACATGTCACCGCTACCGAGCCGTTGCCCGAGGGGCGACACTCGTTGCGTTTCGAATTCGAGGTAACCGGTCCCCCAGACATCGCCAGCGGCAAGGGTGCGCCCGGCCATGCCCAGCTCTACGTCGATGGTAAATTGGTGGGGCAAAGTGATTTTCCCCATACCACACCCCTTAGTCTAGGTCTGACCGGAGGCATAACCGTGGGCGCTGACCCCGGCGCCCCCGTGGCCCCTTTCTACGAACCCCCCTTCGAGTTCAGCGGTACGATCCACAACGTCACCTTTGATGTCAGTGGCGATGTCATCAAGGATGACGAAGCAGAAATGCGCATGATCATGGCACGACAATAGCTTACGCTAGGACTGGCAGTGCTTCGAGCACTGCCAGTCCGCCTCCTTATTTGTAGCTCTATTTGCGGTGTTCGGTTATATTATCTAACGGAATCGTGCACCCGATTTACCAAATCGTGCACCCGATTTACCAAATCGTGCACCCGCAACGACATGATGGGTGCGTTCATTTCTATGTGGCTATTCAAAGATAACCCTACCTGGTCTGAACCAGTATATACCCTAAAAGAAGAGATCGCCGCCTGCGCAACGCACGGCGTTGGGGCTGCACTCAGCATCGCCGGACTTGTGGTGTTGATCGTCATGGCGGCACTCTATGGCGATACCTGGCGTTTGGTTAGTTTCAGTATTTACGGCATCACACTCGTCACTCTCTATCTGGCCTCCACCTTATATCACGGATTTCAGAATCCCCGGATTAAGCGCGTTTTGCGCACTGTCGATCACGCCGCCATTTATATTTTCATCGCCGGCACCTACACACCATTCCTGCTGATCAGCCTACAAGGCCCTAAAGGCTGGACACTCCTGGGCGTCATTTGGACGATGGCGCTGGCAGGCATTCTGTGGAAGATCTTTTTTCTGGGCAGATTTGAAGTCATGGCCACGATCTTCTACGTGATCATGAGTTGGATGGCAGTGATCGCCTTCAAGGATATCTTCAACAGCATCCCGCCTACCGGCATCTTTTTCATCCTGCTGGGCGGTGCTTTTTACATGCTTGGTATCATTTTCTATGCCTGGGAAAAACTCCCCTACAACCACACCATCTGGCACTTGTTTGTGTTGGGGGGCAGCATCTCACATTATTTCGCCATTACGACTTTGATTTCTGTCTGAAACGACAGTTCGGGTCACAGTGAGTTCTGGTTCCGTTGATTCTGTGCAATGAAGATTGAGCGTCGCCGTGCCGAGACCCAATCTCTAGTCAAACGTTCTCCAATCTTGCTCCAAGTGATTCCCCCACGACAATGACAAACCAAGCGACAGAAGGGTAATTCGATGCCTGAGAAGATTTGGAAAACAAATCCACCCAAGGGATTCAGCCGCTTGCTTTGGCGTGCGCCCATCTGGATATATCGGCTGAAGCTGGGCTGGCTTATGGGTGGCCGGTTTTTACTGCTCCATCACAGCGGCCGCAGTAGCGGATTGCCCCGCCAGACGGTCTTGGAAATCGTCGCGCATGATGAAATGGCCGGTACATACATGATCGCGTCCGGCTTCGGTCCAAAATCAGACTGGTTCAGAAACATAAAGAAGTCGCCTGAGGTAAGTATCGAGGTAGGGCGTAGCAAACTGGACATGCTGGCAGGGCCCCTAGAACCTGAGGCTTCGGGACGGGCGATGGTCGACTATGCCCACCGTAACCCGCGGGCCGCCAAGGAACTGATGCGTATCTGTGGCTACCGTGTCGATGGCAGTGATGAAGATTATTACGAGCTGGGACGAGATATCGTCCCATTTGTGGAGCTAACACCTCGAAGTGGCAGGGACTGAGGTACTACCTTATGAAACAGTTGCAAGTTAGATTTGGTCTCGTCCTGCTATTTGTGGCACTGCTTACTAGCTGCGTTGCGCCACCGCCTGAAGTTGAGGTGGAAGTGCAGGCACAGACTCCAGAGATACAAGAACCTGCCACATTAGAGGAATCCGGCATTGCAGATGACCATGAACTCAAAGCCGCACGAGTTCAAGAGGCGTCTCCAGAACCTGAATCAAAAACAGATGCCCAAGGTTCTACATCTATCGAAGCGACGGAAACACCTCTGATAGCTTCTCCTGGAGCCCCGGGTGTTGGCGATTCCCTCTACCCCCTCCTGGGCAACGGCGGATATGATGTGGACCATTACACTATCGATATCCATGCTGATCCTGCCAGCAATCACATCAGCGGAATCGTCACACTCGAAGCGGTCGCTACACAAAACCTGAGTGCGTTCAACCTCGATCTCGTCGGCCTGGAGCTGACAGGCGTGACCATCGATGATAGACCCGCCGCATATAGCAGAGAGGGTCAGGAACTGATGATCACACCTACGCAGGCACTGCTCGCAGGGGATGGATTCAGGGCGAGAATCGTATACGCCGGTACGCCCGAGACCATCCAGGATGCTTCCGCACCCATTGCCCTGGGCTGGCAACCACAGACGGGGGGCAGTTTTGTAGTCTCCGAGCCTTCCGGCGCCATGAACTGGTTCCCACACAATAACCACCCCAGTGACAAAACCACCTACACATTTAAAATCACTGTACCTGATCCGTACGAAGTCGTAAGCAATGGTATGCTGGTAGAGGTAACCGTTCACCCCCCTGCATAAAAAACTGGCGCGAAAAGCAAAATGATAATACAGTAGGAGAATGAGTTTAACGGATCATGACTTGAGGCAAAT
>JAAENG010000515.1 GCA_024224665.1 Chloroflexota bacterium | reverse complement strand
CCGCATCGTAGTCAGTGATCGCACCGCTCAGATCGCCGTTGTCCCCTTTGGCAAGACCCCGGTTCTGCAGGCTCCCAGCCAGATCGTTCTGATACGGGATCGACCAGGCACTGCCCTGTGCATCCCGTATGGCTTGATAGAGCTTAATCGCCGCATCGTAGTCAGTGATCGCACCGCTCAGATCGCCGTTGTCCCCTTTGGCAATACCCCGGTTCTGCAGGCTCCCAGCCAGAGCATTTTTCGCTAACGGTTCCAAAGCCTGTAACCGTTGGTCATGCACCGGTGCACGCCAGGCAATGATTTGCGTTAGCCCGGACACTCGATCAAGCGACAGACCACGGGCCTCAAGCGCATCATCTCGATTGTAATACAACTGAAGTAACGGGGTGACATCCCAGCACCGTTCAGCTGTCTGTGCCTGTGATAACGCCACACTGGCAACGCCAAATGGCGCCAATTCACCCAGCACGCGCCATCGATCATCACTGAGCACCGGCAGATCGTCCGATTCGATCATTGTCTGTGCCTGCTCCATCACCCGGTGCACCAAACGGGCATGGGCCAATTGCATCTGAGCACCAAGCTTCTCCTGAGCCACCGGGAGAAAGGCTTTTAACGCTAACCGAAACCGTGAAACACCACGATCAGCACGCGAGATCCAAAGCACCCCTTGTAAAGTCTCAAGCAACAGATGAAGCCCTGGATCGATCCGATCATACACGGTATTGGCCTGGGGTCGATCCATGTCGAGTAAGGAGGCCAGGCTGATCAACGACAGCCCCTGGAACGTCTCTTCCAATGATGTCAAGGCTGAACCGTTGGCCGGATCCGCTTGTCGTCCCTCACCGTGAATCCAACTATGGGCCTGCTCAATGGCTGCCAGAGCCGCTAGCACTCGACGCAGCGCATCAGCGCGTTTACGACCGTACAGCGCCGCTAGCCCATCAAGCCAATGTCGATAAAGCGCTTCGCTCTGTGTTTCACGCTCCGCCGAGACAGCCAGTTTACGGATGTGATCTTCGGACAGGTGTCCCTGCTCGATACGATCGACCATGAACGAGACAAAGGCAAAGCGTCCTGCACTAGCATCGATAACGGCTTCACGCAAGGCATGACTTTCGCTTGTGTCCGCGTTGTACGGGATATCGAGTCGTTTGATCAGATACTCATGGAGTAGGGCGCGGTAGTCGGCACTGACCAATGTGTACTGGTGGACTCTACAACCGTCTTTATTCTTAGCCCGTAGCATAGAGCGACTTAACGTGACTGACTAGAAAATGTGGTGCGGCGTCCTCACCAATGGGGCGCGATGTCAGCACTAAATACAGGTGTGCGGGGAGCTGCTCCGGAGAAGGTAAAACAGTGATCAATGAATCCGTAGACGGATCCTCTGCTTCGTCCAGTCCATCAATAATTACCAACAAGGGGGCATCTTCTCCAAGGCCTCTGGTATGGATGGCGAAACAACGCCATTCGTTCCACCAACCAACAAACGCCTCAGCTGTCGGCTTCGATACTTTGTCCGATAATACTGCGTCTGTTTTCGGTGCATCGTTGCGGTTATTGTCAGAAACATAGGCTTTGTCGAGCTTACGTCCCAGCGTGTTGATGAATCCTGATATTCCAGCCCGATGCTCTTTACGGCAGTAATAGGCTATGATTCGGCCATCGGCT
>JAAENG010000514.1 GCA_024224665.1 Chloroflexota bacterium | reverse complement strand
CGTACATCGCAGAGGTGATTGCTGAACGTCGCAAGGGTAACGCTCCCCCTCCAATTCCGCTACCTGCTGCTTGAGGATTAGCTGATTCGCAGGGGGGGAGTGAACGGTTACGTTTCACTCATATGCTGATTTCTCCATTCATCAGACGGGGTAGGAGCAGGTCGCGGGCATTCGCAAGTCCTTCGATTATTTGGTGAAGAATGACGATCTGCTGGTCTATCGGCTGGACGTGTGCCATGAACATATCGATGATCGAATCAGAAGTCTGCATTAGTTCAACACCATGAAGATCGGCTTTTGTAATCGCTGCGAAAATGGCACCACTGCCCATCATGTCCTCTTTGAAAAAATGATTCTTGAGTGAGTAGAAAAGGAAATTCTGGTGAGCGAATTTGGAGCGAATAGCTGCCAAACCACGCCCAACCACAATTTGGTCTCGTGTGATGTTGATCCGTCCGACAGGTGCCCGAACACTGAAAAGAATATCTCCCGGATTCGCAATTCGTTTTCGTACCGTGCAGTAAACTTGGTGTGTTGGGAATCTGACGCCGAAATTCGATACGCCCTGATGGAACGGGAGTCCATTGCCTTCTTCATTGTAGTAGATTGATTTGGGGCTCTGTCCCATTGTTATTTCTCCAATCTCTTCCAAGCGCTTCCTCTCCCACCCCACCGGCACGCCGTCCACAACCGCCACATGCTCGTGCCCCGGAAAGCGCTGATGCACGAACCACTCCCGGTAGAGCAGCCGGGCCACCTCTTCCAGCAACTGGGTGCGCCGCCGGTTGTTCTCGATTAGATCGTCGTAGGCGGAGAGGATACTGGAGATGCGATGCTGAGTACGTATTTCAGGCAATCCTCTGAGAGGCAATCGCCTAATGTCCTTCATGTTGACATGCTTTGCTGTGACCCCTGTGGCTCCCGCAAGCAGGGAGCCTTGCTGCTGGGGAGCAATTAAAAAATAACATAGGAAATCTGGGTCAACCTTTTTGATATCAGGGCGGAGATGAACGGTTCTTTGTCCTAGACATACTTGCTGACCATCTTTAATAATTGCCACATTCCCGGCGGGAGCTTCTCGTGCCAGTATCAGATCTCCAGGTTTAGGTACAGCCCGACGTGTCCACTTTTCGTATGTACCCTCCGAAACACGGTAGGCGCCATCAAGCACGAGACGCCCCTTTCCGACGTTAGGTGTGCGGATCAAAGGATATCCGTCATCTTGCGTAGGAGCGGTCGCGTGCAGACAATCAACGATGAACTCACAGACATCATTAAGTGTTTTCACCGTGTCGGTCATATCCCCAACTCCTCAAAATTGCACCGGATCGTGGCGGCCAGCGCCACCGCTTCGGCGTCGAGGTTTACCAGTTCCACATGAATCTCGCGCAGGGTTTCCTCGAAGTCGAAGTCCTCGTCAACCTCTTCCGGGGCCACGCCCACGTAGCGGCCCGGGGTCAGGCTCCAGTCGTTGGCGGCGATCTCGCTCCGTGCCACCAGCTTCACCAGCCCCGGCACGTCCCGCAGTTCGGCGTCGGGGAAGCGCTCGGTCAGCCAGTGGGCCTGCCGCCAAAAATAGCGCACCTGCTTCAACCGTTGCACAACGGCCTGACGGGTCTCGTCCGTCGTCTTGCGCGCCCGGTTGATCTCTCGCCCCGACCAGTGATCGCTCTTCCCGGCCTCACACTCCTTCTCGCAGGTCTCGATCAGGCGACCGGCCAGCTTATAAAGCAGGTCGCTCTGCCTGACCAGGTCACGGCTGCGCTCGGCCAGGGGCGCCAGCCTTTCCACTGCCGCCTTCAGGGCGCCGTTGCCGGTCTGCTGGCTTCGCCAGAGGGTTTGCTGCCCGGCCAGTGCCTGCCGGAAGGCCGCCACATCCGCCCGGAAAAGGGCTGCGGCCTCGTTCAGTTCCCGCAGTGGTTCGGCCTGAGGGCCGTTCTCAGATTGGCTCGTCAAAAAAGGTTTGATGGCTGCCCGCAGGTCGTCCAGCGCCGCACCAAAGGCCGGCAGCAACTGGGTCGACACGCCCGCTTCATCCTGACCGGCAAAACAATTTTCGCCCTCGTCCAGCGTCCAGCGGCAGTAGCTTTGTACCAGGGCCAGGTATTTGTCGGTCTGCCCCCGGTACAGCCAGACAATGGCCAGCAGGTTCTGCTCCTGCTCCGGGCTGAAGTCGTAGATCTTGCGGGTGACCTTGCGGTAGACGTTGCGGGCGTCGAGCATCAACACTTTATCCTGCTGCGCCTCCGGCCTGGCCCGGTTCAGGAACCACAGTTCGCAAGGCACGGTGCGGGTGTAGAAGAAATTGGATCGAATGGCGATCATGATGTCCACATCGCCGCTTTCCACCAGCTTCTGCCGCACTTTGGCCTCGTCCCGCCCGGCGCTGGAGGCTTGGCTGGACATGACAAAACCGGCCCGGCCCAGTTCGTTCAGGTAACTGTAGAAGTAGCTGATCCAGATGTAGTTACCGTTGGAGACCTTGCCCTTTTTGTTCGTCCCTGGCAGGCCAAAAGGCAGGCGGGGGTCGCTCTTGACCTTGTCGGCGTCGATCTCATCCACATTGAAGGGCGGATTGGCCATCACAAAGTCGGCCTTGCCCAGCAGTTCGTGTGGGTCTTCGTAGTAGGTGATGGCCTGCTGGATGTCCCCTTCCAGCCCGTGCACGGCCAGGTTCATCTTGGCCAGACGGATGGTGGTGCTGTTCTTCTCCAGGCCGTAAAAGGTGAGCTTCTCCACCGGAATCTGGTGTTGGCGCTCGACGAAGCGGGCGCTTTGCACGAACATGCCGCCGCTGCCGCAGGCCGGGTCCAGCACCCGACCGCCCTCCGGTTCCAGCACATTGGCGATCAGCGAGACCAGCGACACAGGTGTGAAGAACTCGCCGCCATCGTGCGCCTTCTGATCGGCGAACTGGGTGAGAAAATACTCGTAGATGCGGCCAAAGACATCGCCGGAGACCCGCTTCAGTTCGTCGGGGTTAAGGGTGCGCAGAAGCTGGCCCAGGACATCATTGTCCAACTCCTGGTACTCGCCCTTGGGCAGAACGCCGCGCAGGTTCTCGTAGTCCGACTCGATCGATTCCATGGCCTCGATGATGGCCCTGGCCCGGTCGTCGCTGTCAGTGAGGGCGACCAAATAGTCGAACTGTGCTTTGGGCCGCAAGAAGATGGCGCTGCGCTGTGAGAAATCCTCTTTGGTCAGGGCCCGGGTTACACCGCTACGGGTGGGCAGGCCCGCCACGATGTCATCCTTCACCCCCAGAAAGCGGCTGTAGGCATGGCGCAGGAAGATCAGGCCCATGACGGGCAGGAAGTATTCGTTGCTGGCGTAGGTGGAGTTGGCGCGCAGGGTGTCGGCAGCGCTCCACAGGCGTTTTTCGATGGCTTCAATGTGTTCTAGCTGAGACAATGTATTTTTCCTGTCCCCAATCGCTACTTATGGATTTGACTCTGAAGATGTCTATCCAGAGGTGTCATTTTCTAGAGGTAGAATTAGGCTATTATTGTAACGTCAATTACAAGCATACGCAATCCGTGATTAGGTTGTGTTGACTTCATATATTTTGATGACTTCTGTACCGTAAAGAGCGCAGAGTACGCTAAGATTTAACCAGTTTTGGTTGGGTTTCTTCGCGTGCTTCGCGTTCTCTGCGGTGATTTTCAAGAATGTCAGCACCAATTAGTCAACGATCTACATAGTTTGAACTGGCTCGAATTGGCTTTCCTCTCAACAACATTCGCTGCCAGCTCGACAACAGCGGCAAAATTGCTAAGCAGCAACTTTGCCTTTCGCTACCGAACGCACGTTATTACCAAAGATCTCCCACGGTAAACCCATCGGGAAATGGATCATCAGGATCGACGACATACTGTGCAATGCCGGTGATCCAGGCCCGGCCACTGAGTGTGGGTACGACTGCCCGGTAGGGCCCTACCTGTGTCTCTTCCAGCAGTCGCCCTGTGAATAGCGTGCTAAGAATACCCTCGTGATGGAAATCTTCGTGCAGGCCAAGCTGCCCACGGGCGTACAGTGTCGCCATTTTGGCGCAGGTGCCGGTACCGCAGGGTGAGCGATCTAGTACGCCGGTCCAGGTCGAAGGCCGCGCCCAATCCAGTTCGCCCGTGGCCACCGTGACTGCGTTCTTGCGATGCGCCTGAGGATGGCTGGGTGGCCCGGAGAGTTGCGAGATGGTAGGACCGGTGATCTCGGGGTTTTCGGGATGCGTCACGGGGTACTGCTCTCGCGTCGCTGTTTTGATCATCTCACTGACGCGGGCAATGTCTGCGCCCTCATCCGGGCTGAGACGAAAGCCCAGAGTTTGGGCGTCGGCAATGGCATAGAACATGCCGCCCCAGGCAACATCGACCGAGACAGTACCCAGGGTCGGCACCTCCACCGGCTGGTCGAGATAAACCGCAAAGGCGGGTACGTTTTTGAAGGTCACACACTTAACCTTGCCATCCTCACATTCAGCCTTGATGCCGATCAGACCTGCCGGCGCTTCCAACATCAGTTCCGTGACCGGCTCCTGCATGGGTAGCATGCCCGTTTCCAACAGCACTGTCACCACACAGATGGTATTGGTGCCAGACATCGGTGGGTACTCGACTTGTTCCATGATGATGAAGCCGGCATCGGCGTCGGCATGCGTGGGCGGCATGATCACATTGCAGCACAGGGCCGGGTAGCCCCTCGGCTCGCGCAACATGCGTAGGCGCAGATCGTCGCCATGCTTCTCCAAGTACTTCATCTTCTCGAACATGGTCTTGCCGGGCACGTCCAGCACCCCGCCGGTGATAACGCGGCCCGGTTCGCCCGCAGCGTGAGCGTCGACAGCTGTGATCATTTTGGCAATACGCATGGTGGTCACTCTCTGCAATTCGGTCTTGTGGGACTGATCCAGTAACAGAGATTCTAATGTAATTGTTACCGATTTCCTATTGTGCGCTCAATCTTGCAGTGGTTTACGCAGCGATTTCTATGTGGATGCCGAGAAGATCACTTCATCCAGACTCACTGCAATTATGATCCCTCCGAAGTCAATGTCTCTACGCCATATCTCAAAGAAAGGGAATGGAAAGCCCGTTGGCGAGCAAGATGAAAGGACTGCCATTGCCGCCAGTGTTCATCCTCTCGCATGGTCCGTAATCGCTGCTCAAGGTGTTCATCTACGATTGTATAGCTATCTCCCTCCAGACCATCCACAATATCCACCAAGGTCGGCGTCGCATCATCGGAGAGTTCAATAAGATACCAAGCATCGATCGCGTGGTCGCGAGTAGACTCTATAGCTGATGTGGCCTCTACAGCGGATGCGCCGGTGCGTGCCTGATAACGGGCGAAATTCTGGCGGACGGCGAAGGCCTGGGGATTCATGAGATTGAGCGTGATAATGAATCCAAATCCACAAGCCAGCAGACCCACGGCAAAACGATTGGGGCGTAACCAGAGTGTTAGCACAAACCAGAGCAACAGAATGCCGAGCCAGATCATAAAGACGTGCGGATAGATGCGCATTGCCGTAAATCCGTATGCCAGTTCGTATAGAAGCAACCGTTTAAAGGCGGAGATTAGCAGAATGGTTGTGAGTAGGATAAGGCCCGTAGCAGAGAGATTAAACAAATGCCGCTCTCGTTGGGTGCTACGTTTAGTCTGCCAATGCAATCCGAGGATCAAAGCAAGCGTGAGCAGAGATACAGCGACCAACTCAGCGAAACCCCGACGTGCATAGTCTGCATAGGTATATTCGGCGGAAGCGATGTTGGTCTGCCCGCCAAACAGATAAGGTAATTGGATGAAAACAAACCCGAGGAAGAGCAGGTTGACGGCATTGATGACGACCAATGCTTCTGTGGACCCCAATGCACTCACACTCTTTTGCCTTGGGTTCGGATCTGAAAGCTGTTCCTGTTCCTGTTTCCACACGGTGTAAGCTAACCCGCCCATTACCGTGAACCCGATCACGACGATAATCAACGCCCGCCATAGCCACTGCCACCACTGGTCGAGGAATTCCAAAGAGATCACCTGCCTGAGCATATCGGCAAAGATAAGATCTGCAGAGTACAAAAGGGCGGTGAAGGTTAATAGGATGGGCAGAGCGATAGCGCACCCTCGTATGAATGGCATGACATTCTTGCGGTTAGTAGTGGGCAATGCTTCGATTCCTTGCACCAAGGCGTACTCGACAACATGGCCGCCACGATTAAATGACATCACTAAAGCTCTAAGCGGCGCGACCATATAAGTACCAATCCCCGCATTTGCAACAAAATCTCGTGTGAGATAGACGGCGATCAACGCCAAAAGAAGAAGCATGGCGCAGACATTCAGAAAGGTGATAAATACATTGGCACGCACAAATACCATCACTGCAAAAAACATCAACAAGCCCACCAACCACAGGTTCTGTCGAACAACCTGCGCCCCTTCCCAACGCGCCACCATCAAGACCGCTACCAGCAGCAATCCCGCAAAAAGCGTCAGAGAAATGCCCAGCATTTTCCCGTAAAAAAGCCAGTCGAACAAAATGCCCAGTGCAAGACCGGCCAGCAATATCCGCAGCGGATGTCGTAAAGTCATTTATCTGTCCTCCTCACCGACAGTTATAGAGTAAACATCTATCTTCGCCACCACCCTATCAGATCGATTGATCCCATTCCACTCCCCGGATACCGGATATCGCGCACTTGAGTGCTTGACCAAACTCGACTGGATACGGAACAATAGTGATGAATCGGAGTAGAGACATGCCCTCATCCCCTCTCAAGCTATTGATCGTTGAGGATAATCCCAGACTGCGCCCGGCGCTGGCCGCTGGTTTCGATGCCATACCTGCATTGAGCGTTGTTTATGCCTGCGATAGCGGCGAAGCGGCGCTGACGTACTGCCTGTCCGATACCGTTGATGCGATCCTGATGGATGTGCAACTCGCCGGACAGCTTAACGGTATCGAGGCTGCAGTTGCCATCCGCCGTGAATTCCCCCGCCTGCCCGTCATCTTCTATTCTATCCAGGACGATGATGATTACTACCGTGATTTCAGGCATTCCGGTATTCTCACCCACTTCGCCTATGTGCGTAAGTCGAACTACTTACTGCCAAGCATGCTCGCGCCACTCATCCAGGATGCCGTCAGCGGTCGCAGCTTCATCGACCCCGATATAGCCAACCGCGGACAGGAGGTGCAACGGCGGGATGAAAATGACCCGATGGCGTTGCTAGAGCCCAACGAACAGTTGGTGGCGAGTTTGCTGGCACAGGGCTTGACCAACGAACGGATCGCCGTACAGCTTGGCTTTCAGGATAAACGCACCATCAGCCGGGTGAACGGCCAGATATACGCGGCCTGGGATCTAAAAAACACAGCGGCCGATGAAAAAGTGGCCCGCACCCGCGCGGCCATCATCTCCCGCACGGGGCGACTCATCCGCTGGGATGAGCAGGGCAATCCCTTTATCCTGAATGAGCGGGATGAGTGGACACCGTGGGCGGCATAGATTTCAGGCTGGTGTCCGAAGGCTAGAGAATCACTATGTTTCCAGGTTTACAGCTTAGCTGGGCGCTCGTTGCCGTCTCATTGTTCAACACCATCCTACTGCTGTGGCTAGGACTGACATTATGGCTTAATGCCGATGAGCGAGACCTGGGCATCATCTTGGCTTCTGGCGGATTCGTGTTGGCAAGCCTGTTTTTCATCAGCCATTCGGCGCTATTGTTGAGCGAAGAGTTGATGTTCAGTCGTAGCAATGAATTATGGCTCGCCATCGGCTTGATCCCGGTTGTGGTGCTTCCATATCTCTGGTACGTGGTGCTCTTCTGGTTTGCCGATTACTGGTACGATACAAAGAACCGCTTGTACTGGAGGCGGCGGTACTTGCTGATCATCGCCACAGGCATCCAGGCATTCGCATTGATCTGCTTGATTGTACTTGGCATCCCCCACATCCCCCCGCTCGCTTTCATGAATCCCATCATATTGCCCGTTCGTGACTGGATAAAATTACCGATCGGCGGCCTTCCAAAAGTTGCCGTCGGTTACTTGTTCTATCTCTTGCTTTGCGTGATCTTATCGCTGGACGCGCTGCGCCAGCCTGCATTGAGCGATCGTATGATGGGAGAGATCGCCCGCAGACGGGCCCGACCGTGGCTGGTGGTGGCATCACTCCTGTTGTTGCTAGTCGGGATTCTCGTCGCCATAGTCGTATTGTGGGCGATTACTAACACGAAAGAGGGCAACTACTACGTCTTCAATACTGATGATTTACTAACCATCGGGCGATTCGATCTGGCGATCTCGCTGCTCATTGCCGCTGTCACAGTGCTGCTGGGACAGGCGATGACCGCCTACGAGGTCTTTACCGGCAAGCTATTGCCCAGACAGGGTCTGGCCCGTCAATGGCGACGGGCATTGTTTCTAGCCACAGGGTATGGCGTGCTCATGGGCGGGGCCTTGACTTTGGGATTAAAACCGGTATACGCCGTCTTGCTCACGGCCTTGTTGATGACCCTATTCTTCGCCTTGTTGAGTTGGCGTTCGTACAGGGATTGGGAGCAGATGATGCGCCAACTACGTCCCTTTGTCGCCAGTCAACGCTGGTATGACGCCCTCATCACCACACCCGCAGATGTCGAAAACAAAACCGATCCCTTCTACGCCCTCTGTGACACCGTACTCAACGCCTCTGTCGCCTATCTCATTCCTACCGGTCCCACTGCCACCTTCGTACATGCTCAGGGCTATCCGGCCGGCCAACCTATCCCTACCCTGGGCGCTGCACTCGAACATCCCGCCGACAACAAGACCTTAATGAGTGCCGTCGATCCGCAAATTAACGGCGGCGCTATCTGGGCAATCCAACTCTGGAGTGAGCGCGGACTCATCGGACTATTCCTCTTGGGGCCATGCAAAGATAACAGCCTCTACACCCAAGAGGAGATGGAAATCGCCCGTTCCACCGGAGAACGCCTGATCGACACCGCCGCCAGTGTTACACTCTCACAACGCCTCATGCAACTGCAACGCCAGCGCATGTCCACCACCCAGATCCTTGATCAGCGCACTCGCCGCGTCCTACACGACGAGGTGTTGCCCCTCATCCACACTGCCACACTTTCCTTGGCTGCAGGCGAAACCACCGAAACCGCCATCCAACACCTTGCAGATGCGCACCAGGAGGTTTCCGATCTGTTGCATGAATTGCCCACGACCACCACACCTGAGATTGGACGCTTGGGATTGATAGGCGCATTGAAGAGGATGGTGGAGGTCGAGTTCGCGCAGGCGTTTGATGCAGTTGAATGGCGCTGCGAAAATGGGATCGAGCAACAGGCGGCGCGTTTGACACAACTCGCAGCAGAAACTGTGTATTATGCCACGCGAGAGCTGGTACGAAACGCGGCCAAGTACGCCCGATCAGACGCGCAAATCGATGCCCTGCACCTGATGATTGCGGTTCAGGCCGGCGATAAGGAATTTCGACTCACTATCGAAGATAACGGCATCGGCTTCAAGCAAGAACAGGCCGAGGGGCACGGATTGGCTCTGCACGGCACCATGATGGCAATCGCCGGCGGTTCCATGGCTCTAGAATCGACGCCTGACCGAATGACCAGGGCACAGTTGTTAATGCCGTTGGAAGCGTAAACCGATCACTGACGTAGTTGGACATGCGCCTATATGCACTTTCGAAACACCGAAATTGTCCAAGATGCCAAGAGGGATATCTTTAGGCTGGTGAGATGTGATGAATGAGCTAACCAACTCGGAGGATTCCTTCCGGCTCTACGACAGCACGGGCCCCGGAAACAAGGCTCTGGCGGATATCGGCGGGGACTGCCAACACAGGAAAAGAGGCATCATACAGCTCACCCGCGACGATGGAGGCCAATGCAAAGTAGGTATCTCGACTGCTGGTGATGATTGCGGCTGGCGCCCGGCCCAACCTGACAGCTTCCAGCAGTACCGCTGATGTTGTACTCGAGCCTCGAGAGGAGGGCAACGCCAGAATACAGCCGGCGGCAATGTGGCCGGAGAGGGGATGGCGGCGGTCGATGATCTCGCCCGTCTGGGCATCGTAGCCGCCCCAGAAACTCAACGGTTCAACGCTCACCAGTAATATGCCCTCGGCGCTACCACTGACCAGAGGGCGGGTGGAGATCACTCGTTCCATAGCTCATCATTCAAGAGGATGCGCCCGGCAATCGCGGAGGCGATACACTCTTGCAGCGTACCAAAAACAACCTGAGCGCCCAACAGGCCGGGTACATAGTAAGCGAATTTTCCGGCATTGGTCATGATAGTTTCGACGCCATCAGGAAGCATGGGCGTGGTGAGAATGCAGGTATCGACGGTTAGCTTTCCCCCAAACCGCCGCAACGATTGCAGATATCCCGCTCTTTCGGCCAGCAGAGCTACACCCCGACTGCTGGTAACCACAAATTCGAGGTCGGGGCTACACAGTTGGCCGGTGATGAGGAGTTGCAGTTGGCTAAATTCTGCCAGTGAAAAATGTGGGCTCCCCAACACGATCATGTCGAGCCTGGCATCGCCGGTTGTGGAGAGCTTGCGCCGGGCTTCCCGCAGATCAGCCTCACTGATATCTATCTGACGCTGTGGTTCTTTTCCATGAAAGGCGATATCGAGTGTCGGGGCCTCGGGGGTGACGCCAACGACATGAAACATGGCGGTTCTTCCTGTGGAAGCCGCCGTCGCTCCCAGAGCTTTAAGTTGATCCTCACCCGGCTCCACTTCTAACCCGACCAAAACCGGAACCTCATCGTCTACAAGGCGTCCCATCAGAAATCCAAGCACAGTGTAGAAAGTGTCGGTTTCTTGTAATTCTATGGGGACATCTACCAGATGCAATAAAACCTGGCCGGCTCTGTTTTCGCTGAGATGAAGGCCCGCAGCCGGCGCCCGCCCCGTGATAGCGCAGCAGATATCCAGCAGGTCGGGATAGCGCTCTGTGCGGGCGCCGATGACGGAGTTGGCGAAGACGATGGCGCTTGATTCGCCCCAGGCTACTTGCTGGCCGAACTGCGGGCGCTGTTCGGTCTGATAGGGCGCACAGGTCCAGGTCGGCGTGCATCCCATGTTTTGATAAGCGTCCATCTGGCGGCGAGCCTTTCCTGCCCACTCTGGCGGTACAGGCCATTCCTGCCAGTGATATTCATCGACGCCACTGACATTGAGCGTCGTGGGCACTGCCACCTTCGCTCCCATGTTAGCGAGTCCTTCGGCATACTCCAGGCCGGCGTCTCCAATATAGACAGTGCTGTCGATGTGCGCCTGAGTGATGTCCAGCAGTGCTCTTGCACCGTATAGGACTGCCATCTTCACCAGTATTCTCATGGCCATCTTCACGGCCGGACCTGCCGCACCTTCGAGGGCAGCGCTATCAGATTCGCTGAGTTCTATCTGGTTGTTGGATCGGGCCACGCAGATGCTGTCCTTGATGTAAGAGATGCTGTGTCGGGAAAACAGTGCCCCGTACTGCGCCATCAACTATACACAATAACATTGTAATGTCAAGTACTTTAATGGCGCCATCTACTTAAGAACCCTTCTCAACGTAAAACGTAATACGTCTCCACCATCTCACCCAAGTCATCTACAAGATAGGTTTGCAACAAAGTCTCTCCGGCTTGCAGATCAACGAAGAGCGCACTGAATTTGTCTTCCTCATTGATTGGCCGGCTCTGTTCAACATCTCAGGATTATGCCTGATCCACAGAGTCCATCAGAACCAGCTTCTTTTCAGGCAGTTCGGCATTATTCCGGCGTGACATAGGCTGCTGTTATACCGCCATCCACATTGAAGGTAGCGCCGGTCACATAGCTTGATTCGTCGGATGCCAGGTACAGGGCAGCGTGCGCCATCTCCTTTGCCTGGCCAAAGCGCCCGACGGGGATGTGGACGAGCCGCCGTTGCTTCTTGGCGTCGGTATCGAGGAGTTTCATCAAGAGTTCGGTATGAAGCGGACCCGGGCAGAGGGCGTTGACCCGGATATTCTCTCGGGCATGGACGATGGCCAGTTCTCGCGTGAGGGATAACACGGCGCCTTTGCTGGCGGTGTAGGCGATCTGAGGTGTGGCGGCCCCCAGTTGGGCGACAAAAGAAGCAGTATTGATGACGGATCCGCCTCCGGCGCGGCGCAAGGCCGGAATGCCGAATTTACAGCCAAGGAAGACACCTTTGGCATTGATGGCCATCGTCAAATCCCACACATCTTCTGAAGTATGCACGGCGTCGTCATCCTCGCTGTGCATGATGCCCGCATTGTTGAAGAGGACATCAAGGTGGCCATAGGTTTCTTCGGCGGTCTGCACCATTCCCTCACAGTGCGCAGCGTTCGACACATCAGCATGGACGTAGGTGACGACGCCACCGCCGGCCCGGACTAAAGCGATGGTCTCGGCGCCACCCTCATCATCGAGATCGACGGCGACGACCTGCGCGCCTTCCTGTGCAAACAATAGGGCAGTTTCCCGCCCGATGCCGCTGCTGGCTCCGGTAATAAGGGCGACTTTGTTTTTTAAACGCATGAGTTTCTCCAATAGAATCATGTGACCAGATCAGGCGCAATACCCAATACGCTCAAATTTGTTCAAAATAACGCTTTCTTTCCCAGTCGGTGACGGCGTTATCGAATGCAACCTGTTCGGACTTGAAGAAATGTAGATAGTGTTCGAACACCGCTTCGCCAAACGCATCTCGGGCGAATTCACTCTTTTCGAACTCGGAGATCGCCTCAGCCAGCGTGCGGGGCACATGGAGGAGTTCCGCAGCAGCATAGACATCGCCGACAAAGATATCGGGCGGTTCGATCTGCCTACGGATGCCATCGAGGCCGGAAGCAAGAATGGCAGCATAAGCCAGGTAGGGATTGACATCAGCGCCGGGTATGCGCGACTCGATGCGCAGGGAACTGTCTTGGCCGATCACCCGAAATCCAGCTGTACGATTGTCGTAGCTCCAGGCGATGCCGGTAGGCGCCCAGGAGCCGGCCTTGTAGCGTTTATAGGCATTGACGGTAGGCGCGAAGAAAACCATGAGCTCGCGAGCATGAGCCATCCAACCTCCCAGGAACCAACGAAAAACATCCGAACATCGTACCGGACCGAACGCCGAATCCCCGGCAAAGAGGTTGGTCTCGACCCTTTCGTCCCACAAGCTGACGTGCATGTGACAACTGGACCCGGCCAGCGCCTCGTGATACTTGGCCATGAAGGTAACGGCCAGGCCAAGCTGGCCAGCCAGGTCTTTGAAGCATTGCTTGTACAAGAGGTGGCGGTCGGCCATCGCCAGCAGATCGGCGTAGCGGATGTTTAGTTCGTGTTGGCCTGGACCCCACTCGCCCTTGCTGAACTCGACCGCAATCCCGCTCAGAGATAGCTGCTTGCGAGCGGCGGCATTGAGTACCTCTTCTCGGCTGCCCTGCAAGATATGATAGTCCTCGATGTAGGCGCCGAAGGTTTTCAGGTCGTGATAGTGAGCTGTACGGGCCTCACCGTAGGTCTGGTCGAAGATATAATACTCTAGTTCGGAACTACCCAGAGCCCAATAACCCATATCCTGCGCCAGCGAGATCTGGCGGCGAAGGATGTTCCGAGGAGCAATAGGGTCCAAGTCATGAGACTTCTCATCGTGCACATCACAGACAACGATAGCAGATTTATCCATCCAGGTCGCCTTGCGCAGGGTGCTCAAATCAGGCATACAATGAAAATCGCCGTAACCCAATTCCCAGTTGGCGTAGCTGTAACCTGGTACTGGTTCCATCTCCATGTCGACAGTGAACAGGTAATTGCAGGCATGCATGCCAGAGTGGACGGTTTGGTCGAGGAAAAACTCAGCGGTGATGCGCTTGCCCATCAAGCGGCCATAGAGATCGGCGAACACTGCTACTACCGTCTCGATAGTACCCGCTCGCACCTCCTCCTCTAACGCTTCCAAAGTTAGCATACCCTGAACTACAGTCTCGCTCATACACTTGGCTCCTTGCTAATACCGTGTGGCGAAAGTATCCCGTTGCGCGGCATTACTAACGACGACCGCTGGTTTTGAGTCAATCAGTCTGCCGGCGGGTTGATTTTCACGATCTGGTTGGCAGAGACGTTCTCGATAGTCGTCACTTGCTTATCCGGCCAACGCACGCTCAATGTTGGCACAGATTTATAGGCGCCGAGACCGAAATGCAGGCGTGGGTCTTCTGTAGCCAGATAACTGCTACCGGCAAAGACATCGCTCACAAGAACACGACCATCTGGCAGCTCTATCTCAACACGAGCGCCTGGCCGCATCCCGGCCAAATCGATCTCCAACCAGTTGCCGGCGACACCATCGTTCTGCAACAGCACAACGTCGCCAGCAATGGCGTTGATAGCGATATCGAGATCGCCGTCATTATCGTAATCGGCGACGGCGCTGCCGCGGGCGAGGATCGGCCCCACATCCTTTAACCCCACCTGTTGGCTAAAATCAAAGAACTGTCCGCCAGGCCCTTGGCTGCCGTCGGCGTTCCAGCTACGATTGAGGTAGAAACGCACCCTTTGCCGATCGGTCTCCAGGTTGGTAACAGGCACCCGGCCGTTTACGATGATCAGGTCGGGGTCGGTGTCGTGGTCGAAATCAGCCCAGGCCGTGCCCCAGCCGGTTTGACTGTTGCCCAACCCCACCATGCCGATGCGGTAGGTACTGTACTGGAAGGTCGGATCGCCTCCGACCGCGGTTTCGTTGCGGTAGAGTGCATTGAGTTCCCGTTCCCAGTTGGTGACGAGCAGGTCGATAAAGCCATCACCATCGTAATCGCCACCGGCCACACCCATACCGCTGCCCGCATCCCCCACCTGAGCGGTTTCGGTCAGATCGATAAAACGAAAACCCAGCCCTTCGGGATCGGCCTCGATGCCGCCCGGCCAGGGTTCGTTGGCATACATGCGATTGGGATGGCCGTCATTGGCGATATACAGATCCAGATCGCCGTCGTTATCGAAATCACTCAACAACGCCCCCAATCCCCGCTCCTCTCTCAAAAGCCCAGCCTCAAAAGCCGCCTCGCGGAAAATTGGTTTTTGCCCTTTGCCTTTTGCCTTTCTATTTATAAATAACCGATCCGGCAAACCATAATAATCCTGCGGAAAGAGACCGGCGGGTTTGGGCACTTTCTTTTCCAGATCGATAAAAGACGCTACAAAGATATCCAGCAGGCCATCACCATTGAGATCGCCCGCCACTGCGGCGCTGTTCCACTCGGGCGAATCCAGTCCCGCGGCAGCGGCGCCTTCGCTGAAGGCGCCGTCACCATTATTCCACAGCAAGGCGTTGGGGCCGTCGGCGGTGATGAACATGTCTGTCCAGCCGTCCCCGTTCAGATCTGCGGCCAGACAACCATTGCCACGTAATGCGATATCGGTTTCCGTCTCAGCGCTTACGTCGACAAATTGTCCCTGCTCATTGCGATACAGTACATTGCGGAGCAGGCCACCATGATCTTGCCAGTAATCTACTTCCTCTTCAGCATGGCTGTTGACCAGATAGAGGTCGAGCCAGCCATCATTGTCGTAGTCCAGCCAACAAAGACCAGCGCTCATGGCCGCGGCAGGGTCTTCGAAGATGGCTGTTCGGAAGGCGCCGTGGCGGAAGTTGAGGCCAACCTCAGGGGCAACGTTGCTGAAGTTGAGGGCGTGCGGTTGGGGATTGGGGGTTGGAGATTGTGAACTGGGGATCGCGGATTGGGAACTTTGAATTGGAGTGGGTCGGGTAACAGGTAGGGGGTCGAGGGGGAGGCCGGAAGGAACCGATTCGGGTGAGAATTGGCTGATATCTCGGGCAGCGGGATCGGTTAGAGCAGCGAGGAAGGCAAGTAGATCGGCGATGTCTTCGTCGCTGAGGGGGAGGCCATTTCGCAGGGTGGGCGCGGCGTTGTATCCTTGCTTTTCGGGTTGGAATGGGCGCAGGCTACTGTAGAGGGCGGCGGGGATGCCGTTGGCGGTGGGGTCGTAATCTTCGACGCCGGTTCGGATGTCGGCATGGTGGCGGATAACGGCTTCGAGGGTAGGATAAGCGCCGTCGTGGAAATAGGGAGCGGTCAACTCTACATTGCGAAGAGAGGGCGTACGAAATGCATAGCGATCTCGTAAATCGAAGGTGACGCCCTCCCGTCCCCAATCCTCGCGTCCGCTGTAATCGTGGCCTTTACCCGGTCCCAGTTGCGGCGCCAGGATGTTGTGGTGCCGAAAATCGCTAAAGAGGTCTCCGCTATGACAGAAGGCGCAATTGATTGTGGGATCGATCTGGCCGAAAAATAGCAAAGCGCCCTGCTTTTGTTGCTCTGTCAGCGCCTGCGAATCCCCAGCTAAATAGCTATCCCAAGGTGCAGCGGTGAATATCCAGCGGCGTTCGAAGGCAGCGATAGCCTGCGCCAGACGAGGCAAGGTAATCGTCGCCTCACTTCCTTCCCCAAACGCTGCTTGAAATCCTTCGACATAGGCCGGACTATTTTGCAAGCGCTCAAGCAGGATCGTACGGATGGTTTGTGGCGCCAGGTCGCCCAGGCTGGCCCCTGCCATCTCATGTACGCTGGTGAGGGGGAAAAGCGCCTGCACGGCCAATGGATCGGTCAGGCCAAGAGCGTCTATCTCACCTTCTTGAGTACGGACGCTGCCGTCGGGCATCTGCTCCACACGACTATCCCAAAACTGGGTCGGGTAGAGGGCGGCGTTGATGATGGTCTGCGAGTTGCGGGGCACGAATTGTCCGGCAAAAGGGTTGGGCACGCTCGCCAGGCCGGTCGCGGGATCGGTTGTCGCTTCCAGACGCCGGGGTTCGCTGGCTTCAGCGGCCAAGTTGATACGCTCCACGAAGTCACGCCCTGGGCCGACCTTGGCGCCGCCATTGCCGATGGGCAGCACGCGGCCATCACCGCCTGCCAACAGGGGATGATGGCAGGTACCACAGGAGATATTTTTGTCACCGGACAGGATCGGATCAAAAAAGAGCGCCTGACCTAACTCGGCCACTGGCGTCTCCCCCTCCCTTTGTTCTGCACCCGGATTTGGTCTTAGTCTTTGTGCTGCGATGACCTCTTTTAGGGCGGTATCGTCATCAGGATGCTGCAAACGCCCGCTAGTCTCCCCCTCAATCTGGCGTTCGATCTGGGGAAAAACATCACTTGTATCGATTGGCCGATCCCCAAATGTGACATGCAATACGCGGCCAGGAAATACCTCAGTCAGATAAAGACTACCGTCGGATAGTGGCAGTACCGACCCAGGGAAATTCAGGTTTTCCAAGACCGGCTCAAGGGAGTGATCGGCTAGCAGACGGCTGAGACGTCCGGTTTCGGCCTGGTAATTTGCCTCGGTGAAACAGGCGGCATCGGGCGGAAAAGTGGCGAATTCCAACACCCAGATAGTGCCATCCGCTGCCTGGGCAACATCGATCGGCATGTTGAGCCCGCCCAAGATAAGACGTTCGTTCCGCTCTCCGTCGATGGCGACCAGCCTGCCTGCACCCGAGGGATAGGGACAACCACCTGTCAAAGTCACCCAATACTCGCCGTCGATGAAAGCGATGCCTGTCGGTACCGGCGAAACCGTGATCTTGTTGTCATCATATCTGGGATCAGGCAAGCGGGCGAAGCGATGAATAAAGCGGGTCTTGCCATCGGCGGTTTCCATGGCGACGCCATCCCCGGTCGCATCAGTGACCACCGGTATGCCCTGCGGATCGAAGGCGATATCAAAGGGGTTCATCACCTTGACTCGGTGAAGGGGGAGCATGGCCGGTATCAGATCATCGGGGTTGAGCGGCGCCTCGGCTAGCGAAAATCCGTTAACCCGCTCCTCACTAGACAAGGGCAGGGTCCAGAGGTGACCTTGAGCGAAATTGCCAATGTAGAGTTTGTCCCCTGCCGGAGCCAGAGCTACCAAGGGTGAACCTGCCAGATCTCCCGAATCCAATGTGCTGGGAAATCCTGAAATAAGGCGGCCCACGGCACCCTCCGCTGTGATCAAACTGATGCCGGCGCTGTCATCCCGCTGACCGGTACCATCTTCCGCGACAAGCAGTCCTCCATCGGGCATGAGTGCCATACCGATAGGAGCCAGCAAACCATCCACAACGACTTCGATGTGTGGATCTGAAAAATCGACCTGTTCAGGCGTCTGGGTTGGGCCCGAGCATGCGGCGAGCAAACAGACCGCAATCAGGGAAACTATAGTACCAAACCGGAATGTTTCTTTTTTCATTAGCTTGACCAGATACTGGAAGTATCTGGCTGAAATTACAAAGACCCTTCAGGGTCTGGTCACAGCGCCTGAGGGCGCTTCGTAGGTTTAGACAGGCAATTTCCATTGCCTGGCATTAGGACCGAGAATTTAGTAACCTACTGAACGCTACCTCCGATTAAGGACGTACATCCAAATATCATTCTGTCCTAAGATACTGGAAGTATCTGGCTGAAATTACAAAGACCCTTCAGGGTCTGGTCACAGCGCCTGAGGGCGCTTCGTAGGTTTAGACAGGTAATTTCCATTGCCTGGCATTAGCGTCATTTATTCATCTTCCAATGCCAAGAGCAAGTCAGGGCGATCGGTGATGATGCCATTTACACCGAGCCTAATCATCCTTTTCATTTCTGCGGGGTCGTTAATAGTCCAGGGGATGACCTGCAATCCAGCCCCGTGTGCCTGCTGCAGCAACGCCGGTGTGACATCCTGATAGCGGGGCGACCATATGGTAGCGCCTTTGTGCGCGTAATCCGCGTAATCCGACAGCGACGGACGCTTACCTTTGGTCAGAGCCGCTAAGCGAATATCTGGATTAAGCTGTCGGACACCCCACAATGATGCATGTACAAAACTCTGTACGATCACCCTCTCAACCCGTTCCCTTTCTTCGACCAGGCTCACAATCGACCGTTCAAATTCACCAGGATGTTCTCCGTCCCAGCCATCGCCGATGGCATTTACGTGCTCGATCTTGCGTTTGGTTTCGATATTGAATTGCACAAGGCGCGCGTTATCACGTTGTGCATCCGTTTTATGATCTGACTCGGCGTAGGCATCGACGAAGTCAAAGAGTTCGGCCAGGCTAATGATGCGATAGTCGTCGCCGGCCAACGGTGTGGCATGATTATTCTGCTGCGGGTATTTTTGAGAATCGCCATTGAGATCACAGCGATATCTCTGAATTTCCTCAAAGCTGAGTTGGCTAATAAGTGTGGGATCAGGGACAAGGGCAGGGGTACCGGAACCGGCACAGGTACATTTGTCGATAGTTATGTCATCATCGTGCCAGATGACGACAACGCCATCCTTGCTGTAGTGCAAGTCCATTTCCAGCGTCGTGACCATGAGGTCGAGTGCGATTTCAAAGGCCGGCAGCGTGTTTTCGGGCTTAAGGCCTCGCACTCCACGATGGCCTTGGATATCAAAACCTATCGGTAGAGATGGGACATCAGGTAGAACAGGGGTTGGTGGTGGAGTCGGGGGGACAGCGCAAGAGATGATGAGCAACATCAGGAGCACCAAGGAGGGGGAGGTAAGGATAGTAGAGCGAACAAGGTGCATGATCATCGCCAGGTAGCATACATCGATCAAACGAGTGTAGAAAAGCTTAGGTGGTGCGCAACACGTCAGGTAATTACCTGATCGACGCGCTGTGCACCACCTATCAATGACGGTGACAGCCATCCTACACATCTAGTTTACGCTGTGGACCGTCACCTAAAAGACATACACCTACTCGAAGAAAGCGTTGTAGTTAGCCAGTTCCTCGTTGGCTTTCTCGGCCGCTTCATCCAGTGCTTCCTGCGGGCTGACACCATCATCTAGTACACGGCTGTACGATTGCACGATGAGATCACGGATAGCCGGGAAGGGGCCGGCACGTCCGCCCAGCACGGCGTAGTTCAAACTGCCATCATCCAGCCTGGTGGGTGTGCTGTCCAATTGCTCGATAGCGGTGACGAAATTGGGATTTTCCTCCCAGAAGGTCTGCAATTCGGGGTCATCGGAGACATCGGAGCGGACGGGGAAGTAACCCGTGCCGGTATGCCATGTTACCTGCTGGGCCGGCTGTGTCATGAAGCTCATGAAGTCCCAAGCTGCTGCATTCTGTGCATCATCGTCGGCATCGATCAGCCACAAGGCGGCGCCGCCGATGATGACGCCATTGCGGTCACTGCTGTCGCTGTGCGGAATGTAGGCGGTCTTTACCTCGAAATCAGCCTGATCCTCAATGCCCTGCACACCGGAGGTGGAGTCGAAGAGCATCGCCGACTGCCCTGTCAAAAACACAGAGTCTGAGTCGGACCAGGTCTTGCCTACGTTGGGAGCATAGCCCTCTGCGATCAGATCGGTAAGGAAGGTGAAGACCTCTACCCCTTGCCCTTCGTTGAACAGCGCTTCGGTAGGGCGGCCCGTACGACCATTGTCTTCGTTGAAATAGAAACCACCACTATTGGCCAGAATCTGCTCGAAATACCAGCCCACGGTACCGAATGCCGCGCAGAAGGGAACGCCTGATTCTTGAATGGCATCGCAGGTCTCTTTGAATTCGGCGAAAGTCCATTCGGGATTAGGTGGTTCAAGCCCTGCATCCTCAAACATCTGAGCGTTGTAGTAAACGATAGGCGTGCTGCTGTTGAAAGCCAGTGCAACCAGGCCCTCTTCGTCAGAGTAATAGTCGCGCACGGCGGGGATGAAGATATCAGCATCGCCTTCAGCCATCAACTGGTGGGCGGGGATCAATCGTCCGGTGTCGAACATCGTCTGTGAGGCTAGGTCAAAATTCTGGGTGATGTTCGGCTCGGTACCTGCTTCAAATGCTGCCAACAAGGCGTTGTAGGTATCATCATAGGTGCCTTGGAATACGGCGGTTACGTGGACGGCATCCTGGCTATCATTGTAGCGCGTGGTCAGTTCGTCGACCACTGCGCCCAAATTGTCGGCCATGGCATGCCAGAAAACGACTTCAACTTTCTCCATCTCCGCAGGTTCTTCCGCCGGTTCCTCAGCGGGCGCTTCCGCCGGTGCTTCTTCTGCGGCTGGAGCTGCCGGCGCCGGCGCTGTGGCACAAGCCGCAACGACTAATGCTGATACGAGCAACAGTGTCAGGATGATCAGTTTGTTGAACTTCATGGATGTCTCCTCCTGGAGATGAGCGTGTGGGTGGATTGTGGTGAGTGATGGTAGTGAACAGTAGTCGGTGACAAGTGGCTTGCACTGTTATCCGACTGCTGATTACTGATTACTGGATGCTGGTTTAGCGTTAAGCAGAGGATTGATATTTCTGATCAGATACTGGAAGTATCGGGCTGAAATTACGAAGCCCCATCAGGGTCGACAGACCCAGCGAGGTCTGCACACAGCGCCTGAGGGCGCTTCGTAGGTTTAGCCAGGCAATTTCCATTGCCTTGGTTAGATGTTATTTCTGATCAGATACTGGAAGTATCGGGCTGAAATTACGAAGCCCCATCAGGGTCGACAGACCTCGCGGGGTCTGCGCACAGCGCCTGAGGGCGCTTCGTAGGTTTCGCCAGGCAATTTCCATTGCCTTGGTTAGATGTTATTTTCCTTCTTGATAGACCATTAGCCTTTGAGACCGGTCATGGCAATGCCTTTGACCAGTTGTTTCTGGGCGACAAGGAAGACGAGTAGTGTCGGTAGCAGGGCGATAACAGCTCCAGCCATGACAGCACCCCAGTTGGCGCCCGATTCGATATTGGTCATAAAGAATCGGATACCGATCTGGATGGTGCGCATCTCTTCGACATCGGTGATGATGAGGGGCCAGAGATACTGATTCCAGGCGCTGAGGAAGGCGAAAATGGCGAATGCGCCAATCGCACCCTTGCTGAGAGGGACAACGATTTGCCACAAGTAGCGCCAGTTACCTGAACCATCGATAAGAGCTGCATCATGTAAATCTTTGGGGATACTGAGAAAGAATTGTCGCAATAAGAAAACACCAAATGCGCTGGCCAGGAAGGGAACGGAAAGACCCTGATAGGAATTAGACCAACCCCAGCCTGTGACAACTTGGAAATTGGGGATAAATGTCAGTTCAAAGGGAATCATCAGGCTGGCGAGAATGACGTAGAACAGGGCATCTCGACCTGGGAAGTCGAGCACGGCAAAGGCGTAGGCGGCCAATATGCACAGCAATACCTGCCCACTGGTGATAATCGCCGTCTGGATAAAGCTATTCAAGATAAAGCGGGCAAAAGGCACCGACTCGAATGCGGTGCGGTAGTTATCAAGAGTCCAGACGTTGGGCATGAATTTGGGTGGGTAGGTGATGACCTCGTTCATCGGCTTGAAACTGGTCAAGAGAGCGATGATGATCGGCAAGGAAATGACGAGGCCAATACCTATCAGGAAAATCTGCAAACCCAGATCACCTGATTTGAGGCGAGGCAGAGAACGTTTGCTACTCTGGTTTGCGCTCATTGATAGTGCACCTTGCTTTCAAGACCCTTGAATTGAATCAGCGACATGATAATCACCATAATAGCAAGAAGATACGCTTGGGCCGAAGCGATGCCGCGTTGGGGCGTGCCAACGAAGGCATCGTAGAAAATGGAATAAACCAGTACGTTGGTAGCCTGCCCCGGCCCTCCTTCGGTCAGAACGTGAATCTGGCCAAAGGCCTCAAAGGTATGGATGACGTTGATGATAAGTAAGAAGAAGAGGGTGGGTGTCAGCAAGGGGATGGTGATATTGCGAAATCGATGCCAGAAATTGGCGCCATCAACTTTGGCAGCATCGTAAAAAGTGTTGTCGATTGCCTGCACCCCAGCCAGGGCAATGATGACATTGAACCCAAATTCTTTCCAGATCGTTGCCAGAATAACGGATATCAGTGCCCAGTCTTTGGTTGCCAACCAGTTCGGACCCTCAATGCCCACCAAACTCAACCAATAATTGAGGAACCCGACCACAGGATGATACAACCACTTAAACAATACACCCGCAACAGCGCTACTGATCACCACCGGCACGAAGATAAGCAGTCTGTGTAATCCCGTTAAGTGGCGCAAAGGTTGAGACAACGCCACCGCCAATAACACAGCCAGGAAAAGACCCACAGGTACCACGCCCAACATGAACAACAAAGTTACTTTGATGCTGTTCCAGTAATCTGGATCCGTGAGCAATTTCGAATAATTCTCCAACCCCACAAATCGCATCACCCCACCAAATGGCGCCACGCGATTGAGGCTGAGTTGGAACGACGTGACCACGGGCAGGAAAACAAAGATAGCCAGCACGATCAAGGTCGGGGCAAGATAGAGATAACCTTCGATTGCTGACTGTATCTTCTTGCGCCTTTGCCGTGACGAGGAACCTGTAACAGGTGGGGACGTCGATGAAACATTTGAGAGCGTGGCTTGACTCATTCCAGTACCTTTGATGGCGAAAACGTTTGCTTTGAATCCATATTGTTTAGGGCCGGAGGTGGCTATACGTCCGGGGCGTCCATAACTCGGATAAACATCTACTTCGTCGCTATCAGGAATTATCAATCAGGCGCCACTTTCGTACCGCAGTCCTGCTTCCGCATTCCTAGCCTGGGTGACACGACGTTGTGCGAATTGTAATTCTCAGGCCGCACCCAAACAGTTTATAAGGGTCAACGATGGCACAGTATAGCCATTTCTATAGAGATTGCAAAACGCTGTTTCAGGTGTACTGTTATGAAGGTGACAATTGAATTTTCAAGTCGTGCAGCAGCGACGCAAGAATTAGCATGGCCGCCGTGCAAAATGATCATTCAGCGAAGATTTGACTCGGTTTTCTGCGAGACGATTGGAGAGATGGCTTTGAAAGTCATGGCGGCGGTAATCATTTTGTTTGACCCGAAACGTATTCGCTGTCAAGGCCATTTCACGTCGGGCCAAGCCCATATTCCTGGACATCACCCCCGGTTACTCGGCCGAACACCTACTGCCGGACCGCGTGGTCAAGGAAGCGCACGTGTTTGAGCGCTTGAAAGAGGTCTTGCCCACGCTCAAGACGCTCAACTATCCTAAATCAGGCACACACTTCCACCTAAGTTAGACTCAGGATCAATACCTTATCGTACGGTTTGATTTGGGTTTGATTTATGGCGATTACAGTGAAAACAAGAAAGTGTCAAGTTTTCACTGTAGTCTGTACCACCCTGAGAAAGTGAAATGATGTGATCAATCGTGAATCGAACGTATTGCCATTCTTCGCTAGTGTGGCAATATTCACACATACCCTTTTCACGTTCACGCACCAAATTCTGGAGTTCGTCAGGAATCTGTCGGCGAAGCGACGCCACTACTACGCGCCCTGCTCCGATTGAGGAAGTAATAGATTTCTAATGGGTGTGTCCTAAATGAGTTGGAGACACAGCATATCTGGTAAACTGAAGGTGTCAAAACAACCGACCTACAAACAAACCAGGAGAGAAGCTATGTCATCCAACTCAGAAGAGATTGTACAAGAGATTCGCCAAGAGTT
>JAAENG010000513.1 GCA_024224665.1 Chloroflexota bacterium | reverse complement strand
GATACAAGCAATCTCATATTGGATCTTTGCTCCTCGCAATCACTGCTCGGAGCAAAGACCGCCTATGCCCTTTTAGCCTTTCTCCTCATTCAATTGTAAACGTGCTTCTTTATCTCTGTACCGGTTCCATGAACCATGCCGAAGAGGCTCTGTTCGACGCCTCGGGCCAGGCTGGTTGGCCCCTTCCCCGATGGCTCAAAGCGGGTTATATTACCTATCAGACAGGACATGATACGCAGTTTCATATCTTCCCTCGCATCGGCGAATCCATTCGAATAATCAGTCGTCTTGTAGATGTCAAACGGCTGCGTGGCGCATGGCTGATTGAGATACAACGCGAGGGCGATGCAACCCTAATTGATCGGAGATTATTCCACCGGTGTGTTTCTCAATCTCGAAGGACGACCTGCCACCCCACCTCGTGAGATGCTGAATGAGATTCGATATGGATCCCAGGCGCCGTAGGACAGAATAACTCTACGAAGTTCCTCCTGAATGGGTGGTGGAGTTACGAGAGGTATTGTCTGAAACCATATTGCGGCCTTCGTTCAGATAAGAGAGTTTCATCTCCAGTGGCTCTAAATATTCGTCCAAAAATAACTTCCGCAATCTGTCAGCGTCCAGGACGGATACCAAAGCTTGCTCATTCGCAGCAAGCGATAAATTCGGGAAGTTAATAATGGACAAGCACTAAGTCTTTCATCTAGCTCAACCTCGATCAGTTAAGCCTACTTTTAGTATATCTCACTGATGTACGATATACTTAACTACTTAAGCTGTGAATGAACCATTACCTAAATCCCTTTTGCGAGAGTGACTTTTTCATGAAACGAATCCTGGTTTTTGTTTTTGCCCTGACCCTATTCCTCAGTGCCTGCACGAGCATCGCCCCCCCATTGTTTCCCCCGGCCGTCGAAAAAAAGGAAACCGAAGTAGCCGAGCCCGAAGTGCCTCAGGTCGAGGAACCGGCGCTGATACAAGATAATCTCCTTCCAGTGGATCCGGCCATTCGTATTGGTAGCCTGGAAAATGGCCTCACCTATTACATCCGTCACAATGACGAACCCATGAATCGGGCAGAATTGTGGCTGGCCGTGAACGCCGGCTCCATTCTCGAAGACGAGGATCAATTGGGACTCGCTCATTTTCTCGAACATATGTTGTTCAATGGCACCGAGAATTTCGAAGGCACGGCCATTGTCGATTTTCTCGAATACATCGGCATGGAATTCGGCCCAGATATCAACGCATACACCTCCTTCGATGAGACCGTTTACAAGTTGCAGGTTCCTACCGACGACGCCGAGGCTGTAGGAACAGCCTTTGATGTGTTAAGAGATTGGACAGCCTTCGCCACGATTTCACCAGAAGAGGTGGACAAAGAACGTGGCGTAATTGTCGAAGAGTGGCGCTTGCACAACGAGACCGCCAACGGTCGCATCTCTGATAAGTTTTTGCCCTTTGTGCTCAATGGCTCACGTTATGCCGACCGCCTTCCCATTGGCGATATGGACGTAGTGCGAAACCAACCAGCCGAGACTCTCCGCCGCTATTACGAGACCTGGTATCGCCCCGATCTCATAGGCATTGTCGCAGTCGGTGATTTTGATGTGGATGAAATCGAGGCGCTGATCCAGGAACACTTCTCTGACCTATCTGCCCCATCCGATCCTGTCCCACGTCAGGACTTCACAGTGCCGCCGCATGACGATACTCAGTTTCTGGTTATAACCGATCCAGAAATGAGTATAACCCAAATCCAGGTGATTCGCAAACGTGACAGGAAGCCCTTCCTGACCACAGATGATTTCCGCGATGACCTTGTCACCAATCTGTTTTACGACATGCTCAACGAACGCCTGAGTGAGATCGCGCGCGCGCCCGATGCACCATTCCTGGGGGCTTTCGTTAGCACAGGCCCGATGGTACGGTCAATTTCGGGAGATTTTACCTTCGCTATAGTAGAAGATGACAAGGTCGAACCGGCATTCGAGGTATTGCTGACCGAGGTAGAACGGGTACGAAGGCATGGATTCACCCAATCTGAACTTGAGCGAGCAAAGAATAATCTGCTCAGGCGATACCGGGCTCTTTATGATGAGCGGGAAAATATCAACAATGGCGCTTTGGCCCATCAATATCTGGCTCATTTCCTGACCAAAGATCCCATTTCCGGTATCGAAGCCCTGTTCGAACTTTCGCAAGAGTTTTTGCCTGAGATCACCCTTGAAGAAGCCAATGCAAAATCGATCGCTCTGACCGCAATCGACAATCGCTCTGTCATCGTTACCGCACCCGAGAAAGAAGAGATCGCATTGCCGTCAGAGCAAGATCTGGTCGGGCTGTTCGAAGCAACGCTGGTTCAGCAGATCACACCCTATGAGGATGAAGTTGTCGATGCGCCCCTGATTGCGCAAAAACCTGAACCTGTGGATATCATCGATGAACAACCGTTAGGCGACCTTGACGTTACAGTGTTGGAACTCGCCAATGGCGTCCATGTATACCTGAAAGCGACAGACTTCAAGAATGATCAGGTTCTATTCCGGGCGATCAGTCCCGGCGGATTATCGCTCGTATCTGATGAAGACTTTCCGGAAGCAGCGACCATTGCCAACATCATTTCCCAGAGTGGTCTGGGTGAATTGGATCAGTCAGCGATAGAAAAGTTACTAACAGGAAAAGTGGCAGTGGTTTATCCCTTTATCAATGAACTCAACGAAGGTCTCGGCGGTGTAGGCTCACCCGAAGATCTTGAAACACTATTCCAACTCATCTATTTGTACGTTACGGCGCCGCGTGAAGATGAAGACGCCTTCCAAGTTTTCCAGAAGCAACGACGAACCATGCTCAGTAACCGCGATCGTAATCCGAACGCTGTTTTCTCTGATGCCGTGCTCGAAGCACTCTATGGCCCAACCATTCGACGTGGTACTCTACCATTGGAGGAAATCGACGCCCTTGATTACGAAAAGGGGTTGGAGATCTATTCCGATCGTTTCTCTGATGTAAACGACATCGATTTTGTATTCGTCGGTAGCTTTGATCCTGACGAACTCAAATTACTGGCACAGACTTATCTGGGCACGTTACCAACTGGAGACCGAGAGGAGACTTGGCTACCTGTGGCGCCTGGTGTAAGTAAAGAGTCAGTTGAAACACTGGTCTATAAAGGAGAAGGTGATCGAGCTACCGTGCGCTTGGTCTTTACTGGTGCATTCGAGCCGATACCAGAAAGCTGGCACGAGCTTTCCGTTCTCGAAGGTGTTCTCAATATTGTTCTCAGAGGGGAACTACGTGAAAAACTGGCGGGTGTCTATTCATCCCAAGTGGCAATGAGGCTTCATGAATTACCGGAGCCAACCTACCGCATCGATGTCTCTTTCACCGCAGATCCCGATCGGGTTGACGAGTTGATCAATGCTACGCTTGCACAAATCGAGCAACTCCGCGTGGACGGCCCAAAACAGGTGGATGTGGAGAAAGCCCAAGCGCAGATCCTCTCCAATCGAGAAGAGCGCCTGGAGGAGAATGGCTTTTGGCTCTCCTTACTCCAGGACTACGCCTTTTATGAGGATGAGCAACGACTGGATATCGCCAGCTTTGAGAATCAGATCATGTCATTGACGACCGAGGACATCCAGCTGGCTGCACTGGAGTATCTGAGGGAGGAGCAGTTCGTGAAAGCTGTACTCTACCCGGATGCTTATAAACCGGCCGGCGAGTAGAACTTGGTAACCCGGCTGTTTCAATCCGATCTATCCGCACGCCGAAAACCGCATACCTATCGCCCTAAAATGTCGAGCGCATGTTGGTTTGCCAGATCGGCAGGTGTGGGTGGTGTTGCGCTGAAGTTCGGGTCGAAAGGGATGTTAAGTCTCTGGCGCAGATATCGAGTTGTCACATCCTTTCCGGCGGCGATGAGCGCATCTTTGCGTACCTCAGTCATATCGAATTCAGTCGTCCCATAGCCGCGAGCGGGCAACCCTCACCACCAGTTGCTCAAATGCTTCGATGACGGCCCTATCGTGAGCCTGTGTGGCAGTGTTGATCAGTTTCTGCAGGCGTTTTATGGTTTCCAGATTCCCCACAGCGAACCCGTTAACATCCTGCGATTCAGGTGGAGCTGATTGTACGGGGAGGGATTCATCGATCAAGAATCCTATGACCTCTTCAGATTGTTTTTCTCCCATAACTGCTATGACCTGAGGAGCGTCCGAAATAAATAACTCGATAGGAAAATTCGAGAGCATCCCGCCATCGACTATGGTATGTCCCCTGATATCGCTATCTCGATATTTTCCCCATTCAGCTTGCCATTCTACTTCCTGCCACAGCAGAGGCCCGCTCATTGACATGCGTGCCGCCCAAACCACGGGGCAACCAGGCGCCGTGTTTCGGTTCAGTACCAACATACGAGCACCTGATGTATCGGCTGCAATAAGCGTCAATTCTCGGCCAGTCGCTTCATGCAACTCGGCAAAGGACATTTTGCTGTATTGGCGGGGGCGATCCTGGTCTTGACCCCGGTCCATATACTTTCGCATCCAGTCGAGAAAACTATCTGCAGCGTACCAGCCACCACGTTCCAGAAACGAAAAGACTTTGAGAAAGTGATCGTCCGTCGCCATGAGCTGCAGAAGACGCTTGTCGATTTTGCGCTCGGCAAAATCAGGAACCAGAGGGATATCTACATTGGCGAGGAACTTTCCCAAATTACTGTCTAACACGGAACGTTCGCTCATTTTTCAGACTAAATCCAGAATTCGAGCCTCTTGACTAGAATTCGGCTCTCACAAGGCAATTTATTGTCAACTTGTGTGGTTGTTCATTCCCAAATTTGCTCTGATGAACGACGCATCTCGCAGTGTTGAAAATCAAATTCCTGTATATAGTAGCTTCAGTATTTTGCATACAACATATAGTGGTAAGTGAATTTGAGAAAGTGATCAAAAAATCAGCGAACGTCAAGTAACAGGTCTTGTTCGCTGAATCCACCTGGTTTGCCTAAAAAAGTCTCAAACACTGAGCGTCCATCATCCGTTTTTTCCTTCAGAGCATCTTGTACTTCGTCTATCATGTAACCGGCAGCCAAAAACGTGGCTGTGATTGCACCGGCAGACGTTCCCATGAGGCGCCCAACTGATAGTCCCTCTGCCATATAGGCTTCGAGCGCTCCGACAAAGACCATCCCTCCAATTCGGTCAAGAATCTGTCAGGCAGAGGGCAAAGCCGCCGAGAGCGTGCTAGTTTCGGTGGCGGGTCTTGTATCGATCCTCTCCGCTGTAGAGTATACCCTCAGACTGCCCTGCCGTAAATAGCCGACGATCGTGATGTTCCAGGCTTGGGCCAGGGCGACCGAGCGGCTGGTAGGTGAGGTGCGGGAGGCGATGACGGGCGCCCCCATTTTCGCAGCTTTCCCCAACATCTCTGAACTAACTCGGCCGGTCGTGATGATGATCCGGCCTTCGGTTTCGATCTCTTTCAGGAGCGCCAAACCCCATAACTTGTCGAGGGTGTTGTGCCTGCCCACATCTTCCGCTGCCAGCAACAGGGTGTCGGCAGTACAGATTGCTGAGGTGTGGATGCCTCGAGTGATGGGATAGAGTACTGCGGCGGAACGCAACTGCCGGTAGAGCGCAACGATCTGGTCGGGTGCAATGGGGTCGGCTGGGGGTAGTGGCGATCTTTCGGCAGTTAGGTCGTCGAATGTGATGCCCCCCCCGCAGCCACTGGTTATGATCGTTCGTTCTGGCCTGACAAATTCCCTCTTGAGCCATACATCAACACAGGCGCCACTGTGCGATAACTCGATCAGTTCGATGTCGTCAAGGCTGTCGATGAAGCCCTCGGCCGCCAGGAAGCCCACTGCTAACGCCTCTTGATCGGAGGGGGTTGCCATTAGCGTCGCCAATTTCTGCCCATTGACGTGAATACAGAGCGATGTTTCTTCGACGACCGTTGCGTCGACATCTTCCCAACTGTTTTGTTGGAACAGACTGTAGGTGGCCGGGACAGCACCCGGAGGTAGGGTTTGCGGCATCACATCTCGCTAGTGCAGTGTTAGTTCCCAGTTATGTTCTTCAGCCACTTGCAGGGCCACGGCGGTATTTTTGAAGTCGGGGATTTTGGCGCTGGGATCAAGCTCATCCAACGTGAGCAAATTGGCCGCTGCTTCGACATAATGAAACGGTAAAAAGATGGTGCCGATCGGCGAACGATCTGTCACTTTGGCCCTGGCAACGATCTCACCTCGGCGTGAGGCAATCCGCACCAGATCTCCACTCACAACTGGGATCGTTTTGGCATCGGCCGGGTTGATCTCCACCTCAGGTTCGGGCGCGATCTCATTCAGCGTGGAGCGTCGTGTCATGGTGCCGCCATGCCAATGATAGAGCACACGGCCGGTAGAGAGGTTGAACGGATAAGTGGCATCAGGCCTTTCCACGGGCGGCTTGAAATCCATCTGCCAGAATTTGCCACGGCCGCTGGGCACGCCCTCCTCGAACAGGTAGAGTGTGCCGGGGTGCTCTTCATCATAACACGGATATTGTATGCCGGCTTTATCGATGCGCTTGTAGGTGATGCCCCTGAATTCTGCCGCAACCTGGCCTATCTCCTGCCAAACAGCCTCAGGACCGTCATAGTCCCAGCCTGGCGTAGTCACGACACCCAGACGTGTTTCGAGCCGCTGAGCAAGATCACAGATGATATCCATATCGGGCCGGGCTACACCCGGAGGCGATAAAGCTGGCCGTACGCGCTGAACCCGGCGTTCAGTATTGGTAAAGGTGCCCGCTTTTTCGGCAAAGCTGGCTGCGGGTAAGATCACATGGGCGTACAGTGCGGTTTCATTGGCAAAGATATCCTGTACGACAATCAGATCGAGGTTCTCTAGCGAATGTCTGGCATGTTTGAGATGGGGCTCTGAGGTCATCGGATCCTCGCCCATGATATAAAAGGCACGGATGTCACCACGTTCTGCCGCATGGACCATCTCGACGGCGGTGAGCCCGTTGTCGGGGTTCAGCCTTGTGCCCCAGGCAGCCTCGAATTTGGCCCGCACCTTGCCATCACTGACCGGCTGATAACCGGGATAGATATTGGGCAAGCCACCTACGTCGGAACAACCCTGGACATTGTTCTGCCCTCGCAGTGGATTCAAACCCCCACCATATTTACCGATGTTGCCACATAGCATGGCCAGGTTGACCAAGGCCGAGGCATTATCGGCGCCATGCGTGCTTTGGCTGATGCCCATCCCCCAGTAGAGCGCTGCGCTTTCAGCCTGCGCATACATGCGTGCGGCCTGTCGAATCAAGTCTGCGGGTACACCGCTAACTTCCTCGGCCCATGTAGGCGTAAAGGATTCTAGAGATTGCGCATAGTCGTCGAAGCCTTCGGTGTGTTCCCCAATATAAGCTTTATCGAAAAGCCCCTCTTCGATGATCACATGAGCGATGGCCTGAAAAACCGCCACATCGGCGCCGGGGCGTTGCTGTATCCACAGGGTGGCAAAGTCTACCAACTCGATATGGCGAGGATCGATGACGATCAAGTTGGCGCCACGATCAACCGCTTTTTTCAGGCTGAGGGCGATCACGGGATGGGCGAATGTCGTGTTAGAGCCGGTCACGATAAATGTTTGCAGATGCTCCATCTCGGTGATGCTGTTGGACATGGCCGAGGAGCCGATCGTCCGCATCAGCCCCGCCACAGAGCCTGCATGACAAAGACGGGCACAATGGTCGACGTTATTGGTCTTGAGGATGCTGCGCGCCAGCTTCTGAAAAAGATAGTTGTCTTCATTGGTGGCTTTGGCACAACAGAAGGCGCCAATAGCATCTCCCCCGGACTCTTGTACTATCCCAGCCAGCTTATCTGCAACCACCTCCAACGCTTGCTCCCAACTGACCTCACGATAATCCTCTTGCAAAGAATGAGCCTTACGCGCCTTAGCAATTCGCTCGCCCGGTAGGATATCTTTGCGCATGAGAGGGCGCGTCAAGCGCGTGGGGTGATGCACGAAATCGGTGCCAAAACGCCCCTTGACACATAACTGGCCATAGTTAGGCGCCAGATCAAAATCTGTCGTCACCCGCACGATTTTTTCGTCTTTGATATTGAGTTGTATCTGGCAGCCAACCCCACAGAAAGGGCAGGTGGTTGAGGTGATGCGGTCTGGTTTCATGGGATGCGTGTTGCGTATTGCGTGGTGACAATCCGCCTTTTGCCTTTTAACTTTTGCCTTTTGCCTTTTGATTTTCTATCTCGCCCTTTCCTTTCAAAGCACCGGTAGGGCAGACGCCCACGCAGTTGCCGCAAAAGACACAACTGGTGTCGGGCATGCCATGTTCAAAAAACGTGCCTATCTCGGTGTCGAAGCCTCGCTTGTTGAAGCCCAATGCAAAGGTGTACTGCACATCTTCGGCGCAGACTTGCACGCAGCGCCAACACAACACACACTTGTCATAATCTCGGATATAAAAAGGATTGTCGTCCTTGACTTCAGCAAAGGTCCGCCGCTTGGCATCTTCTCCGAAACGGTTGGGATCGGCGTCGCAGTCCTCGATCATCGCTTGAATTTCGGGTGCTTCGCTCAGATCGGTGGCCGAGGCCAGCATTTCCAGCAGGGTACGGCGGGCACGATCCACACGACGCGAGCTGGTTTGGATGACGGCATCAGGAGCGACCTTAGCTACACAAGCGGGGAGCAGAGTGCGGCTGCCACGCCACTCTACGGCGCAAACACGGCACACGGCATTGGCTGTGAGATGGTCGTGATAGCAGATTATAGGAATGTCGATGCCCGCTAATCGGGCCGCATCAAGAATCGTGCTATCGGCCGGTACTTTGATCGACTGGCCGTCGAGGGTAATCCAGACTTCTTGAATATCAGGGCTCATGGACATTACATTATGCTACAATAAGTTGAATCATATTGGATCGATACGTTACTGTCTGTGACCAAAGCGACTAAACTCGCCTTTGACTTCGTCATAGCCGAAGCGTTCCAACGCAGTTAGGATGGCTGCGGAAGCTGTTTGTCCCAGGCCACATATACTGGCATCGGCCATGGTTTTTCCAACGTCGGTCAACAGCATGAGGTCACCTGTACGTGTCTTGTTGGCGGCTATGCGATCCACAATTTCCATCTGCCTTTGAGTACCCAACTGGCAGGGATAACATTTGCCGCAAGATTCGTGCGCGAAAAAATGGGCGATGCGTTTAAGCACAGGTTTCATATCGACAGAGGTATCGAACACCATGACAACACCCGAACCGAGTGCTGCGTCGATTTCGCGTAGTGAGGCGAAGTCAAGATTGACATCGAGGGCATCGGCTGTGACAAACATGCCGGCTGCTCCACCCAAGAGGACGCCGCCCAACCGGCCGCTACCGCTGACACCACCTCCAGAGTCGTAGATGAGATCTCGCAGCGGGGTACCCATGGGCGCTTCGACAAGGCCGGGTTTACGAATTCTGCCTGAGAGACAGAACAGTTTTGGACCAGGCGAGTCTTCAGGACCGACATCCTTAAACCAGTTGGGACCTCGCAGCACTAATGGCAACACACAGAGCAGTGTCTCCACGTTGTTGATCAGGGTAGGGCAGTCGAACACACCCGCTTCAGTCGGGTAAGGTGGTTTGATACGAGGAAATCCCCTCTTACCCTCGATACTCTCGAATAAGGCTGTTTCCTCACCGCAGATGTAGGCGCCGGCGCCCTTGCGTATCTCGATATTGAGATTAGCGCCTGATCCCAAGATATCCCGACCGAGATAACCCGCCTGGTAGCACGAATTAAGCGCAGATTGCACTCTTTCGATGGCCAGTGGATATTCGCCCCGGATGTAAATAAATCCCTGTTCGGCGCCCGTTGCAAATCCGGCGATGATCAGTCCTTCGATCAGAGAAAAGGGATCGCCTTCCAACATGATTCGGTCTTTGAACGTGCCGGGCTCCGATTCGTCGGCATTGGCTATCACATACTTGGGCCCTGATTCTTCGCTGACAGCCTTCCACTTGATACCGGCAGGAAAAGCGGCGCCGCCTCGACCCAACACATGGGCCTGACGCATGATCTCGATCAGCCGTTCTGCACCCAAATCGATGGCCCGACCCAGCGCTTCAAAGCCGCCGTGACTCTCGTAATCTCGCAGACTGATAGGGTCGATCTTATTCAACCTCGCCGTCAGAACCGGTTGATAGCTCATTGGCTTCCCCGCAGCAACTTGGTTACTGAGTCCGCCTTTACATAGCCGTGATCTTGGTCATCGATCATCATAAAAGGAGCCTGTTCGCAACGCCCCAGGCAGGGATGTATCTCCAGCGTCCACTGGCCATCCGCTGTGGTGCCACTGCCTTTGGCCAGCCCTAATTGTTTGGCACAGACCTTGACAATATGTTCGCTCCCGGCCAGATAACAGGGCATATCGTCACACACTCTGATGATCCGCCGGCCTATGGGTTCACTGTAAAATAGTTCGTAAAACTCAATCACATTGTGAATCTGAATCAGGGGAACGCCCAGACTTTTACTGATGCTCGTGCAGGTTGCTTCATCCAACCAGCGCGTGATTGCCTGAACATCGTGTAGACAGGGTAAGAGCGCCTGGCTGCCTTGATCACGGTATCGTCTTAGAACCCTGCTCAGGGCTTCGTTTTCGCTTGGCGTCAATGTCTGTTCTGTCTGCGGCATGCTGGATTTCTAAAACTGCAGCGACTTGTGAATGCGTGTCTATCAAAGCTAAGTTGGGCGCGGTAACGCTTCGGACGCCACGCTTTTCATCTCAGCAATCGCCTCCGCAATCAAGCCGATGTTGGCGGGCGGCTGCGACGGCGACGGGTACGTGGTCTGGGCGGTTCGGGCATGGCATCGAAATCAGGCAAAATTCCCTGCAAGTGTGGATAGGGATCACTGGCATGCGGCAAGTGGATGGCGCTTACGAATTCGTCCTGAAAGTCGGGATCAACGGCCGTCTCGATGTAGCGGACCCAATGCGAAATCCTTTGAGCCTCTTCCCGTTTATCTCTGTTGAGCAGGGCGATACGTGCTCCATCACCGGCGGCATTGCCCACAGCCACGACGTTTTCGAGTGCGCAATCAGGGATCATGCCCAGCACCAGTGCGTATTTCGGATCAATGTAGCTGCCAAAAGCGCCGGCTAGAACGATCCTTTCTACTCTGTTTACATCAGCGCGCATCATCAGCAGTTTGGCGCCGGCATATAGTGCTGCCTTGGCAAGCTGAATACTGCGAACATCACTTTGCGTAACAAAAATAGCCTCACCCGTGCTCGTCTGATCGGCCGTTGCCAAGATATAGCTGCCCTTCGGGCCATCCCACTGCGTGAGTTCTGTATCGAGGGTGGGGTTGAAGCGTCCATCGGGGAGGATGATGCCTGTCAGGAGCATTTCCGCGATCACCTCGATGATGCCGGAACCGCAAATGCCTGTCGCCAACTGCTTCGGCTGCTCGTCCAGGGGGATATCGCTGCCCAGTTGCCAGTCGTGCGACCATTGCTCATCACCAATGACTTTGAAAGTGGCGATCTTGGTATCGGGATCGATACGTACTCGTTCGATGGCGCCGGGGGCTGCACGCATACCATAGGTGATCTGTGCACCTTCGAAGGCAGGCCCGGTTGGGCTGGAGGCGCTGAACATCCATGCCTTGTTGCCAAGTACGATCTCGGCATTGGTGCCAACGTCGATGGTAAGGACGATCTCTTCACGTACGTATGGAGGTTCGGCAATGAGCACACCGACGTTGTCGGCTCCCACATGTCCGGCTTCTGCAGGGAGGATATGGACATTGGCGCAACGGTTCATGCGCAGGCTGAGATCCCGTGCCTTGAGATCGATGCTGTCGCGATCCGCCAGGGCAAAGGGCGAACCACCCAGTTCCACGGGATCGATGCCCAAGAGGATGTGGATCATCGTGGTGTTGCCCACGTACACGGCTTCGTAAATATCTCTGGGCCGGATGCCCGCCTGTTTGGCTGTTCGCACCGCCAGCTTGTTTAGGGTGTCGATGATCGCTTTGTGCATCTTATCCAGGCCATCGCTATTGACCATGGCATAGGAAATGCGACTCATCAGGTCTTCGCCATAAGCCACTTGCGGATTCATCGAAGATTCAGTGGCGAGCAACTCACCCGTTCGCAGATCGCAAAGATAGCCGGCAACGGTGGTGCTACCGATGTCCACCGCCAGACCATAGACGCCGTCGTGGTAGCCGGGATGGAGGTCGATTACTTCTCGATCCTGCCAGATAGTAGCGGTGGCACACCACTTGCCTTTGCGTAAAGTCGGTTGCAGTTTCTGTAACACGGGCAGATCCAAACTCAAGTTCTCGAGCTGCCATTGATCCTTAAGCGCATCTTGCAGGCGCCCCCAATCACCCCGGTGCTCACCCAATACTGCTTTGTCGACTTCGACGTAATATTGGCGAACAGCGGGCACCACTTCAATCTCCCGTTCGGTGGCCGATTTGCGGATGATCTGTTTCTGCGCCCGACTCTCTTCCGGTACGAAGACAAGGACATCACCCTGCACCCGGGCATTGCAGGAAAGCCGGCATTCAGTTTCTCCGATCTCCTGCAGCAGGTCACGTTCCGCTTGCGAAGGCGCCGAGAGATGTCTGTCACTGGATTCGATGTGGTGCTTCTGGAAGACGCCCTCTTCGATACGAACCTTGCATTTGCCGCAGGTCAGGCGGCCGCCGCAAATGCTCTCTATCTCTACACCCATGTGGCGGGCGGCATCGAGCAGTGGCGTACCTGGTTCCACGCGAGCACGACGGCCCGAAGGCATAAAGATGACGAGAGGGTTTTCCTCGTCTTGGGGTTTGGGCTCTTTGACTAAAGGTGTGGCAGTTTGAATAGTCATCGGTGGGATGATGTGTGTGCGAAATCTGTGGTTAGGATTCGGCGGGCCGGTTGTTTTTCGCCAATTCGGCCGTTTTTCGCCAATCGATCTGGGGATACTGGCCCTCTATCTCAGCTGCAATGGCAGTGGCCACTTCCTTTGGTGTGCCTTCTTTATCAACGGCTTCGCTCCAACGAAAACCACTCATGTAGCCATCAGAGCCGCTGAGGCCCGCTTTCATGGCCGCGCGATCGACTGCTTCCATAAAGCGTGGCGCCAGAGGTTGGCTAGAGCGAGTGCGACCTTGTTTAGCTCGCACCTGGGTGGGTATATCGTACCAATAGAGTATCTGATATTGAGTCATTTCTTACGTGATAGTCCTACGCGGGTTGTTCAACACCGATCAGGCGTTTTGTGAGGCGGACGGTAGAGCTGGCATCAGGTGCAAAGCCATCGGCTCCGACCTCGTCGGCGTATTCCTGCGTTACCGGAGCACCACCGATCAAGATCTTCACCTGGTCTCGCAGCCCTGCTTCGGTAATGGCATCGATATTTACCTTGCACATGGGCATGGTCGTGGTCAGGAATGCGCTCATGCCCACCGCATGAGCGTTGTGCTCTCTGATGGCGTCCACAAAGACTTCGGGAGCAACATTGACGCCCAGATCGATTACCTCGAAACCAGCGCCTTCCAGCATGACATTACAGAGATTCTTGCCGATATCGTGAATGTCGCCTTTGACGGTGCCCATAACAAAGATACCGACCGGCTTGGCCCCGGTTTCGGCGATCAGGGGTTTGAGGATGCCCATGGCGCCGCCCATGGCATTGGCTGCCACCAGCATTTCGGGCACGAAGTACTCGCCCTCTTCGAACAGGCGGCCTACCTCTTCCAGCGCCGGGATCAAGCCTTCGAAGAGGATATCAAGCGGAGCCATACCAAGCTCGAGTGCTTCGTTGGTGAGTTCGACGACAGGTTCATCTTCGCCGTCGAGTGTGTTGTTGTACAAACCATCTAGGATTTCTTCCTGGCGGCTCATTTTTCCTCCAAAAATAGGTGGTGTTGAGTGATTAAGGTTTAGAATAGGGAACTGCCTGGGGCGTTATAGTTTATGTCAGGTCAGCTGTCAAATGAAGGTGGGCCAGTAGGCCGGTAGGCCGGTAGACCGGTAGACCAGTAGGCCGGTAGACCAGTAGACCGGTAGATCGGTAGACCGGTAGGCCAGTAGACCAGTAGGCCAGTAGACCAGTAGACCGGTAGATCGGTAGACCAGTAGGCCAGTAGACCAGTAGGCCAGTAGACCGGTAGATCGGTAGACCAGTAGGCCAGTAGACCAGTAGGCCAGTAGACCAGTAGACCGGTAGATCGGTAGACCAGTAGGCCAGTAAAAAAGTGGATTGTCGGATATGCGACCGGGAAAGTGCTCTCTGGTATCGGCCTCGACGACTGATCCTGGTTTACAGGTCTACCGGTCCCTGATTTACAGGTCTACCGGTCCCTGGTTTACAGGTCTACCGGTCCCTGATTTACAGGTCTACCTATCCCTTATTTACCTTTCTACCTGTCGCTTTTTTACCGGTCTAGCGGT
>JAAENG010000512.1 GCA_024224665.1 Chloroflexota bacterium | reverse complement strand
GTAGACCTGTAAACCTGTAGACCTGTAGACCTGTAAACCTGTAGACCAGGGCGCTATCACCCCGGTTTTTGTGTCTACTGGGTTACAGAAAGGCAGCGGATTCGGGATTCACGACAGGCGTGATCGATTCCAAGTCATCAGTTAAACCTGATCCATTACCGAAAAAAGAAGTGGAAAAATAGTTAATGATGAACGGTCAATAATTAACTGTTCATGGGAGTTGTAGCTGTATAGCATTTAGGCGGAGAGAAAAATCCGCTTGTTCTTCTGGGTAGTAGGTTTCAGGCAAATCACTATGATGTACCTGAGAGCTATGTAGCTTATTCACCGGGCTTTGAACTGGTCGTGCTCGGCCGAGGTCAGGTCCGAAGCAAGCCGGTTGAGATAGCCAATATGGCGGGGTGTGGAGTGTAGTATGAACTCTTCTGTCTGAGATGCGGATATCGACTCTCCGCCGGTCGTTGACGGCCAAATAACGCAGTATCAAGTCTTGTTCCCCCCCAAGCTGACATGGTGACTGGGCTAGCGAACGTTCCATACTTCAGATACGCGACCACGCGACCAAGCAACCGCGCGACTAATGATCCTCCGGCAGACGGACCTCAAACGTCGTCCCTTCTCCCACCGTACTCTGAACTTGGATATCACCACCATGCGCGAGTACCAACTGTTGGGCGATGGCAAGACCTAATCCGCTATGGGCGCCGGAGATGTGCGAACGGGCTGGGTCTGCGCGCCAGAAGCGGTCGAAAAGGTAAGGCAACTGTTCGGGCAGGATGCCTTGACCGCTGTCAGTTACCGTTAGATTCACCGACTCAGTAGCCTGGTGTGCGTGCAATGTTATGGCGCCTCCTTCTTCGGTGTAGCGCATCGCGTTTGCCACAAGATTAGTGAGTACCTGATTCAAGCGACCATAATCTCCCTTGATAATCAAAGAAGGATATGTTCTGTTTTGATTGGGATCGGCAACATCATTTTTCACTTCTAAGAGAATGCCTGCAGCGTCGGCCTGTCCGCTGAAACTGGTTTGCACATCCAGCAGCAACTCCCAGACATCTACCTGTTCCCAGGCCATGGGTAGTTGTCCCGCCTCGGCCAACGACAGGGTCTGCAGATCCTCGACAAGCCGAGAAAGAGCACGTGTTTCATCCAGCGTCGCCTGGATATGTTCAGTATCCGCCTCATACACCCCATCCAAAACTCCTTCTAAATTACCTTGGATAATGTGTAGAGGTGTACGCAATTCATGTGCCACATCAGCAGTGAGTGCTCGCCGCCGTTCATCGGCCAGCGCTAATTCTTCGATCATGTGATTAAAGGACCGAGAAAATCGTCTGATATCTCCGGGTCCTTGTTCCTCGATTCTTACGCTGAGATCACCATCTGCGACTTGGTCGGCTGCCGCCATCAGTTCGGCCAAGGGTCTGGCAAAGCCACGAAACGCCCAGGTTGCCAGTGCAACCGCCAGCAGTGGCAAGGTTAGCGCCAGACCGCAACCTGCAAACCAGACCAACAAGGCAGTCGAACCATCAGCGCCCGCGAGGTTCGCCAGCAGGAAGGCGGCCGCGGCCATGCCTCCCAGCACGAGGGTGAGAAGGATGCCGAATACAGTGGCAAAACGCAGAAACCAAACCCCCTGCCGCCGGCGCTTCCACCGGGGCCAATGAGAGGGATGCCTGCCACCGGGCCCATCACCCCAATACCAGTCATGGGGCCGGTGCTGATGACGTTGTTCAAACCCTCGCCGTCTCATGAATCCTCCTCATCGGCAAAACGATAGCCTATGCCGTAAACGGTGATCACGTAGCGCGGTTCTGTCGGATCGGCTTCCAACTTGCGACGCAGATTTTTGATGTGAGCGTCGATGCTGCGGTCGAAGCCATCGTAGGCAACTCCGTGCAAGCGATCCAGTAACTGCGCCCGCGAAAAAGTCTGACCCGGATGTTGCACCAAGGTCGCCAGAAGATCGAATTCTGTGCGCGTCAGATGGATAAGTTCACCCGCGCGTTTGACCCGATGCCCCAAAAGGTCCAGTTCGAGATCGGCGGCGCTCAGGACACCCGGCTGTCGCAGTTCACCTTGCACTCGGCGTAGCACCGCCCGCACTCTGGCAACCAATTCGCGTGGCGAAAAGGGCTTGGTGATGTAGTCGTCAGCGCCCAATTCAAGGCCAATGAGCCGGTCGGTTTCATCTACCCTGGCCGTGAGCATGATAATGGGGACATCCGATTCTCGGCGCAGGGTTCGGCATACGTCCAGACCATTCATTCCGGGTAGGTTAAGGTCCAGAACTACAAGATCGGGATGTTCGTGACGAGCTTGGATCAGTGGCAATTGGCCGTCAGATGCCGTCACTACGCGAAAATCGCTACGTTCCAGATAATCTTGTGCCTGCTTGACGATTTTGGGTTCGTCATCCACGATTAGAATGGCGCCGTTCATGTTATGTCCTGGTGGCGGTGTTCGGGTCGCGGCCTGAACGTTTGTAGAGGTGAGTATACCGCTTTTAAGCGTTCATCTCATTATGTCATTGCGAACGAAGTGAAGCAATCTCCAAGGCACTTGAATGAACACAAAGTACGCGAGATCCTTCACATTCGTTCAGGATGACGGTTGAGATCCCGTTTTCCACCTTGCTGGTGTGGCGCCCCAGGCGATTTGAGCCAAAGATTTGAGTGAAATGACCCCGGTCGATACAGTACGACGCTGGTGGGAGTTTGACCGGAGTCATAGTGCCCACCAGCATCGTCTTTCAATACAACCGAAGGTATGGACTTAGGACAGAATAACTTACGGAATTGCTTTCTCAAATGACGGTAGCCTTCCGTAAGGTATTGAATTCTCAGTCCTAAGCATCGGGTAGTCGATCGTATGGCTCAGCGCTTACCCGGCCCTGGGGTCAGGACCTATGCCTCGCTTCCAGTAGTATCAGTTTTGGGTGCACCCTCGACTTGTGGTTTCGTTTCAGCCTGAGGTGGCATTTCTGGCTCTGCGTGTGGGTCGGGTTTCGCCACCGTTTCCGTTTGAGCTTCATCACCAGTTGCTGGGTTCCAGGGACCTTGTCGCCAGGGTGGGGGTCCACCATGGTGGTGGTGCCAGTGCTTGGCCCACTTTTCTCCTTCAGGCCCATCGGCGGTAGCCCATTTACGGATGCCAAAGAATTTGAAGGCCACGCCAACGAGGGCGAGCAAGAATCCAAAAAATAGAAAAATGCCCATCATGCCCAAAAGGTTACCGAAAAACGAGCTTCCACCCTGGACCATCGCCCCCTGGGGAAGGATAAGACCTTCTTGCCCGGTGGCCAGTTGGCCCATTATGAAACCCTCTGACCAGGCATTGTTGTATATTGCCGACCCGGCCATCAGGATCAAGCCGATGACAATCAGGGCGGCCAGCCAGGGAAATCGTCTGTGATACATAGTTGTCTCCTCGAATGTGAAGTACAGGCAGCAGTTACTGCCTGAAAGGACTTTCTGATCAATCATGTTTATTATGCAGAGGGTGCGACGAATTCTCTGGGTGGTGGCCAGTATTGAGATCTCTGTAGACTTTTATAGTCCATAAAGAATGTCGCACCTCATTGGCTACGAATATCCCACAAACGTGTGAAGAAAGTGTGAATGACTTTGGCATATCTGGTAAGAATTAGGGCGCCAGAGTGAGTGTTATAGCTTGAGATGCTTCTGGCTATGCGACAGCAGTTCCAAATCTGGCCGTGATAGAGAGTGCAACGCATTCAGGTCTAGCCGATACGACTCATATGAGCCCGTCAGACTTGCCTTCTGGTGTGCTGAATGCGTTGCACTCGGTCCATAATTGGAATTGCTGGCTATGCGAATGACCACTTGACGTCCATGATTATGGAATGCTATACTTATGTCTAAGCACACAGGGCTGCTGTAGTCCGTTGTGAAAGCGAATATAGGAGCATTCCCCCATGCCCGGTTTCATTCCCCCAAAACCGATGAAAAATCCTGTCCTGCTCAATAGGATCGCTGGGTTGAGCGAGGCGCAAAAAACCAGTCTTGGCGCGTACTGGATCACAAGCATCCAGGAATTTCTGGCAATCGCAGAATTGCCGGAAGGTCGTTTTCATCTTACCAATATCTTGCATGTTGATCACGCCAGATTAGATGAACTGCTCGAGCGCGCTGCCAACGAAATCCCGCCTGAACGTGGGCCTGGCAAATCGCTGGAATTTGAAGCGATGATTGCCGAGTACAGTACAGGCGCTGTCGAGACCCCGGCTAAACTACGTGCGGGTGAGCGTTATGAAACGATTCCCTTCACGGGTGATCTTCCCAATGTGATTGACTTTACACGGCAGCTTCCCTCTGCCCGCGATCAAGGTGTTCGCGGTACATGTGTGGCGTATGCGGCGGCAGCTGTACGCGAATTGCTCGAGATCAATTATCTCAATACGGCCGGTGTCGAGGCGGATTTTGAGGAGGTGAATCTGTCGGAACAGTTTATCTATTGGTGGTGCAAAGAGCAAGACAATTTGCCCGATGTCAACGGCACTTACCCACACTTGGGGATGGAATGTTTGCAAGCTGTTGGGACGCCGAAAGAACAGGTCTGGCCGTATAGCAATAAACAACTTGTCGGCAACGAGGGGCAAGGCCCACCACCAGAGAGTGCTCTGGACGAGGCCTGGAAATATCGTATCAAACGTGTGATCCGGCTGGACCCTAAAAATATCGGGGCGCTTAAGATCGCTTTAACTGATGGCAAAGCGTTGTTGTTCTCCATCCCCATTTTCAATTCGTGGTATCAGAGCAGAACCGTACGGCGGCACGGCAAGATCACCATGCCTTTTCCCGGAGAGAAAGCCAATGGTGCGCATGCCATGGCTTTGGTTGGATATGTGGATGATAAAGAGGCGCCCGGCGGCGGCTATTTTTTGATCCGTAATTCATGGGCGCCCTGGGGATTTGATAACCCACAGGGAACTGGGCTTGGAACTATCCCCTATGCTTTCATCGAAACACATAACATGGTGGCTGCCACCGCAGATCGAGCCTCGTTGGCCGATGTGTTCATCCGTAAAAACGCATCAGATACCGGTCAGACACCATGTTCCGAGGACCGATTTAATAGTCCGGATATTTGGGTGCGTCGCCTCGACGATGACGAAGAAACGCACCAAATGCCGATCGTTGGCCAACCTAATACCATTTACGTCAGGGCGTGGAATGCAGGGCCCGGTGCGGCCAGAGGCGTTAACGCGACAATCTATGAAGCTGCAGCATCAACTTCGAACTGGCCCATGGATTGGCAGGAAATCGGTGATGTCAATTTCCCAGAGATATTGGATGGAGAATCGGGGACTGCCAGCGTTACCTGGACTCCGACCGATGCCGGACCTCTCTGTTTTCTCGCCCGCCTGAGTTCGCCCGAAGATCCGGTGCTACACGAGTGGTCGGTGCGTAGCGATAACAATCTGGCCCAAAAGAATATGGTCGTGCTTAACCTGGTTCCGGGCCAGGCCGCGGAATTTGTGTTCCGCATGAATGGTTTGCCCGATAAAGTTTCACTGATGGATCTGAATGTGAACCGTAAACAGTTCCCTCGTGGACGCGTTGCTCTACGCATGGCCGAAAGACAGCGCTTGCGAACTCGCCCACACTTGATAGATGATGAAGCCAAGCTCTCCAATCTCATGGCCAAGGCCACCGATCATGAGATGGTGGGGGCAAAAATAACGGCAGATGCTCACAGTAAACCAGGAGAGACGGGGGAGATTGTTTTTACCCAACACTATGGTAAATTATTGGTCGGCCGCCTCGTCGTACAAGTAAATATCGTTTAATCATGTACAGCGACGTTCATGTCGCCGTACATGTTATTTCGTGCGTAAAAGCCTCAAGCCATTCAATACAACGACCAGGGTGCTGCCCTCGTGGCCAACCACCGCCAAGGGTAGAGAAATACCAATTGAGAGGGTGGCAAGGATGAGCAGGACCATGACTCCAAGGGCGATTGCCATGTTCTGGGCGATCACGCGTTTTGAACGACGCGATAACCGCAAGGTGAAAGGGAGCTTGGAGAGATCATCTGACATGAGGACGATATCGGCCGTTTCCAGGGCGACGTCGGTTCCGGCTGCGCCCATGGCAATGCCCACCTCTGCCGATGCCAGGGCAGGCGCATCATTAATGCCATCGCCAACCATGGCCACCTTGCTGCTTTCCTGTAGATTTTTGACGACTGCGACTTTGTCGGCAGGCATCAGGTCAGCGAATATCTCGTCGATACCTAAATCCGCGGCGATATACTGCGCCACCTGTTTGTTATCACCAGTTAGCATGGCAATGTGCTTGATGCCAAGATCACGTAGCTCGGCAATCGTATCGCTTGCATTGACACGTGGTAGATCTGCGACCGCTATCAGACCAGCCAAATGTCCGTTGTGATTCGCCAGAATCGTTGTCTTGCCTGAAGCCTGCAACTCAGCCAACTCCTTTGGCAGGGCCAATGCTGAATTGCCGTTGCTACTGCGGTACAGTTTTTCATTGCCGATGGCGAGTTCATAGCCATCGACCATCGCACTGATCCCCAGACCCGGGATCGCCTGGAATCGCTCCGGCTCGCTGAGCACGAGACCCCTGCGCTGGGCATCTCGAATGATGGCCTGGGCAATAGGGTGTTCGGAGCGGCGTTCGGCGCTGGCAACTAAACGCAACAGTTCATCCTCAGACAGTGTATCGAACACGACCACATCGGTGACCTCGGGGCGGCCAAGGGTTAGAGTGCCGGTTTTGTCGAAAGCAACACTGTCGACAGCGGCTGCGTTTTCAAGATGAACACCCCCTTTGAAAAGCACGCCATTGCGGGCTCCGGCGGCGATGGCTGAGAGAATCGAGGCGGGGGTGCTGATCACCAGGGCACAGGGCGAAGCAACCACCAGTAAGGTCATCGCCCGGTAAAAGACATCGTAGAAGGGTTGGCTAAGGATAAAGATGCCGATCAAGATCACCAATGTGACCGTGATCACGACACCAACCGCATACGGGTGGGCGAAACGGTCGATCATACGTTGGGTGGGGGCTCGCTCGCTCTGTGCCTCGGCTACCAGATCGATTACCTTTGCCAGGGTGGAGTCCTGGGCGTCCTTCGTGACGCGCACATCGATGGCGCCCTCTTGGTTCATGGTGCCGGCGAAGACATCATCGCCAAGTTCTTTGTTAACGGGCATCGATTCTCCGGTTATGGCCGCCTGGTTGATAGAAGTATATCCGTTGACAACAATGCCATCTACAGACACCTGTTCGCCAGGGCGTATTACAACGATATCACCGGGATGAACTTGCTCGATCGGTACCCGCACTTCGCTGTCACCCTGACGCAATGTGGCCTCGCTGGGCCGCAACGCCGTCAACGATTCGATGGCATTGCGAGTGCGATCCATGGCGAATTCCTCCAGGGCGCCGCTGAGACTAAAGAGGAATAGCAGCATAGCGCCCTCCGCCCATTCGCCGATTGCAGCCGCACCAAGTGCAGAAGCGATCATCAGAAAATCGATGTTCAGCGTACCATGCCGGAGATCCCGCAGCGCTTCGCGTGCTGCTTCATGGCCTCCTGCTATAAAAGCCAAGGCGTATAAAAGGATATACAGATTTGGGAGGGTGGGGATTGGGGTCAGTCGCTCTGCCGCCAACCCTAAAAGCAGGAATAGCAGTGTCAATCCTGCCCAGATGAGACCGATATTTCGTTGCCAGAATGATGGCTTGGCTTCATCTGGTCGTTCGGTTACGCGATACCCCATCTCTTCGATACGTCGCTCAACTTCGACGAGGGTACCATGTTCGTCGTAGCGAACACCGACGACATGGGCGGCCGGGTTGGCCGACACATGATGAACACCGGGAATGGCGGCCAGTTCTCGTTCCAATCGCAAGGCGCAATCGCGACATCCCACACCGCCCAACCCCATGGTGCAGTGCTGCGTTCGTTCGCCTAGTTTCACCCCTAACTCGGCGGCAATACTGTCGACTCCCGTGGCGCTTATCTGCTCAGGATCGTAGGCGAGGTGCAGCATGCCCTGTTCGAAGTCTATCTTTGCCGAGTTAACACCCTCGTGATATTCGAGTGTATCAAGCAAAAGTTCGGCACAGGCTTTTGCCTCTCGTTCATCTTCTGGCAAAGTGATGGGTACTTCCATGTTTTTGTTAAGCATGTTTCTTTAGATCATCCTTTCTCGTTTTTTACACGCAGCACATAGCCCACATCCCTCAAGCGTAATCCGCGCAATTCAAATTCACCCGCTGCATCGATTGCTAACGGAGAATCGGCATGGTTATCCGCTTTGTCTGCTTGAATTGACGCCTAGTGCTCGTGGATCGCCAGATGTTGGCTAGTCGGTGTCATCGCTTCGAATGAACATGACAGGGCAGGGCGCTTGCCTTAGTACGGCCTCGGCCACGCTGCCAAAGACCAGCCGACTCAAACCGCCGCGGCCGTGGGTGGATTTGATGATCAGGCCGATCTCATTGTTTTTTGCGTAAGCAACAATGGCATCCGCTACGTTATCTCCCTCGACCACAGCTGCGCTGGCTTCGTAGCCTTGTTCGGCTAGTATGTCGACCCAATCGTTCAAGTAGGCCATGGCTTCTTCTACCATGTCGTCCCTATGTATTATAGGCATTGTCATACCTATGTCGGGTGTCATGACTGGTAACGGCATACGGATCACCTGTAGCAAGATGATCTCGCCGACCTCTGCACACAGATGAGTCGCCTGCTCTATCGCTTTTTCCGCCAACTCCGAACCGTCGAGAGGTACAAGTATTCGTTTATACATTGATCGCCTCCATCAAGGTGCTAATCGTTTCATTTCTTTTTACATGGCTATGTTTGCCAATAACCCTATTATCCCATACTTTTGAGCATCTGAATATGAGCGATATCAGGTGTGGTATCTTTGACAGAATGTTGTCATGTGCAGATGCAGCATCTATATGGCGGTGCAGATGCAGCATCTATATGGCGGTGCAGATGTGGGCTATTTCTCCCTACCTACGTACCGATACAGCGTCGCCGGTCTGTGGTCACCATGCCGTTTGAGCCCTGTATCCTCGATAATTCCCAGGCTTTGTGTCTTGCGCCTGAAATTACGTTTATCCAATTTTTCTTGCAGAATGGCTTCATACATTTGTTGAACGTCACTTAAGGTGAAAAAAGCCGGCAGAAGGAGGAATCCTAAGGATGTACTTTCTACCCTGGTTTGTAGCCGTCTAAACGCAACCTGAATGATCTCATGATGATCAAAGGCGAGTGGGGGTAAATTGGAGATAGCGTACCATGTAGCTTCACTAGCATCATCGCCCGCTCGTGTCTTGGACATGATATCAGCACCCGCCAAGGCCAAATAAGCAACGGTAATCACGCGCCCGCGCGGATCCCGGTCTGGTGTACCAAAGGTGTGAAGCTGTTCGACGTAGATATCTTTTACGCCGGTTTCTTCGTATAGTTCACGCCTTGCTGCAACCTCGAGCGCTTCATCGATATCGATAAACCCACCGGGCAACGCCCATGATCCGGCAAAAGGTTCTCGTGCCCTTTGAATAAGCAATAGCTGTAACATGCCCTCTGCAAATGTGAACAGCACAATATCGGCTGTCAGCGATGGGCGGGCATAGTGTTGCTGCTGGGATTCTGGAGTGGGTGGAGAGACAGAAGTTGAATGTGCCATTCAAGCATCGTAGCTTGATTTTGTGTGCTGCGTCAAGCCAACTTTATTCCTCTCGAACGTTGCGCCAGCTTTCGATGCGTTTCGAGACGACTTCACCCCAGGCGTCCCCTTCATCGGTAACCAGACTGCCTTCGACGCGACGGCTGAAACGCAGGAAGCGAGAGCGCATGCGTGCCAACCCGTAGGTGGCAGAACGCTGACCGGCTCGCCAGACGGGTACCTCGCGCGCGTCAGGAACGGCCCATTTGATGGCAGTGGCCGCCCATGTCAACCCCGCACCAAAACCGACCATAACCAAGTTGTCATTAGGTTTAAGGCGATCTTCGGCAATGGCCTCGCACAAAGCGATGGGAATCGAAGCTGTGGAGGTGTTACCATAATTCTGAAGGTTGACAAAGACTTTTTCTTCCGGCAGATTGAACTGTCTCATGGAAGATTTTATGATGCGGATGTTAGCCTGGTGGGGAATAACCAGATCGAGTTCATCAGCCCCCAGGTTGGCTTTTTCCAAAACTTCGCGCGTGGCCTCGGTCATAACGCGTGTGGCAAAGCGGAAAACCGCGCGTCCATCCATCTTTATAAAGTGTTGGCCTGATGCGACAGTTTCGAGCGTCGCCGGTTGGCGGCTTCCCCCCGCCGGCACTGTCAATAAATCTCCCCCAGAGCCATCACTCCCCAGTACAGACGATAAGACCCCACCCGGCACCGAACTTGCCTGCATGAGTACAGCCCCGGCGCCATCTCCAAACAAGATACAGGTATTTCTATCCGACCAATCCACCAGGCGCGATAGTGTTTCGGCGCCGATCACCAACACGTTTTCAGCCTGCCCAGCTGTGATCATGCTGCTGGCCAAACTGATACCGTAGACAAAGCCCGAACAAGCGGCGCTTAAATCAAAGGCGCCTGCCCGTGTTGCGCCCAACGCGTCCTGAATCAATGATGCGGTCGCAGGAAAGGTATGTTCAGGCGATGAGGTAGAACAGATAATCAGATCCACCTTTGCTGCCGGAAAATCGGCCACTTCCAGGGCTGCCATCGCTGCCCGAGTACCCAGTGTCGCTGTCGTTTCGCGCGGATCAACTGCGATATAACGTTGGGCAATGCCCGTACGGGATTGGATCCACTCATCGTTAGTGTCTACGATCTGCTCGAGATCTTTATTCGTTACGACCCGTTCTGGCACAGCCATGCCCCATCCCGTGATGTGGGCATAACGTTGTTGGGGGGGATAGTGGCCATTGCTACCGGCCATTGTTCATGCCTCCAAAGATCAAACTACTGTTGTGTCCACCAAAGCCAAATGAATTGCTGATGATCGTGTTAAGCGCTTGTGAACGCGCTTTGTTGGGCACATAATCCAGATCGCAGGCAGGATCCGGATTTTCGTAATTGATGGTAGGTGGGACGATATTGTCGCGTAGTGCTGCCATACAGATAACCGCTTCAAGTGCGCCTGCCGCGCCCAAGAGATGTCCAGTCACCGATTTTGTCGAGCTTATTGGGAGATCATATGCGCGCTCGCCAAACACTTTCTTGATCGCTCGGGTTTCACTGGCATCATTGAGGACCGTGCTGGTGCCGTGGGCGTTGATATAGTCGATATTCTCAGCTTGCAATCCCGCCCGATCCAACGCTTTGGTCATCGATTCGATAGCGCCAAGGGAATCCTCGTGAGGCGCCGTGAGGTGATAGGCATCGGCGGTGGCGCTGTAGCCTAAGATCTCACCGTAAATATGTACACCTCTGGCTTGAGCATGCTCCAGGCGTTCTAAAAGCAACATGGCGGCGCCTTCACCTATAACGAATCCATCTCTGTCTGCGTCAAAGGGGCGTGATGCACCGTTGGGGTCATCGTTACGATATGACATCGCCCGAGCGCGCTGGAAAGCTGACAGGGTATAGCTATTGAGCCCTATTTCGACACCACCGCACAACATCACGTCCGCTTCTCCATGATAGATCGCCTTATACGCTTCGCCGATGCCGTAGTTGCCGGAAGCACAGGCTCCCACAATCCCATAGTTAATCCCGCGAAAACCATGCTCGATCGCGATTTGTCCAGGGACAGTATCGATCAACATGGCAGGTACTGCAAAAGGGCTCACCCGCCGCGTTCCTTTCTCTCGCATTACATCGTAATTGTCGAGTACAGCGTCAATGCCACCGATAGCAGAGCCGATAATGGCGCCGGTTCGCGCGGGATCGAATTGCCCTTCGATTAACCCGGCATCATCGAGCGTTTGCTTGGCCACGGCTACGCCATGTGATACATAGGGGCCTAAGCGGCGAACGGTGCGGGGATCAACGGTGTCCGCAGGATGAAAATCGATTATCTGTGCGGCAAACCGCGTACGCAATTGGCTGACATCAAAGCGCTCGATATACGTCATATTGGGCTGTCCGCTGACAACGTTGGACCAGACAGTCTCTACATCATGACCTACAGAACAAACAGCTCCCAGGCCAGTAACAACAACACGGGATTTCGTCATTTTACCTCGTTGTTTGACCACCAAATAGGGTGATCGCTTGTAATCGATATTTGTCTCCTCTGCTAAAACACCCTTGACCGTAAAAGGACGCGCCCTCTCGCAAAGTGTAACGCCACAGATAACTTGTCCTGCCGCGACAAATTATCTGTGGCGCCATTACCTACTCCCCCCACTGGCAATCGGCCACAATAGTTGGTCCAATCTGAAATTCCACCGCACGCTTGCTGGGAGGATCGAATTGCGCTATTTAGCCTATCGTAAACTCATCTTTTTCTGTTTCTCAAAGAATTGAATCAGCAAGGGAGGGATGAACTGGGGTAAACGGAATTATACTTACCAAAAATCAGTGATCTCGATCATGGCAGACCCCGATCAATGTGTGATACGCTTGATGAGATCATCAATCTGATCCCCCACCATCGACCTTCATTACTCTGTCAAGGCTTCCCGGCTCGAAGGAGCGGATAAATGCGTACCATTGTTGATACTGGAACTTATGGCGAATACCTTCATTATGGCATGCCACTCGCACTGGTTACAGTGGTCGGGATGGATGGCAATGTCAATGTCTCTACCAATACCTCAATCGCACCACTACCAGGCGATAAACAACGTGTGGCGCTGGGTGTTCTCAAGGAAAACTATACGGACGAACTCCTGAACCAGAACGGTGAATTCGTTATCAATATAATTCCTCCTGAGTTGCGTTCGGCGGCACAGCAGTGCGGTACGCTCTCAGGTAGGAGGGTCGACAAATTAGAGGTCTGTAATCTCTCAACCTTGCCGGCCCGATTCGTAAAGCCCCCGCTGATTAAAGAGTGCCCACTCAATATCGAATGTCGGGTTGTGGGAATCCACGACCTTGGCGAACTTAATCTCTGGATCGCGGATATTTTGGCAGTAGAGGTTGCAGATTTGTGGTCAAATGGCCGCGGTGGTGTGGATTTAGAGACATTTGATCCGCTGTTCTATACGTTTGGTTATACTATGACCCGTGGCCCACTTGTCGGCGCTGGAGGATTATAAGGCATTTTCGGAAAAATAAATAGCCGCCAATCCGAAAATGCCTTTAGCGACTTCCGAAAATGATAAAATCTCTGTATTAGTCAAGCGCATGTTACACATTGACCGAGGAATGAACTACCGTAGTAGCAGACATTTCCGCGGGTGAAACCCCGTCATTTGGGGATTTCCACTCCGAAAAACGGGAGGGCATTTGTGCAAGGTGTATTTGCCCAATACAAAATCTCCCTCACTTATTTTTCGGAAGTCGCCTAACCCACGGGCCCACCTGTTTGCGCCCTTACAGTAACTGGCGGATAATAGCAGCCTTGCATCATCGTGAGACCGGTGTGCCTGAGTGAATCGGGCTTACCCTCTCACGGTATCCCGGACCCTGATTCCCGGCTGCATGCCGGATACGAGGCACCCTAGATTTTGGGCATAGAGACAATTCACAGCAAGCAGTTGGATTGGGATGATACAGCTTGGGATGCATTCGTGCTGCAGCATCCCGCGGCACATCCATTGCAACTGAGTGCATGGGGCAAACTCAAAAGTGAGTTCGGCTGGGAGGCCATGCAGATCGCTCAAATCGAAAACGGATATATCCTCGCCGGCGCGCAGGTACTTTTTCGTAAGCTTCCCCGGTTTGGAATACTGCCAGTGCGCATTGCCTACATCCCCAAAGGCCCCCTGGTGGATTGGAGGGACAGTTCACAGGTACAGGCCTTGTTTGGTGGTCTCAACAGCTATTGTCGCAAACAGGGTGCTCTATTACTCAAAATCGAACCAGAACTTCGGGAGAATGCCGCAATTGAGGAACAGCTACTCGGGGCGGGATTCCAGCCGAGTTCTCGGGATATCCAACCCCAGACTACTGTTTGGCTAGACCTGGCCGCTGATGAGGATACGCTGCTCGCTCGTATGAAGCAAAAGTGGCGCTACAATGTTCGCCTGGCCGCACGTAAAGGTGTAACCGTGCGCGAAGGTGCAGCAGCCGATCTTGCCACGTTTGCCAAACTGATGGAGACCACCGGCCAACGCAACGAATTCGGTGTGCATGCGGCTGCGTACTATCGCCGGTTCTGGGAGTTGTTCTCGCAAGAGGGCAACGCGGTATTACTTATTGCTGAACATGAACAACAAATGTTGGCAGCGCTCATGGTGGCAACAGCAGGCAACAAAGCCTATTATCTGTATGGCGCTTCTAGCAATGTCAGGCGTAATCTCATGCCCGGCCATGTTTTGCAGTGGGAGACCATGCGCTGGGCCAAGACGCGGGGCTGCATCGCTTACGATCTGTGGGGCGTGCCCGATGAAGTCGGGTTGGATGCGGAGGCCGAGATCCCCGATCCCCCTATCGGGCTGTGGGGGGTGTGGCGATTCAAGCGGGGGTTCGGTGGAGAGGTCGTGCGCTATACGGGCGCCTGGGACAAAACCTACTTGCCAGGACTGTCACTTTTAGTCCGCTAGACCTCTGGCCAGGCGTGCAGTAAGTTGAGTTTGTGGTTCGTTAGCACAACCACCACGTAACACGCACTACACAACACGTGATTTTCTAGTACCCACGAAATCCTGCTGAACCATCACTACTAATCAACACTTGGACGCCGACCAAGCTAAGGTGATAGGATATATCCATGAGGGACTATTCTGCCATCCGGCGAACGCTTATCATTACGATGCTCTTGAATTTTGTGGCATCGGCAGTGAAGTTGGGTGCAGGGTTTGCCACAGGTGCACTGAGTCTTGTCGCTGATGGCCTTGACACCCTCTTTGATGCGGTTGCCAATATAGTGGGCCTGGTTGGCATCTCGATCGGCAGCCGACCGCCCGATGAGGATCACCCCTACGGCCACCGTAAATTCGAGACATTTGCCGCTCTTATTATCGCCTTGCTGCTTTTTGTCGCGGCCTGGGAACTTGGCTCTTCTGCCGTTGCCAGAATGCGAAACCCTCAACCGATCACGCTCAACGCCTGGGCGTTTGCCGCCCTGGTATTCAGTATTGTCATTCAGGCTGGGACCAGCGCCTACGAACTGCGAAAAGGTCGCCATTTGCATAGCGAGGTGCTGGTTGCCGACGCGCTGCATACCCGCAGCAGTATTCTGGCTTCGCTGGCCGTCATGGTCGGGCTCATCGCCGTTTGGTTGGGATATCCGCTGGCTGATCCGATCATCACGCTGTTTGTCGCATTGTTCATCGCCAAGATCGGTGTCGATATCGTGCGCGAGAATTCACCTGCTTTGCTCGACCAAGCCGCTGTCGATCAGGACCTCGTATCCGACATCGTGCGCGGCGTGCCGGGGGTCGAATCCTATCATCGCATTCGCAGCCGCGGACATACTGACGCCAGCTCCCTGGACTTGCATGTACGTGTTGCGCCCTATCTCAGCATGCAACAGGCCAATGCTATCGCTGATGAGGTCCGACGCCGTCTTTTGGCATTGGATTCGGTGGCTGATGTCACGATTCACATCGAGGCGCAGTATCGTGCGGAACAGGAATCTGCCGGGATATATGCCACCGTGCAACAGGCAGCCCGTGAATCGGGATTACAGGTACATGAGTTCTGGGTTCACAAGATCGATGGCAACTTGATTCTGGAACTGCATGTGGGCGTTAGCCCTGATCTGACGGTGGGCGAAGCGCACGATCTTGTAGATCAATTCGAAACTATCTGTCTGGAACGGATATCGCAGTTGTCGGCTTGTCAGAGCCATATCGAATTGCATAACCCTGAGATATTGCCCGTATCGCATGTATCCCGAACATTGCGGCGGAAGGTACAGGATGCCGTATATGAAGCTGTGGATAAGAATCCTGGACTCCACGATCCCCATAATATCAATGTGCGGCAAAGCGAAGGGAGATTGACGATCAGTTTCGAGGTTATTACCGACGCCGATCTTCTTATTAGTACGGCACACGAACTCACATCTCAGGTGGAGGCTGGGTTGCGTGCTCAGATAACTAATCTGGGCGAGGTGCTCATCCATATCGAGCCGCATGACCATGGATCGCCGGCGAATATCGAGGAAAAAGCCCTGCAAAGATTCGATTTGTAAGGGTTGACTATTGTTTCCAACGGGCAGGACGGCTATAATCAGTAAAGACCGCGTCATTTTTGCACATGTGATGAGGTTATCCTCAACCACCCCCTCTCTAAAAGGACCCATAGTTATGCAATCAGTCTTTGCTGTCATTGCTTTCCTGTTCGTAGCATTCTTGATCCTGGCTGCGGCGATCAAGGTCGTGCAGGAGTTTGAACGCGGCGTTGTCTTCCGTCTGGGTCGATATGTCGGCGTTCGTGGCCCGGGGCTTATCATCCTAATCCCCTTCATCGAACGCATGTCCAAAGTCGATCTGCGTGTGATTACGCTCGATGTCCCTTCCCAAGAGGCGATTACCCGCGATAATGTCACGGTGCGTGTAAACGCAGTCGCCTATTTCTATGTGCTGGATCCAGACAAAGCGGTGATCAACATCGAGGATTACCGGCGGGCCACTGCGCAGATCGCACAAACAACTTTGCGCTCGGTATTGGGACAGCATGAACTGGATGACGTGCTCTCACAGCGTGAGCGCATCAACCTGGAATTGCAGCGCATTATCGACGAGGCGACCGAACCCTGGGGCATTAAGGTCAATATCGTCGAAGTGAAGGATGTCGAGTTGCCGCCGACCATGCAGCGAGCGATGGCACGCCAGGCTGAGGCCGAGCGCGAACGCCGGGCCAAGATCATCCATGCCGAAGGTGAATACACGGCATCGCAACAGTTGTCTGAAGCCGCTCGTGTGATGGCCGATGCACCCGGCGCCATCCAACTCCGCTATCTGCAAACCCTGACAGAAATCGGAGCCGAGCATAATTCGACCATCATCTTCCCTCTTCCCATCGAGTTCCTACGGGCGTTTGGTGTTAACGCAACCGATATCCCCGTCGTTATCAGAGAAGACCCAGAATCGTAGTTTGTAGACCGGGTACCAGTAGAACGGTAAACCGGGAAACACCGCCCAAACGCATATCAAGGTGTAATCTACCCGGAATACCGGTATTCCCGTTTTCCGGTATAGAGAAGCATCTGATGTGGAATTTTGATCAACTAGTACTGCTTCATCGCTCATTGCCGTATCTAGTGTATCATCTCGATAATTCGGGGTAGGGGCACGGTCTTGCACCTGCCCGACGGGCGACCGCAAGGGTGCGCCCCTACTTATTGAGAAGTCACTATCTAGTCGTCCAACCTGTTCTTACAGTACAACTCGAATCTGAAAGCTGAGAATCGGCCGGTTGCCCGAGTTGTTGCTGTGGGGACGTACATCTTCAATTTATCCCAACTCAAGCAATCCCATGTCTACGCGCCAAAAACCTTCGCTCGACCTGGTTAAAATGCAGTCCCAACTGGTTTCGACAGGATGGGAAACCACACTCACAGATCTGCTGATGGGATGGCGGAGCGATCTGCCTGGTGGCTGGTCCCTTTATATCGATCTGGGGGGACGGGTGAGGCTGGAACGACACTATCTCGCCGAAATCCCGAAAGGTGCTCGACGCCGTAGTAAGGGACAGCAGTATGTGCTGTATGGCGAACGTACAGAGAGGATGGAGATCGTTACCGTTATCGAACGAGAAGGTGATCTTTTGATGGCACTCAACCAGATGATTGAGTGGGCCTTGAACCCACCGTTCGAGAACAGGGAGGAAGGTGGAGATGAGTAATGCTCGCCGCACAATCCCGCTCATTGCCGCGACCTCAGCGTTTTGGGTATTGCTGTTTATTACCTATCTGATATTTGGCCAACGCCGACCCGCCCCCCAGGCAATCGAGATCATCCCTGTGCCCACCCTTTCGGTGGTTACCCCAACGGCAGCACACACTCCAACACCCTCGCCTCTGCGTGTATATGTTAGTGGCGCCGTGAACAAGCCCGGCGTCTATCGCTTACCGCCAGACAGCCTGGCCGAAGATGCGATTGCCGAAGCGGGAGGCGAGTCCATCGATGCCGATCTCGTGGCCATCAACCTGGCGCATCCCCTTGCGGACGGCGAGCAGATTTATGTGCCGACATTGGGAGAAGCGCCCCCTCCACCTGTGATTTCCGCAGAACCATCCAGATCAGAAGCCATAGTCGATAAGGCCGGCCAAACAGTCGAATCGGGCGAACCTATCGATTTGAACAAGGCTACGCTGGATCAATTGGTGACATTATCTGGGATAGGACCCAAGACGGCCGAAAGTATCATCGCCGGGCGTCCCTATGGGACAGTTGATGATCTGTTGCGGATCAAGGGAATCGGCGAAAAAACGCTTGAAAAGCTGCGTCCCTATATTGCAGTGGAGTAAGTGAGTCAGTAAAGAAATATCCAAACCAGATTGGTGTTCGTCCGTAAACCGGGAAAACTGGCGGATTGTATCTCCATACTTGGGTACTAGCACGGTTCGACTCTGTTGGCGAAGTATAATCCCAAAGTCGGAGATGTTAATTTTGACAAGATCGTACACGAAAAAAAAGAGTGTAGTGTCTGTCGAAGAGAACTTCGCCAACAAACTCACGGTTCGTTCGTAGATGCACACTAAGAACTAAAAGGCTTGATGGCTTTACGTGCTTAACCGGAACTGGGTTCAGGCTCGGTAAAGAAAAGGAGGGTTTTCCTTACTCTATTTGTGTGCGGCCCTAACCACACAACTAGTTCCGCACAAATACAAAAACCGCTCCCGGCTTGCTCTCTGCTACCTGGAAGCCGATGGCGCCGACTGCAATCACATTGCCTTGAGCGGAGACAGAGCGGCCAAAAATGGACAGTTCTTGTACTCCTGCAGCCTTCAAACTGTCAGTTTCAGGCATCGACACCCAACCTGAGGTCGGTTTGTCGAATGTGTTGACAATCCCTGTGTAGCTGTTCTCCCTGGGGAAACCGAGTACTGCCATATTATCGGTGAGATCTGCCGACCAGGCGTTTCTTTCCGCCTCCTCAGATCGTAATGTGGCCGATTCGACGACACCCTCCCATCCCTGCTCGCCCCGCTCATAGATCAGCACGCGCGGGACGCGATCGCTCTGCTGCTCTAATGTGATAAAACAATCCGTCAAGATAGTGGCATTACTGATGGCTACCATGTAGGCTTGATCAGTTAGTCTATCTCCATAGCTGTTTGCCAGCTTAGTCGTCTCCTCGGTATCCACCCAACCTGTCTCCGGCTTCTCGAATACGTACGCTGCGCCCAATTCATCTCTTCCAACATTATAATCGGGTGCGCCAACCACGATAGTATCAGCACTAATGCCGACCGACCTGCCGAAACTATCCTTTTCATCACCATCACCATCGCTCGCAATCAACCTGGCGGTTTCCGTCATATCACGCCAGCCTTGTTCCGGCCTTTCAAATACATAGGCAGCGCCCCGATTCTCCATTCCTTCCACATCGTGTCCTGACGCGCCAACCACGATTGTGCCATCGTCAATTGCTACTGACGCCCCCAATCTAGTTCCCGCCATGCCGTCACTTGCCTTAAGCTTTGCAGTCTCGGACATCAATGTCCAGCCACCTTCAGGGCGAACGAACACATAGGCTGCTCCTTGGAACTCATTGTCACCTACTTGCTTTCCTCTGGCAGTGATTACAATCGTATCGCCCTCGATAGCCACATCTTCGCCGAAGTAATCTCCGCCGGAGATGTCACTCGAAGTTAGCTCCGCTACCTGTTGAGCTGATTGCCAATCAGTCCCAGACTTCTCAAAGACATAGGCAGATCCAAGCTCTGAATCTGGATATGAATGAGAATTATGGGCTCCGACGACGATTGTATCCCCATCAAGGGCAACTGCATAGCCGAAGAGCCCGCCAGGTGCCGGATCGTTGGAACTTAGAACAGCCACTTTTTCCCATGTAGCGCCTCCTGTTGAGAATTTCTGCATCATGAGTGGTAACCATACAGGAGGCAGCTCATTTGTTGCGGTATGCTCGCTCGTGATTGTTTTAGACGGATACCGCGCCCCTTTGTGGGTTTTGCGAAAACTTTTGGGGCGTCGAATCTGCAAACGCAACAGTGCCGACAGCGGCGAACGCAAAGGCTGCAAGAATAAGTGAGAATCTGCCGATAAATCGTCTTCGCGCGTTCAGCTTTTTCATGGCCTGCCCTCTCTTGGAATTACATGGAATGCGTACGTAACCAGAAGAAAGCGAAGAATTCGGATGTGTAGTATAGCAGCATATGGATGACCAGTCCCAGAGCGCAACAACCTCGCCAGAGTCTTTGACAAAAACCAAGCAGTGGACAGTTAAGGAAAACGGAGGTATTCTTTACTGTTTTTGATGCTTGTATTTGGAGGGCGCAATGTGCGAGAATGTGGCAAAGAAAACCAGTCAATAATCATAGTTGATATACATCACGTCCCGATGAGTAAG
>JAAENG010000511.1 GCA_024224665.1 Chloroflexota bacterium | reverse complement strand
GTAAGCGTTTACTCAAAATTATCGACAACTTTTTTTCGATGTTTGTGGCAAGTGGTAGGTTTGCAAGTGGCAAGTTCAACCGTGTCTGCAACCGCACTCGCACCTGCGACCTGCTACTTGCTACCTGCCCCAATGGGGCCTCATTTTCTCAGCGCTGTCTGGGAACAATTGCTAGGCGCTTTAGCGTTTCTGAACAGCGGTCCCGGCGACATAAACCGCCTACTGTGAACTGGCGAACCCCTTTGGGCGATAGTCGCACTCTGATTGTGCAACAGGGTACCAAACTAAGGGTTAATTGACAGTAAAATTTCGCTCGTGATAGAATGCACGGGACTTTGTACCTCTGCTTCCCTTAGGACTGAGAATTCAATAACATGCGAAACTCTGCAGTCAATTCAGGACGTAACTGCGCATGTTATTCTGTCCTAAGTCCATATCACCAGTGAGCGCAGTATCAATGGCACTCGAATATCTTCCACTGCTTGTCTTATTTGTCATCGCCTCCATCTTTGCTGCGATTGCCATCATTCTGCCATCGGTATTGGGGCCGAAGAATCCCAACAAAATGAAGCAGGAGCCTATCGAGTCAGGCATGATCCCCTTCTTCGATGCCAGACGACGTTTTCCCGTCCAGTATTACATGGTTGCCCTGCTGTTTATCATTTTCGATCTTGAAGTCATTTTCTTCTACCCTTGGGCCGTGACACTGAACAAGCTCGGCCTGTTTGGCCTCATCGAGATGGGCATTTTCGTCATCATCTTGCTGATCGGCTACATCTATGTCTGGAAGAAAGGAGCGTTTGAATGGGAGTAAAGGAAATATGCTGCACGAACTGGATGCTTGCCACTGCATGCCCGATCCCACCACGCGTCCTATTTTCATCGACTAACACATACCACTCGGAGTACCCAATCTATGGGCCTTGAATCTCACCTTTCCAACAGCGGCGTTATCACCACCACCCTGGAGTCTACCGTCAACTGGAGTCGCAAAAATTCGGTTTGGCCGCTGCTGTTTGGTATTGCTTGCTGCGCTATCGAGATGATCACGGCGGGGACGGCGCGACATGATATCGCTCGTTTCGGCAGCGAGTTGTTTCGCGGCTCGCCCCGCCAGGCGGATCTGATGATCGTCGCCGGTCGGGTGAGCAACAAGATGGCGCCCGTGATCAAGCGGCTCTACGATCAGATGGCCGAACCCAAATGGGTGATTGCTATGGGTATCTGCGCCAGTGCCGGTGGGCCCTTTAACAACTACGCTATCGTACAGGGTGTAGACAAGATCATCCCCGTCGATGTTTATGTCCCCGGATGCCCACCTCGCCCTGAAGCCCTACTGTACGCCCTGACTCAATTGCAGGCAAAAATCGATCAAGAGAAACTGACCGACCACACGAAAACACCGGAGATCATCGTAGCCTCCGCTTTCTCTGATCTGCCGTCACTGCCTGAATAACCGCCAGCCTTGCACCGCTGCACGTACCGACTACCCTCTCTGAAGTCCCGCCATCCATGACCGACCCCATTGGCGCATTGCGCGAAGCCTTTCCCGAAGCTGTACTCGAAAGCACAATCTACCGAGATACCCCCATCGTCACCATCGAGGCAGACGCTTTACATGATGTGGGGCGATACCTGCGTGATACGCCCGATTTATCCTACGACTTATTGAGCGATCTCTCCGTTGTCGACCGCCTGAACCTGCCGGAAGGCAAAGGTTTTGAAGCACGCGTCAGAGAAGCGCGCATCAGAGAAGCGCGCTTCCACGGCATTTACCAGCTTCGTTCGCTGGATCGCTCAGGCGACCTGTTGCAGTTGAAAGTGCCTTTTGGTGGTGGGGATGAACCTGTCGCTCGCAGCGTGACAGATATATGGCCGGCAGCCAACTGGCATGAGCGTGAAGCATACGATCTGTTCGGCGTTACCTACAAAGGACATCCCGACCTGCGCCGCATCCTCATGCCCAATGACTGGGTAAGGCACCCCCTGCGCAAAGATATGCCTTTGGGTGGCGAACGCGTCCCCTTTACCGTGACCTGGGAAGATGAGGAGTTCGAACATCTGGGCAAGCAGATCATGCAAATGGAGCAGCATCCTGAGCCGGTGCCCGCGAGCATGGACAGCAAGCACATGGTCATCAACATGGGGCCGCAACACCCGGCCACCCATGGTGTGCTGCGCCTGATCGTCGAACTCGATGGCGAACGGGTGATGGGCATTCAGCCGGATATTGGGTATCTGCACAGTGGTTTCGAAAAACAAGGTGAACACGTCCGTTACAAGGATTTCGTCTATTACACCGACCGCATGGACTACGTTTCGGCCATGCAGAACAACCTGGCCTACTGTCTCTCGGTAGAAAAATTGCTGGGCGTCGAAGCGCCGCCGCGGGGGCAGGCTATCCGTGTGATCGTGTGCGAGTTACAGCGCATCGCCAGCCATCTGGTCTGGCTCGCCACCCATGCCTTGGATGTAGGCGGCACTGGGCTGGCAGTACTGATGTACGCCTTCCGAGAGCGCGAGGATATCCTCGATCTTTTCGAGATGGTTTGTGGCGCCCGTCTGACCACATCCTATCTACGCGTTGGGGGCGTCTCCGCAGATTTCCCCCCGGCCTTTGAGCCCCGGGTGCGTGAACTGCTCGATATCCTCTTGCGACGTTTTGACGAATACGAGCGTATGCTCACTGAAAATCCCGTGTGGCGCGGCCGTTTGGATGGTATCGGTTATATTAGCCGTGAGGATGCCATCGCCAATGGTGTAACAGGCCCTATGTTGCGCGGCAGTGGCGTCAAGTTCGATCTGCGCAAGGCCCAGCCTTATTGCGGTTACGATCAATATGATTTTGATATCCCCTGTTTCCCAGAAGGTGATAGCTACGCTCGATACCTGGTACGCCTAGAAGAGATGCGACAATCGGTTCGTATCATCCGCCAGGCACTGGACAGCCTCCCAGATGGCCATTTCTTGATAGACGATCCCAAAATCGCGCCGCCCAAACGTGAATTGCTGGATCAGAGCATGGAAGCGGTCATTCATCATTTCAAGCTTTTCACCGAAGGATTCAGCCCCCCTGCGGGCGAAGCTTTCCACAGTGTCGAAGCTTCTAAAGGTGAGATGGGTGTCTATCTTGTCTCAGACGGTGGACCTCATCCCTACCGTTGTCGCGTACGTACGCCCAGTTTCTCCAATCTCCAGGTTATCGAACTCATGTGCAAAGGTCATCTGTTCTCGGACATCGTCACCGTTATCGGCACCATCGATATCGTTCTGGGTGATGTTGATCGCTAAAGAGAGGCGCCCTGCGATTTCCTGACCCCGAACCTCAACCTTAATCCCATTCGTCCTTATGCTCTCCGATTCCACCCGTTCGGCAATCCAAGCCCTGATGGCACGGTATCCCCGTGCTCGTTCGGCAATCCTCCCGGCACTCTATGTGACCCAGCGCCAAATCGGCTGGTTACCCAACGAAGCCTTGGATGAGGTCGCCAGGTTATTCGACATGGAACCCATGGAGGTCTATGCCATCGCCGGGTTCTATAACATGTTCTACAAGGAACCCAAGGGCAAGTTCCATCTAGAAATCTGCACAAATGTGCCCTGCATGTTGCGCGGCGCCAACGAAGTCGCAGATTATCTGAAAGAGCGTCTTGGCATCGGTTTTGGAGAAACAACTGAGGATGGGAATTTCACGCTGGATCACATGGAATGTCTGGGGGCCTGCGCTACCGCACCCATGCTGTTTGCGCGCAAAAGCCAGACGGAGTGGGGGCGATACTACGAAAACCTGACACGCGAGCAAGTCGAGGTCATGCTGGACGACTTGCTCGACAACGACGATCTGCCCCTCGAACGCGACCCTGCCGGACCCTATCATCACGACCATCATCCTGAAACCAATTTCTTGCTGGCGCGCATCGATAAGCCCGATAGCCATACATTGGATTCCTATCTGGCGGATGGAGGATACGAGACCGCTCGTAAGGCAATGGCAATGGAACCGGCCGAAGTCACCGAGATGGTCAAGAAGGCCGGCGTACGCGGACGTGGGGGAGCGGGCTTTCCGGCCGGGGTGAAATGGGGCTTTGTTCCCAAAGACATTTATCCTCGTTACCTCGTCGCCAATTGCGATGAATCAGAACCGGGCACATTCAAAGATCGTCTGATCGTGGAATATGATCCGCATCAATTGCTCGAAGGTATTATCTGTACCTCGTGGGCGATCCAGGCGAACCATGCCTTTATTTATGTGCGCGGCGAGTACATCTTCGCTCAAGAGCGACTCAATCAAGCTATCGCAGAAGCAAAAGCAGAAGGTATTTTGGGCGAGAACATCTTGGGGACAGACTTCGATCTAGAAGTCACCGTCCATCCCGGCGCCGGCGCTTACATTTGTGGTGAAGAGACCGCTCTGCTCAGTTCGCTGGAAGGTGGACGCGGGCATCCTCGCCTGAAACCCCCCTTCCCTGCTGTGGCCGGGCTTTATGCCAAACCCACCATCGTCAACAATGTCGAAACCATCACGCATGTTCGCCACGTGCTAGAGCATGGGGCGGAATGGTATCGGCAGTGGGGGACAGAACGCAGCCCCGGTTTCCAACTCGTATGTCTTAGTGGTCAGGTGAAGAAACCGGGTGTATATGAGATCCCATATGCCCTGACCCTGCGCGAACTGATCTACGATCTGGCCGGCGGCACGGTCGACGACCGCCCGATCAAGAGCATTGTACCCGGCGGTCTCTCCATGCCCCATCTGCCCTCGGCCAGCCTCGACGTAGGTATCGACTTCGAATCATGTGAGGCAGCAGGCTCGTTATTGGGCTCGGGCGGCGTCATCGTCATCTGTGAGGGTGAGGATATCGTCTCTGTTGCACGACGCATGGTCAGTTTTTACCGTGAAGAATCATGTGGCAAATGCACGCCCTGCCGAGAGGGTTCCGGTTGGATGGAAAAAATCCTCTTGCGAATCGAGAACGGAGAAGGCACGCTTGCCGATCTCGACCGCTTGAAACACATCAGCAAGTACATCGATCAGCAGTCCTTCTGCCCCTTTGGCCCCGCCTCGGTATGGGGCGTGCGCAGCACCTTATTCCTCTTCGGCGACGAATTCAAAGCTCACATCGAAGAAACCAACCCCGAAGGCGCCAAGCCCAAAATCCCCGCCCGCCCAATCTACAGGGCCTACGCGGGAAAACCCCTAGAGAATGTCCTCGATGATTAATTTGCTCTGCATTGCAGAAGCACATTGACATCGATGCTCCCAAATTACTCAAGACGACCTACGCAACACGCAACACGCAACCAACCAGTCATACGCAACACCCTCCACCCCCAATCTACGTCACTCCCAAACCCATGTCCGACTGGATCACCATCACCATCGACGGCCAGGTAATCAAGGCCATAAAGGGCGAGCTACTTACCGACGCCGCAGCCCGTGCCGGCATCGAGATCCCTGTATTCTGCTCGCATCCCAAATTAGATCCGCTGGGCGCCTGCCGCATGTGCATGGTGGAGAGCGAGAATCCGCGTGGCAAGGCGCTGGTTACTGCCTGCACAACACCTGTGAATGAAGGCGCTATCTTCCATTACATGTCCGATAAGGCTGTCGATGCCCGCCGGGGGACACTGGAATTTATGTTGATCAATCACCCCCTGGATTGCCCCATCTGTGACAAAGGGGGAGAGTGCCCGCTGCAAAATCAGACAATGGAACATGGGCCGGGGAAATCGCACTTCTGGGAAGAGAAGACGCACAACGCCAAAAACTACCCCCTGAGCGATCTCATCCTTTTGGATCAAGAACGTTGTATCGTCTGCTGGCGCTGTATTCGCTATCTCCAAGAGTGGGAGGACAAACCCCAGCTCGGGTTATTCCACCGCGGCGGAGAGACCGTCATCGAGAAGTTCCCCGGTACCGTACTCGACGCCCACACCAGTGGCTCGATCATCGACCTCTGCCCCGTAGGCGCACTGACCAACCATGTCTCTCGCTTTGGATATCGCCCTTGGGAACTGGAGCGCACTCCCTCGATCTGCACCCATTGCGGCCAGGGCTGCAACCTCTATATCGATAGCCGCACCCATGAAGTACGGCGCAATGTAGCGCGTGAGCATGCCGCTGTCAACGACGAGTGGATCTGTGACAAAGGTCGTTTTGGGATTGGCTTCTCCAAACACCCCGAACGCCTGACCGAGCCACTCGCCCGCATTGATGGCGCATTGCAACCCGTTTCCTGGCAAGAGGCGATTCAGCGTGTGGTCGATGGTATCAAAAACACGGTTCAGCTCCAGGGCCCCGAAGCTGTTGGCGCCCTGGGCTCGGCTAAACTATGCAATGAGGCCAACTACCTGCTCGGTAAATTCATGCGGGGGTTGGTCGGCAGCAACAATGTTGATTTCCGTGAAGGATCGTCACTGCTGGCCGATCCGCACGGCTTGCCCTCCCTGAGCGACGCTCAAGACCCTGATGTCATCGTGCTGATGGGCTGTGATCCCGTCGAAGAGATGCCGGTTTTAGCGACTTTCCTCAAACGAGCGGCTATTCGCCAGAGCGCCAGGTTCATCATCATCCATGCTCGCCGCACCGAATTGTGCAAGTACCCGGGCATTTTCCTCAATCCTTACCCCGGAACCGAAGTCGCCCTTTTCGATGCCCTCACCCGCGCAGCCCTAAAACAGGAACAGGAAGATGATTCTGAACCTCTGCCCTTCTGGTTGCAAGCTGAAACAAGCTCACAAGACATATCAGAGCAGTCGATTGCCGAAGCAGCTCGAATCCTGGCCGGAGCAGAGCGACCTTTTATTGCCTATGGAACGGACTACGCTTGGGGGCAGGGCGCCAAGGATATCGTCATCGCACTGACCAACTGGATCGTGAGCAGTGGCCATGGTGATCGCCTTGGCTTTTTACATACGCAGGCCAATACACAGGGCGCCGGTGATGTGGGCTTGCTACCCGACCAATTGCCCGGTCGCCGTCCTTTGAATGCTAATGCAGCACGCGCCCGGATCGAAAGCCTTTGGCAAACGAAAATCTCTGCCAAGCCGGGATTGTCGTACGGCAGCATGATCGCCTCGGCCCGGGGTAGCATACGAGCCATGTATGTTATGGGCGCTGATCCCGTGGGCGAAAAACCGGCTGATCGCGCCGCATTACAAGCGCTGGATTTTCTGGTCGTGCAAGACCTGTTCTTGACCGAGACCGCCAGTCTTGCCGATGTTGTCTTGCCGGCCGCATCCTATGTCGAGAGTTCGGGCTCATTCACGAACACAGAAAGGCGTGTGCAACGCGCGCCTCAAGCGGTGCGTCCTCTGGGCAAATCAGTAGCCGATTGGGCCATTCTCATGCATATTGCCCGCCACTACGCTGACGAAGCCTCCGCCGCCTGGGAAACATTCTCGGTCGAGGCGATATTCGCCGAGATCGCCCAGGCCATTCAATATTACGATGCTTTCAGTTGGGAAAGCCTGGGCGAAAGCGGCCAACAGTGGCCACGAGATGCGCTGCCGGTTGTACGAGAATTCGAAGCCCACAAGGGAGGGGCGTTCGACAATACCAGCGCTCAGTATCCGTATCGACTCGTTACCGGCGCCATGCTGTGGGATAGTGGAGCGATGATCGCCTCAACCGCTGGCATAGAATATCTGGGTATCCGAGCAGCGCAACTGCACCCCACCGACGCCGCTGAACTCAAGCTCGAACAGGAGGATGAGATCGAGATCCTGTCAACGGCCGGTTCCATCATCACACGACTTCATATCGACAGCGCCATTAAACCCGGCTCGGTGTTTGTCCCTTATTCGTTGAACAACGCTCCGGTCGGTGTCCTGTTTGACAGCAATGTGCCGCGTACCTGCGTGGCCATAAGAAAAGCAAGTTAATTAAGCCTCACAGTCTCCATGTTTATCGTCCAATGACCCTCATCATCATATCCGCCGTCAAAAGTCTGGTGCTGATCGTCCTTCTGCTCTTGGGCTTCGCTTACCTCACCTATTACGAGCGTAAGATCCTTGGCCGTTTCCACGCGCGTCTCGGTCCTAATCGCGCCGGACCCTATGGCCTGTTGCAACCCATTGCCGATGCAGTCAAGGCGATCTTTAAGGAGGAGATTATCCCGGACCACGTCGATCGGATCGTCTATGTTATTGCCCCGGCCCTTTCGTTGATCCCCGCCTTGGTGGTGTTTGCCGTCATTCCCATTGCTCCTGATCTAACGGTCTTTGGCTATAACCTTTCGTTCGCGGTGGCCGATGTCAATGTGGCATTGCTTTACATCGTCGCTATCACCAGTGTTGCCACTTACGGCATCATCCTGGGGGGGTGGGCCAGCAACAATAATTATTCACTCATAGGCGCGTTGCGAACGGCCTCACAGATGATTAGCTACGAGTTGCCCTTGGGCATTCTTCTTGTCGCTATCCTGCTGACGACCAATATCGGCCGAGAATTCGGCACCTTGCGATTGAGCGAGATCGTCGCCATGGATCGACCCTGGTGGTTGTGGTTGTGGTTGTGGCTGGCTTTCCCTTTGTTTTTCATCTGTATGTTGGCCGAAAGCAACCGCAGTCCCTTTGATTTGCCAGAGACCGAAAATGAGTTGATCGCCGGATTCCAGGTAGAGTATGGCGGCATCAAGTTCGCCCTGTTCTTCATGGCCGAGTACATCAGTATGATCACCGGCAGCGCCCTCATGGCCACGCTCTTTTTCGGTGGCTGGAACGGCCCCTTTGTCGTCCCCGGCGCCTGGCACGGCGTTATCATCGGCTTCGGTTGGCTGGTGGTCAAGATCATCGCCATCCTGTTCCTCTATCTTTGGGTGCGCGCCAGTGTCCCCCGTATTCGCTACGATCAGCTCCTGCAATTCTGTTGGAAATTCCTGACGCCGGTCTCGATTGGCTATCTAGTTGTAACAGCTGTTATTGTCGTTGTGGCGTCAGGTATTTAGGCGCCTGGGTGGCAAGTGGCAAGTGGCACGTCCAACCTTGTCTGCCAGCAATTTCGTACCTGCGACCCGCTTCTTGCGGCCTGCCCCAACCAAACTCATTATCCCAATACAATTTGGGCACAGTTACTAGCAATTCAACCTAACTAATCTTCTCTTTTCCCGCACACACCATGTCTGGACTCAAGGATGTTTACACCGGTACCCGCGAAATCGCTAAAGCAATGGGTGTCACCCTCAAGATTATCGTGACCGAACCGCCGGTCACGGTCGAATATCCCGAAGAGCCCATGGCCGTATACCCACGATTCCGTGGCCGCCATGAGTTGCGGATGTACGAAAGTGGACTCGAACGCTGCATTGGCTGTTGCCTGTGTGAAGCTGCCTGTCCTACCGGCGCTATCTATGTCGAGGCAGAAGAAAACGAGCCCGAGAATCCCATATCGCCAGGCGAACGACACGCCAAAACCTACGAGGTCAATCTCCTGCGCTGCATTTTCTGCGGTGACTGTGAGGCGGCCTGTCCAACCGAAGCTATCGTGCTGGGACACTTTGTCGATACTGCCAGCTACGAACGCCGCGATCTTATCCTCACCAAGAAAGAATTACTCAATCCGCCGGAAGCCAACACGGTCATCCGCCCGGATGCCTAAGAGAGTGAGATTGGTACATGACCCCCTTTCTGCTATTTGCCGTCATGGCCCTTGTTGCCCTGATTGGCGCTGTGGGCGTTGTATTCAGCCGTAGCGCCGTACACAGCGCCCTTTATTTGCTGCTCAACTTTGCGAGCATCGCCGGCATGTACATCCTTCTGGGCGCCCAGTTCTTGGGTGTTGTCCAGATCATCGTCTACGCCGGGGCCATTATCGTTCTGTTCCTGTTTGTAATCATGCTCATTGGTGGGCACACAAGCGATATTCGCGGCGGCAGTCGGCGCTATGCCCGTGTTGTCGGCACTGTATTGACGGCTGTCTTCTTACTGGCCATCGTCTTCATAATCGGACAATCTATCCCTGTAGATACTGTAGCCAAAGGTGCGCCAGGCGATGGCAGTGTCCAGGCCCTGGGCAGCGTGCTCTACACAACCTATCTCCTGCCCTTTGAACTGGCCTCGATCTTGCTGCTGGCAGGTATGCTAGGAGGCGTTGTGCTGGCACGCAGTTATAAGGACCTTAACGAGGAAAGAATCTGATGGTACCGACGACCTTTTACCTGATCCTCGCTGCCGTGATGTTCACCATTGGCGTGCTCGGTGTTCTGGCGCGCCGGAATGTCATCATCATCTTTATGTGCATCGAGATGATGCTCAATAGTGTCAATCTGTCGTTGATTGCCTTAGCCAATATGTGGGGCAACCTCACCGGCCAGGTATTTGTGTTTGTGGTGATGGCTGTCGCAGCCGTGGAAGTGGCTGTGGGTCTGGCGATCGTTATGGCTATTGTCCGCCACAAAGACACCACCAATGTAGACGAAATCAATCTTTTAAAATGGTAAACCAGGAAATCCGAATACCGGGAAACCTGGCAGATTGCGCCACCATTTACGCCTTAGCGGCAAATCCCGGTCTACAGGTCTACAGGTATCCGGTCTACTAACTCACCACCAGTCCACATTTTGGATATGCTGAACCTACTCTATTTGACTTACTAAGACCGCCATCATTATGCTCAATTACGCCTGGCTCATCCTTCTCTTCCCCGCTCTGGGTGCCCTGACCAATATCTTCTTGGGAAGACGTCTTGGTCGTAGAGTCTCCGCAGCTGTTGCTAATGCCGCTGTCCTGGCTGCATTTGTAGTGGCGCTGGGACTGTATGTCAGCATCACCAGTTTGCCAGAAGAGGCTCGCCACGTCGAAATACCCCTTTGGCAATGGATATCTATCGGCGATCTGCAGATCGATATGACGATGCTGATCGACCCGCTGTCTGTTCTGATGGCGCTGGTCGTCACCGGTGTAGGCGCCGTCATCCATCTTTATGCTGCGCAGTATATGAAACTCGACGATGAGCATCAGCCGCTGGGCAAGCGCCGCTATGGCCGTTTCTTCGCCTACATGAACTTCTTCATCCTGATGATGCTGGCGCTGGTATTAGCCAACAACTACGTCATGCTTTATCTGGGATGGGAGGGAGTGGGCCTGGCCTCGTTCCTATTGATCGGGTTTTGGTTTCACCGGCCGGCTGCGGCTGATGCCGCCAAGAAAGCGTTTCTGGTAAACCGCGTCGGCGACTTTGGCCTGGCGATTGCTATCTTCTGGTTGTTTCTGCTCTTTGGCAAAGAGGCGGGTAGTCTGGCATTTGGGGATATTTTCGAGGCGCTAGAGCACGCTTCGCCCGCTGTGATCGCTGCTTTGACCGGTGTCACCCTGCTTTTGTTCTTTGCTGCCACCGGCAAGTCGGCACAACTGCCCTTGTTCGTGTGGTTGCCCGACGCCATGGAAGGTCCCAGCCCCGTGTCCGCCCTCATTCATGCCGCGACCATGGTCACGGCGGGCGTCTACATGCTTGTACGCTCAAGCCCACTGCTGGAGCTGGCCCCGACCACCATGACGATCATCGCCTGGGGCGGCGCCCTCACTGCACTTGTCGCCGCCAGTATCGCGCTCGTGCAGACTGATCTCAAACGCATTCTCGCCTACTCCACCATTTCCCAGCTTGGATTCATGTTTTTGGCAGTGGGGATGGGCGTCTATGTGGCTGCTATGTTCCACCTGGCCACACATGCCTTTTTCAAGGCGCTTCTATTCCTGGCCGCTGGTTCGGTCATGCATGCTTTGCACGGCCAATTAAACATCGACTTGATGGGTGGCTTAAAGAAGAAGTTACCTAAAACCTATGCCCAATTCCTGATCGGGTCACTGGCACTGGCCGGATTCCCACTGATGGCCGGGTTCTGGTCCAAGGATGAGATCCTGTTCGGTACCTATCTGCAATCAAAACCTCTGTATGCAATTGCGCTATTCACGGCCTTATTGACGGCATTCTACTCATTTCGCGCCGTTTACAGAGCTTTTCATGGCAAACCACGGGATGAACATCTCTACGAAATCGCTCATGAGCAGCCGCGAGGCATGACGGCACCGCTGTGGATATTGGCGTTCGGAGCCATTTTTGGCGGTCTCCTGGGAATTCCGAGCATTATCGGTGAACTGGCCGGGCTTGATCACAGCAATCTCGTCGAAGGATGGCTGGAACCGGCGCTAGAAGGTATGCGCCACCTGGTCGGCGACCGATCCCTTGTGATTGGGTTGTTTGTCTCATCCGGTATCACGGCACTGATTGGCATTTTCATTGCCTACGCACGTTACATGAAACAAGCTCGCTGGACTTTGGCGTTACAGCGTCTCTTCAGCCCCTTGCAACCTGTCCTGGAGCACAAGTATTGGCTCGATGAGATCTATGACCTCCTCATTGTGAGACCGCTTCGTGCCATCGCCCGTTTCTTCTACAACATCGGTGATCGCGCCATCATCGAAGGGATCGTCAACGGCGCCGGTCGGGTGACGGTGGCCCTTGGCCAGGGCGTCGCTCATTTACAGAGTGGTTATATCAGCCTCTATGCGCTCTCTCTCTTCGTCGGTGTCGTCGCCCTAGTCGCCTACTTTTTATTGATCGGATAGCTTTTATTGTGCCTGTTTAGAGTCACATTATGGACTTGACCTCACTACCCCTCCTTTCCATCATCGTTTGGCTGCCTGTCCTCGGCGCCTTGCTCCTCCTGATACTCTTCAGTCATCGGGCGGTCAAGGTTGCCGCCCTGGCGATCTTGCTGCTGGATTTCATCATCTCATTGGCTTTGCTGGCCGGCTGGGTCGATAACGGCAGCATGCAATTTGAAGAATTCTTCGTCTGGATACCGCAGTTCGACATCAACTACCATCTCGCTGTCGACGGCATCAGCCTGTTTCTCGTCCTGTTGACGACTTTGTTCGGCCCCATCGTCGTCCTCTTTTCCTGGCGCAATATCCAGGAAAATATTAAAGGCTACATGGCATTGATCATGTTACAACAGACGGCGATGCTTGGGGTGTTCCTCTCACTGGACCTGGTGCTCTTCTTCATCTTCTGGGAGTTTTCGCTGATCCCGATGTATTTCCTAATCGGGCGCTGGGGCGGCAAGAATCGGGTCTACGCAGCTGTGAAGTTCTTCATCTACACCATGGCGGGCTCAGCGTTGATGCTGATCGCCATTCTAGTCCTCTATTGGCAGACCGGCAGTTTCGATTGGACGGTCTTACAGGATGCGACGATCGCCCCAACTTTGCAGATGTTGGCGTTCCTGGCATTCGCCCTGGCCTTTGCGGTCAAAGTGCCATTGTTCCCCTTCCACACCTGGTTGCCCGATGCCCACGTGCAAGCCCCGACCGCCGGTTCTGTGATCCTGGCCGGCGTGTTGCTTAAAATGGGCACCTATGGTTTCCTGCGTTTTTGTCTACCTCTGTTCCCTGATGCCACCGCCAGCTTCGCACCGATTCTGGCGGCCATTGCCATCATCGGCATCCTCTATGGCGCTTTGGTTGCTTTGGTACAGAAAGATGTGAAATCCTTGGTGGCCTATAGCTCCATCGCCCACCTTGGTTTTGTGATGCTGGGCGTGGCCAGTCTCTCCAAACAAGGGCTTTCGGGGGCGGTGCTACAAGGTGTGAATCATGGCCTGTCCACCGGGGCGTTGTTCTTGCTGGTAGGCATGATCTACGACCGCCGGCACACGCGCCAGCTCTCTGACTTCGGCGGCTTATGGAAAGTGGTTCCGATCTTCAGCGGCCTCTTTATCGTTGTGGCCATGGCGTCGGTCGGCTTGCCCGGGCTCAACGGATTCGTGGGTGAGTTCTCCATTCTGCTCGGCGCCTTCCAGGTCAATCCCGCTTGGGCGATCCTGGCCACCGTTGGCATCATCTTCGCTGCCTGGTATCTACTCACAGCGGCTCGGGCCATGCTTTTCGGCCCGCTGGATAACGAAAAAAATCAGAAACTGACCGACCTGACGCCCCGTGAGGTCTGGGTTTTGGTTCCCCTGGTATTTCTTTTCTTCCTCATTGGCCTGTTCCCCAACCTCTTCCTCGATAAAATCAACCCTGCCGTAGATGTGCTCATGCAAAGCGTGAACGCGGATACGGTTGTTAGCTTCCTTCCCTGATTGCTCAAATGGACCTATCTTCGTTCAATCTCTACGCAATTCTACCTGAGACCATCATCATTGTCACCGCATTGGTGATCATGGTGGTAGATTTCACCCATATCCTGGCAACATCGGGAGAAAGAACACGCGGCCACCTGATGGCGATCTTGACGCTGGTTGGATTGGGTATCGCCGCCGTCATCAACATTGCCGCTATCGGCTTGCCCTCTATTGATTTTTCCAACATGGCTGTAGATGACGAACTCAGTCGTCTGCTGGGTCTAATCGTCATTTTGGCCGCCCTCCTGGCAGTGCTTATGTCGTGGGAATATCTGACACGCTTTACCCGTATGACCAGTGAATATTACGCGCTATTATTACTGGCTGTGGCGGGTATGATGTTTTTGGGCAAATCTATCGAATTGATTACCCTGTTCGTCAGCCTGGAAATCCTGTCGGTTGCGCTCTATATTCTGACCGGTTTTCATCGTGGACAACTGGCCGGCGGAGAAGGCGCGCTCAAGTATTTCCTGCTAGGCGCGTTTGCTTCAGGCTTTCTGCTTTATGGCATGGCCTTACTGTATGGTGATACCGGCAGCACTTACTTGAGCGATATCGCCATCCTGGGTACCGGGGGTTTGTTGATGTTGGCCGGAATGGCCCTGCTGCTTGTTGGATTTGGTTTCAAGATCGCGGCCGTGCCCTTCCACATGTGGGCGCCCGACGCCTATCAGGGTGCGCCCACACCGGTGACGGCCTTTATGTCCGTGGGCACCAAGGCGGCTGCTTTTGTGGCGCTATTCCGGGTGTTGCAAGCTACGCTCAGCGTGCCTTACGAGTGGTGGGCGATGGCACTAGCGATCCTCTCGCTCCTAACGATGACCTGGGGGAATCTGGCAGCTTTGCGCCAACGTAGCATCAAACGCATGCTGGCATACAGTTCGATTGCACAGGCAGGGTACATGCTTATTGGTATTGTGGCGGGTACTGCAGCCGGTATGCAGGCGCTTATGTTCTACCTCTTTGCATACGGTTTTATGAACATCGGCGCCTTTGCCGTTGTCTCGCTGATGGAACGCATGGACCCCAATGCTGAACAGGATGCTACTCTCGATAATGCCAGGGGACTTTTCACACGCAAACCCTTGCTGGCTGTATCGATGGCGATCTTCATGTTATCGTTGGCGGGCATCCCCCCCCTGGCCGGATTTTTCGGAAAGCTCTATCTTTTCGGGGCGGCGGTGGATAGTGGTTGGGTGTGGCTGGCTGTTGCCGCGGTGATCAATAGCGCCGTCAGCGCCTACTATTACCTGCGGGTAACGGTGGTGATGTTTATGGAAGAGCCGACTGCTGAGTCAAGCGTGCGTCTCCCCATTCCCGATTCGGCGAGCATTGCTATTGCCATTGCCGTACTTGGCACCTTGTTATTTGGTATCGTGGCCAGCCCCTGGTTTGATACTTTGCGTGGTGTTGCAGTGGCCTTTGCCGGATCTTAGGGCTGAGTATTCAGGTCCTTAGCTATGCTATGTTGGGAAGTTCCTCTTGAAGAATACGGCGCAACATAGATTCTGTCACCGGTTTTTCGGCAGTCTGGCTTAGGTATTCCCTGAGGGCATCATTTATCATCGTTTGATAACCTGTTCCCGCTTCCTCTGCCCTTGAGCGAAACTCCTCAAGAATCGTGTCGTCAATATAAATAGTAATCCGGGTTTCCCCCTTACTGGGAAGGAGTGGCCCGCGCTTACCTTTTGAGAAATCATATTCAGCCTTCATAATTTTGTACCTCCCGACGTGTCGCACGCCGATTTGCAGAAAATTAGTCTTACTGTCCACTAAACTGCGGTGGCCGTTTTTCCAGGAAGGCTGCGACGTCCTCTTTGTGGTCGGTTGTGCTGTAAGCGATATCTTGGATCTGGGCTTCGTACTCCAGCGTATCGGCGAGGTTGTGTCCGGCAGCCTTGTTGAGCACACTTTTGGTGAGGCCGATACCCCGGGTGGGGCCCATTACCAGACGTTGGGCCAGCTCAGAGACGGTCGAGTCCAGGTCTTTGGGGGCGACGACCTGATTGATGATGCGCAGACGCAACGCCTCCTGTGCGTCTAGGCGCACGCCGGTGGCCAATAGCTCGAACGCTTTTGCCGGCCCAACCAGTTGCTGTAAAAACCAACTCACACCACTGTCAGGGGCCAGTCCGATCCTGATAAAGGCGGGGACGAAACTGGCTTTGTCAGAGGCAATGCGTAGGTCTGTGGCCAGGGCATAACCCAGGGCTGCCCCGGCAGCAACGCCATTGATCTTGCCGATCACCGGTTTCTCCAGTTGGCGAAATCCCATCACAACACGGTGGTAACCCCGCCGTAGGTGATCGCCGACCGTTGCCCTGCCCTCCAGCATCTGGAATTCTTGCAAGTCCTGTCCGGCGCTGAAAGCCCGGCCCGCTCCCGTAAGCACAACACAACGAACACCCGACTCACGAGCACACTGCTTTTGAGCATATACAAGCTCTCGTGACATTTCAGTCGTCAAGGCGTTCAGCTTATCAGGACGATTGAGCGTGATCGTGGCCACGCTATCTGCGACATCAAACAGAATATGATCGTACATTTGAGTTTCTCTGTTCTAAATCAAGCGCCTGGCAGTTGTTCCCAGATTGCGCTGAGAAAATCAGGCCCTATTGTGGCAGGTAGCAGGTAGCAGGTGCGGGTTCGGTTGCGGACAAGAGAATTTGCGGCATGGTTCATGGAACCGGTACAGAGATAAAGAAGCACGTTTACAATTGAATGAGGAGAAAGGCTAAAAGGGCATAGGCGGTCTTTGCTCCGAGCAGTGATTGCGAGGAGCAAAGATCCAATATGAGATTGCTTGTATC
>JAAENG010000510.1 GCA_024224665.1 Chloroflexota bacterium | reverse complement strand
TCGGCTCGTTTTGTGACACTTAGGGTGTCAAATCAGCCCCTTTCAAGGGGCGCTGTTACGTAGCACCGGGAATTCATCCCGGTGCGGGCCTCGCAAACGCATAGGCTACATTACTGAGTTATTTACTTAACTTTCATTACGGGGGGGCAGACAGCCGTTTCAGACTTTTCCAGATTCCATCACATATTTGGAGACAGCTCATGAATGTGCGCACAAACATCGTGATCGATCAAGACCTGGTCGAGCAGGCTACTGTGCGGCAGTTGCGCGGCGAACTTCGCTGCGAGGGAGATATGGAGGCATCTCGGATGAGTCGCTTCGTCGACGAGGAACATGAAGCCGATGCTTCTCGTTGATTCTACAGTGTGGATTGACTACTTCAATGGCAAGATCACACCCGAAACCGACTATCACGTCTCCCTCTGCAAAACGGTATCAAGCAACGTCAAATCCACCAGTAATATCTGCCGCTTCTCCGCATATGCCCTGGCCGCATCGGTGAACCCCCGCCGCGCAAACAAAGCATAATGTACGTTCCATACTTCGCCATATGCCTGCAAATCCTTGATCACTTTCGGCGTTTTCTCCTCCACCAACTCCCTGATCACCTTGCGGTCAATCGCCGTTTCCATCCACTTGCATTCTCCCAGCAGGATGTCGCCCGTCCGCCAATTGATAGCGACCGCATCCACTTGCACGCGGCGGCTCCAATGACTACCAACAGCTTCGGGCTCGAAAGGAAGCGCCTCTACTCGCCCCTGCTTTCGCAGCCATTCCCGCGCCAGTTGCTCAAAAGCGGTCTGCCCCACGAAGGCCCGCAACCCCTGCTTGACGCCGGCTAACAATCGTTCGGACTCGCTAGGAAGATATGCCTGATAGGGGTCGATAAAACGGAAATAGAAACGGAAATAGGGATCGCTGAAGTGATACCTACCTTGGCGAGATTTCCGCAGCCGGGTGGGCGGGATGGTTACCGGCAAGCGTCGCTCCAGCAATCGCAACGACTGCAATGTGGCGAGATACATGGAAAGATGCGCTTTCCCCACCAGACTGGCATTGCTGATATCGTTCAAGGTGTGATGCCCGCGGCCAATGGCTTTGAGAATGGCCAGATACGTTTGCGGTTCCCTCACCTCGTCATAAAGGAGAAACTGCGGCTCCGCCACAAACATGCTGCCTGGCGCCAGCACTACATGTCGGATATTCTCTACCAGCGAGCGCCTGGGGTCTAGCCATTCCAGATAGGCGGGAATGCCACCCACCATGGCATAAAGCGCCACCCGTTCTTCTAGCGACCAGGTGGGGAAGAAGGAAGTCAAGGCGGCGAAAGCGAGAGGTTCCAGCAGCCACTGACCGGTCATGCGTCCGAAAAGAGGTGACTGCCGGGCCAATAAGGTCTCCATGGTGCGCACGTTGGAGCCGCAAAGCACCAAGATCAACTCGCTAGTTTTGAGGTGTTGATCCCACGCGTGTTGCAGGGCAGAGAGCATGGCTGGATCGGCCTCCGCAGCATAAGGCAATTCATCCAAAATGAGAATGCGGCGTTGTCCGCGTAACAGAACTGCTGCGGCTTGCCAGAGTTCGGACCAACTCGCAAAGATGGGGGCCTGCTCAAAAGGCACGCCCAATAACTTAGCATACAGTTTTCGCCGTTGCTGAGGGGCGGTCTCTTTTTCAGCTGCCCAATAGAAGAAGGGAAGGTCGCTGCGCCGCGCCCATGTGTGCAGCAACACGGTTTTCCCCACGCGCCGCCGTCCATAGAGCAGTATAAGCTGAGCCGGCCCGGGATGGCGGCGGGTGGCGAGATCGTTCAGGAAAGCGAGTTCACGCTCACGGTTGACAAACATGGCCGATAAACCTCATGCAGAATATTATAATTGGCGTGTGGTCTATTTACAAGCCACACTTCTCGACGAAATTGATAATTTGAAGACCGATATCGCAGAACAGGTTTACTCAAACAACCACTATTGCTGAAATCTACGACCCTGTGGCGACGATCATTCCTGTTTGGAACCGCCGAAGTGGTACGTTCATGCTTGATTCATCGAGACATTTGCACTATGCTAGAGTTGTCAGGCGTAATTCCGAGATTTTCCAAGACAAACGCATTTTATGAAATACGAAACCACGCAACCACCACACCCTAAATCACAAAGGCCACCGCGGCATGGTGGGCCATTAGGCACACTCTCTCGCTATCGTCGCCAGATCCTTGCCCTAACCGAACTGCATGGGGCGGAGAGTGTATGCGTATTTGGCTCGACGATTCATGGTGATGCAACCGCCGATAGCGATCTCGATCTGCTTGTCAGCTTTGCCCCAAACCGCAGCCTTTTAGATCGCATCGCCCTAATTCAAGATCTGGAGGCGTTGTTGGGTGTTGAGGTAGACGTGGTTACAGAAAAGGCTTTACATCCATTGATACGTGATGAGGTACTGCAAGAGGCGATTCCTTTGCGAATACAAACTCGCCGATCTGAAGCGTGTGTTGGTTATGGGGCTGGCCGATAAGGAATGACCTGGAACATCCGCTCCCAACAAAAAGCACTTTTGGCCAAAGAAACCGGCGCCATTCACAAAGAGTGGGGCGGGCGGCTGCCTATTGCCCTGGCCTTTCCCAATAGTTACTACGTGGGCATGAGTTCGTTGGCTTTGCAGATCCTCTACCGGCGCTTCAACCAGCACGCCGGCGTGGTCTGCGAGCGCGTGTTTTGGGATAAAGGTGGAGCACAAGCGGGGCGTCCCCTGCTTACCCTGGAATCGGGCAAGTACGTGGCCGATGCACGCGTCTGGGCTTTTACCATTTCCTACGAGATGGACTATTTCAATGTGGTGGATATGCTGAAGCAGGCCGGGGTACCACCACTGGCCGAGGATAGGGACGAAACCTGGCCGCTGCTCATCGCCGGTGGCCCGGGCATCACCATGAATCCCGAACCTATGGCGCCCTTCTTCGATGCCATTGTCATCGGTGAAAGCGAGGAAGTGATCGACGATCTGGTCGAACTATTCCACCAGGCCATCGATGCCCCCAGACCCGACCTGCTGGCTGCACTCGACCACATGCCTGGCCTCTACGTGCCTGCTCTGATCCCACCCATGTCCGAGCAAGAACAGGCCAACGGCGCCGAACCCGCCGCACTTCATCGCATCGAGCGTCTGTGGGTGCGCGAACTTGAGAAATACGCGCCAGTTAGCAGTCTCTACACACCTGATACAGAATTCAAGGGCATGCATCTCATGGAGATCGCCCGCGGTTGCGGGCGGGGCTGCCGTTTCTGTCTGGCCGGCTACGTCTATCGCCCGCCCAGAGAACAACCCTTGGCGCAGTTGCTGCATTGGGCCGAGAAAGGCTTGCAACAAAACAAGCGTGTGGGCCTGATCTCCGCCGCCGTCTCTGACCACACCCAAGTCGATGATCTGGCGACGGCATTGTTCGAGATGGGCGCTGAGATCAGCGTCTCGTCCATGCGCGTCGACCCCATCTCCGTGCCCCTTGTCAAAGCCATGCGCGCCGGCGGCGCCCAGACCCTGACCATCGCCCCCGAGGCCGGTTCTCGACGCCTGCGCGATGTTATCAGCAAAACCCAGACCGAAGCGCAGTTGCTACAAGCGGTGGAACTGGCGGCGTCGCTCGATTTCCCCCAGATCAAATTATACTTTATGGTCGGCCATCCCACCGAGACACAAGAAGATATAGAGGAGTTGGTTGCTTTCGTGCGCAAAGCCCGGCGCTTGTTCAAACGGCGTATTGCCATGAATGCCACGCCCTTCGTGCCCAAAGCGCACACGCCCTTTCAGTGGATGGCGATGGCCGACGCCAAGACGCTCAAGAAACGCCAGACCTTTATTCAGCGGCGCCTTGGGCGAGAGAAGATCGCTGTGCGTTCCGACTCGCCGGCTTGGGCAGAGGTTCAGGGAGTATTGGCACGAGGTGATCGTCGCCTTGCCCAAGTGCTTTTGCAAATACCCCGGCTCACAGTCCGTGATTTTTGGGCCACGATGTCTGACCTGGGTTTGGAGCGAGAAACCTTTTTGGGTGAATACGATCGGTCGAGTACACCACCCTGGTACATTGTCGAGAGCGGCGTCAGCGATAACTTTTTTAATTACGAATGGCGTCTGGCAGAGCGTTCGCAGATCGGCCCAAGCTGTCCGCCCGACAGCGCTGGCTGTCTCACTTGCCAGGTCTGTGACGAAGACTGGGCTTTTCGTTTCACGGATGGCATACTCCAATTAAGACCTGCGTCTGTCAATCAGCCATCGACGCGGCCCATTTCGTTATCTTAACTAGAAATATGAGGTAGGAATTTGTCCAAAAAAGTCTTAGTAACCGGCGGCTGCGGCTACATCGGTAGCCATACCGTTCGTGAACTGCAACGCCAAAATTATGAAGTCATCATCTTTGATAACCTGCTCAAGGGCCATCGCCAATCTGTACAGAATGCCCCCGTCATTGTCGGCGATCTGCTCGATCCCGCCGCAATTGCTGATGTTTTCCGGGCACATCCTGATATCTCCGGTGTGATCCATTTCGCCGCCTATATCGAAGTCGCTGAATCGATGGAACAGCCGGGGAAGTATTTTCAGAACAATATCCAGGGCTGTGTCAATCTACTCGACGCAATGACGGTGGCCGGGGTCAAACACCTGGTCTTTTCATCGACCTGCGCGGTCTACGGCACGCCCGAAATCGTACCGGTCACTGAGGAGGAGACATTCAAGCCCGAAAGTGTCTACGGTGTCTCCAAGCGTATGGCAGAGGAAGTGATGGCATGGTATGATCAACTCAAGGGGCTGAAGTTTACCCCCCTACGCTATTTTAATGCTTCTGGATCCAGCTTTGACGGTCGAATTGGAGATGACTACAAACCCTCAGCTCGCATCATCCCCAGTCTTATCGAGTATGTGTTGGGCCAACGTCCACACTTTTACATCAATGGCGATGATTATCCCACTGCTGACGGCACGAACATCCGCGACTACGTTCATGTCAATGATTTGGCCAGCGCTCACATCGCTGCACTCGACTATCTGTGGAACGGCGGCCAAAGCATGGCCTTCAACCTGGGAACCGGCCAAGGATCCAGCAATATGGAGATCGTGAACCTGGTGCGCGAGTTCTCGGGCCGGGATTTCGAGTTCGAGATTGGCCCCCGGCGGCCGGGCGATGCTATTGCTATCTGGGCTGATAACACCCGCGCTCGTGAAGTACTGGGCTGGGAACCACGTTACGGCCTGCGCGAGATCGTGGAGACCGACTGGCAATGGCATACCACACATCCCAATGGCTTCGGATCTTAGTTGTGATCTGGCCAAGTTAGCCTCGTTCTGCTCTCAGCAATTATGATCTACCACAACCGTCGATCTATACCCTACTACAGTTTCCAGAACCTGGATTCGTACCCAGAACTACAGCATGCTGTGTTTACCCGGCATGGCGGTGTTAGCCCCCCTCCTTGGGATTCCCTCAACCTGGGTTGGGCGGTTGGCGACGACGATGCTAACGTCGAGGCCAATTACCGGCGCTGGACCCTACAGTTCGGCATACCGCGCGACGATCTTGCGACAACCCACCAGGTGCACGGCAACAAGGTGTTGGTCGCCGGCGCCGAGCCAATGGGGGATGTCCCAGGGCGGGCGGATGCCATGATTACGGCGACCCCGCTATTGCCCCTTACGCAGCGCTATGCTGATTGCACGCCGATATTGATGTTCGATCCGGTCAAACACGCCTGTGGCATCGCCCATGCTGGATGGCGAGGTACGGTGGCCCGTTGCGCCGAATCCACGGTGCAGGCGATGCATTCCCAGTTCGGTTCTGATCCCGCTGATATAGTTGCTGCTGTCGGCCCGGCCATTGGCCCCTGCTGTTACGAGGTGGGCGCCGAAGTAGTGTCAGCGATCGAGCGCAGCCAAAGGCAACCTGAGCAGTTGCTATCGCGCCCCTCTAACGAGGGCGGTGTTCATCTGGATCTCTGGACCGCCAACGCCACACAACTCCAAGATGCCGGTGTCGGTTCGGTCGAAGTGGCCGGGCTTTGCACATCCTGCCATCGCCATATCTTTTTCTCACACCGTGGCGATGGCGGGAAATCAGGCCGTTTCGCCGCCTTTATCATGCTCAATACACCGTCGTGTTTGTAGACCGGTAGACCGGTAGACCGGTAGACCTGTAGACCTGTAGACCTGTAGACCTGTAGACCTGT
>JAAENG010000509.1 GCA_024224665.1 Chloroflexota bacterium | reverse complement strand
TCGGCTACCGAAACACTGTAGTTGAAGTCGTTGGTAGTGCCGGACTCCTGATCGTCCAGGGTGATGGTGGTGCCATCGATGGTGATCTGCTCATTACCCGTATCGGTGACGTTCGTAACCGTGAACGTGTAACCCCTTATCGATTGACCCGCTTCCACGGTCGAGACCGAAGCACCACTAAACAGTCCGGCCGCCGCGCCGCCTTCGTTGAAAGTCGGATTAGAGCCGGTGGCGCTCAGTGTCGGTTCGTCGTTGACATTGTGGGTTGAGATCGTAGTTCGCCCAATGACTTGCTCTGCACCGCCACTGCCCTGATTTACGGTATTGCCATCGTTAAATGTCCAGTTGATACGCACGCTGATTGGTGGGTCATCGGAGCTGTTGGAATAAGCGATCTGCTGCATCGCTGAGTTCACCAGGCTTCGGGTGGCGTTGCTGTCAAAGTCTAATCTCAGGGTGCCGCCAGTGTTGGTGGTGACAGTGCCAATGAGGGTGCTATCTACCTCAAGGTTAACGCCCTCGGTCAGGTCTACGAGTGTTCCTGTTGCCGAAAATAGGTCATCGCCGTTGGTACCGCCATCACGCACTAATGTCAGGCTCGAGCCATCGAAGTTAGCCAGCGCCGACAACTCGGCGTCAAAGATTTCCACATCGGCATCGAGCACCACCGGCGGATCGTCTTCGGTATAGTCCGGTACGCCATCCAGGGTGGTAGTGATATTTTCATGCCAGGCAATTTTGTTGTCGAAGTAAGAGGCCGACAGCACATCCAGTTTACCGTCATTATTAATGTCGGCGACCGCTATTGACTTTGCAGTGTAGACATTCTGGGTGAACATATGTTCTGTGTAGCTATGGCCACCAGTATTTTCATACCATGACATTTGATCAAGCTCAGGAAAGGGAGCCACCACATCCAGATCACCGTCACCATCAAAATCACCGGTGGCTACCGGCCAAATCGTAGGATTTGTTACTTTATTACCGATGATATGTCTGGTAAATGTTTGGTCGTCGTTATTCTCATACAACTCTATGGCATTGTCATCGATGCGTGCAGCCGTGACGACCAGATCCATATGACCATCAGAATCCATATCTGCTACGGTCACGCCATAGGCACCATCGGATGTTGTGGTAACGATATTTTCGGTAGAAAAAGTATCTCCACCGAGATACTGATACCAGGCAACAGTGTCGTCATCGCTTGAGGCATATACGATATCCATGAAGCCATCACTGTCGACATCTGCGGTTACGACCGTTGCGGCACCCTCTGCAGTCGAGGTCAATACGTTACGTGTAAAGGATTCGTTGTTATTCTTATACCAGGCAATGGTATCGTTATTGGAGGAGGCAGACACAATTTCCATATGCCCATCGCCATCGAAATCGGTGGCGCTGACACTCGATAGACCATCACCCAGTGAATCGATAAGCTGCCAGCTAAAGCTCTGATTGCTATCGTTCTTCAACCAACTGAGTTGAGTGCTAGTAACCACAACCAGATCCAGGTAGGTATCATCGTTAATGTCCGCGGAATAGATATCAGTGAAGCGGCCGGTCGCACCCGGCATATCGATATTATGTTCGATGAAATTACCCGTACCATTATCGTTTTCAAACCAGACAAGCTCGCCCGATCTCCATGTGTTGGCCAGAACATCCATATAACCATCCTGGTCCAGATCGATGGAGAAAATTTTAGATTGCGTATTTCGGAAGTCACTGCCGGTGGCGATGGTGTGATCGTAGAAAGTAGTGGGGGAGTTTTCGTCTCCAAATGATGGGGCGTCGTTGACAGGGGTGACCTGAACGGTCTTGGTGGAAGCGATGGAAGCATCGACGCCATCGTCAAAGTAGAAACTGATCGTACGATCCAGTTCACTCGGCGTGTCGCTGCTGTTATAGAATGTGACAGTGCGTATGGCCGCTTGAAATTCTGCCACCGAAGCCGTCTGCCCGCCGATCACGCTGAGGATCAGCGTATCGCCGACCTGATTTCCTTGAATGTTCGCCGTGTCGGAAAACCCGAGAATGTCGGTGGCCTCGTAGTTCCCGGTGATCTTAATGTTGGCGTTGTACTGATCGGAGGGATCCGTACCATCGTATCCATCAGGGTCGGTGATGGTAATCGCCGAGTCGATCACCGTCGCTGTCGCCTGTTCCGAATAGCTGGTCACTCCGCCGCTCGCGGTGACCACAGGCTCATCGTTTTCCGGTGTAATGGTCACCGTTGTGCTTCCGGTCGCCTGCAGTGCCCCGCCGGTGCCCTGGCTGTCGGTGGTGTTACCGTCATCGAAGCTCCAGTCGATCTGGGCTGATACCGGGGGTGCGTCAGAGGAGTTGGAATAGGCGATCTGCTGCATGGCAGAGTTGACCAGTGCTGTCGTCGCATTGGTGTTGAAGCTCAGTACCAGAGTGCCGGCGCTATTGGTGGTGACCCTGCCGATGGTAAGGCCACCAAGGTTAAAACTAGCGCCCTCGGTCAGTGCTGAAAGTGTTCCTGTTTCAGAAAACACATCCTCGCCATTGGCGCCGCCATTGCGTGCAAGCGTCACACTGGCACCATCATAATTGCCGCTGCCGCCATTCAGTGCATCAAGTTCGGTATCTCGAATTTCGACATCGGCGTCCAGTACCTCCGGCGTGCCATCTTCAATGAAGGTGGGGTTACCGTCGAGGGTGCTGATTGAATCGAAGTCGGTGTCGAGCGAACCATCGGCGTTATAGCGGACCAGGGCGAAGTCATTATCGGTGCCGTTGTGGCTGTATCCCGCCACCAGTATCTTGCCATCGCTTTGTAGCGTAGCGCTTTTGCCCTCATCGTTACCTGCGCCGATGTCCGTGGTGAGTGTGCCATTAGTGCCGAAACTGGTATCCAGCAAGCCATTGGTATCGTAGCGGTACAGAGCAAAGGTTGGATCGGCAAAACCGTTAGTGCCCGCCACCAGTATCTTGCCATCGCTCTGCACCATAATGCTTGAGACAAAGTCGTCATGCGTGCCGATGTCTGTGATGACTTTGCCACTGCTACCGAAGGTGCTATCCAGCGAGCCGTTGGTAT
>JAAENG010000508.1 GCA_024224665.1 Chloroflexota bacterium | reverse complement strand
GTCAAGATCACCAAGATGTGGCGCAAGCTCGGCGCCTGGTTCTGGATCGCCACCCAGAACCTGGAAGACTTCCCCGATGCCAGCCGCAAGATGCTCAACATGATGGAGTGGTGGTTGTGCCTGGTGATGCCCAAGGAAGAGGTGGAACAGATTGCCCGATTCAAGGATTTGACCGATGTGCAGCGTAGTCTGCTGCTCTCGGCGCGCAAGGAGCCGGGTAAATATGTTGAGGGCGTGGTGCTCTCGGATAACCTCGAAGCTTTGTTTCGTAACGTGCCACCACCCTTATCACTCGCACTTGCTATGACCGAGAAGCATGAGAAGGCTGAGCGTGCGGCGATTATGCGCGAGCGGAACTGTAGCGAGCTTGAAGCTGTTTATATTATCGCCGAACGGATTGCGCAGAATCGTAGTGGCTAAGACCGATATCGCGTCAAAATAATGTTTGCGACGAATTGCAGGAAGCGACTCCCTTGACGTTATTCAGGCAAGATCGCTGAACGGCAGCAATGCAGCGATAGTAGATCATGGGATTACAGTGGGAGAGAGGTGAAGTAGGACGGGAATGTTGCCCTGTGGTAGCCTCCAAAGGACGCTAAACGGCATAAAACGGACCAAAAGAAATCCAGCACCTTAACCTAAACCTAAACCTATCATCCTGTTCCCGATATTGCCTGAGCCATTATCTCCTGGGTAGGGTTGCCAGTAGCTGCTATGCCGTGTTGGTGCTTGAAAACAAGCGCAGAATAAGTGATATTT
>JAAENG010000507.1 GCA_024224665.1 Chloroflexota bacterium | reverse complement strand
TACTTACTGAAAACACTTCCAGAATCACCAAAAATATGCTATAATATGCTTTATTTACAGTAACTTACTAAATACTTTAGCATTATAAAAAGAGCATATTATGAGCAGAGAAGACGAATATATTAGGCTGATAGATAGATACAGCGATCAGGAGTTGGCGCAGCGATACTCTGGCGAAGCATTGAGCTACTCCCCATTTGTTGGACAGGATCTGGCGTAGTTTAAGCTACTTTTCGCTCCTGCTGATCAGGGTTGGTTGTTTCAATTCTCTGCCAATAGACCACGGCAGGTGGTTTCCCGCCAAGAGCAGAGTGAGGTCGTTTTCGATTGTAAAATTGCATCCATCTTCCGACGCCCTCCTTAGCTTCTGATCCGGTTTCCCAGGCGTGCAGATAGACGCATTCGTATTTCAGGCTCCGCCAAAGCCGCTCAACAAAGATGTTGTCGAGGAACCGGCCCTTGCCGTCCATGGAGATGCGCACGCCCGAACGACGAAGCCGGTCCGTCCATGCGAACGATGTGAACTGGCTGCCCTGGTCAGTGTTCATGATCTCGGGCGGCCCGAACTTTTGGGTCGCTTCGTTCAACGCTTCGACGCAGAAGTCCGCCTCCAACGTGTTGGAGATACGCCAGGCCAGCACCTTGCGCGTGTGCCAGTCCATGATGGCCACCAGATAGAGGAAGCCGCGTCTCATCGGTAGGTATGTGATGTCTGCACACCAAACTTGATTGGGCCGATCCACCCGCAGGCCACGCAGCAAGTAGGGGTAAATTTTGTGGCCCTTTGCGGCCTTGCTGGTATTTGGCTTTTGATAGATCGGCATGAGGCCCATTAGCCGCATCAAACGTCTGATCCGCTTTTCGTTGACCAGATGATCGTCGTTGCGCAGATGCCACGTCATCTGGCGCACGCCATAGAACGGCGTCTCCAGAAACTGCTTGTCAATCACGCGCATCAGATCGAGGTTCATCTCACTCTCGCCCTTCGGCTCATAGTAAAATGACGACCGCGAGATCGACAGCAAGGCACATTGCTTGCCAACCGACAGGCCCGGTAGGTTAGGTTCAATCATCTTGCGCCTCACTTGCCGGTCCAGGGTTTGAGCTTTCTGGCCAAAAAATCATTGGCGACGGCCAACTCCCCGATCTTGGCGTGCAGCTCTTTGACCTGTTCTTCGTCGCTCTCCGGCTTCTTCGTGCCACCGCGCTCGAACACGCCTGACGCGCCCTCCAGCAGCGCCTTCTTCCAAGTGTGGATCATCGTCGGATGAACACCAAACCGGCTGGCCAACTCTGCCACCGTCTGCTCACCCTTCAGCGCCTCAAGCGCCACCTTCGCCTTAAACTCAGGCGCATGCTGCTTCCGTTTCGACATCGTCAATCTCCTTCGTGTTGAAGATCAACAGACAACAAATCGTAGCTTACGTCAGTGTCCGAATTTCGGGGGGTAGCTCAGCTTGTCGAAAGAAAGCCATCTTCTTTCCAATTGTTGCAGATGCTTCTGAGCGAGACAGGTCCATCAATAAGGCGATACGCCATCCAAGGATGTTTTTGATCTGCGAACAAAACTCTTTCGGATTGATCTGAACGCGGCGGCTACCAAGCATCTGATAATCGCAAACACCGTTGTTCGCCGGATAGTTCAAGACAATTGCGCGATCTGTCGTGCCATCCTTGTTCAAAAGTTCATTTGCTGTCTCTAGAAAAACAACTACCGGGTCATCTC
>JAAENG010000506.1 GCA_024224665.1 Chloroflexota bacterium | reverse complement strand
TACTGATCTACCGATCTACTGGTCTACCGGTCTACTGGTCTACCGGTCTACCGGTCTACCGGTCTACCGGTCTACCGGTCTACCGGTCTACTGGTTTACCAATCTACTGGTCTACTGGCTGCCGCAACTCTCTTGCTGCTCTTATCAGTTGGCCTGTTAACATGCTGCCGAGGATGGCGCAGCCGTCGGTGGAGAGTTGATGCGGGGCTGCAGCGTCGAACAAGATCCGGTATGAGGATGGGAAGTCTTCGTCACCTAGCCAGCAGGCCAACAAAAAGGACATATTGGGCATGACTTGGAAAACGTAGCCGAGATCGGCAAAATCGGTGATCTGTCCTCCCAGCATATTTGCTGCCTCAGACAGTTGGTGGTGATCACTACCAAAGAATTGCAACAATTTCTGGCCGGTGTAGCCCTGGAACGCCTGGGTATAGAAGGTACCATTAGGCAATTCTGAGAAGGCGATCCATCGGCCCGAAGCAAGTGTACCATCCGAGTCCTGCAGGTGTGCAAGCAACAATGCCTGATCCATAACCATCAGAGCTGAACCCGACACGGGATCGCTAGCGACAAGGTCAGGGTAAGAGATATTAACGGAGCTACCCCAATAAGACAACTCGAGCCAGCCTGTTTCTGCATCGGCCCTAACCCATTGCGAGTTAGTCCTTTTGGCCAGCACTTCAGGAGATGCACGGCGTAGTTGCGTGCGCATCTCCGCGACTTTCTCTTCAAGAGGTTTTCGTGAGTCTTTGTTAGGCTCCATTAGTCAATTGTCAGGCAAGAGAGTGTCCAGCAAAACGGGAAGCGATCAAAGCAAAGTTCAGTTGCTGCTATCATACTGAGATGATATCTCTATGTGTGGGTTTGGTCCGCCCCAAAGGGCGACAGACGCAACATACTACATTTTTCTGGCGCAGACTATGATTTTGCTCAGTATCAGGCGGCCGGCTTTAAACTGTTCGCAAGTCTAGGGAATGGGGGCGCGTGTCAACAGGTGACAGCTGGGTGATTTTATTGCCATCACCTGTTGATTGTTCCTGCACCTTGCACAATCAGTATTCTGATCTGCCTACGCCGCCGACAACTCTCCTTGCTGCAGATAGCCATCAGCGTAGATAACCTTGTTCAACAAGATCTGCACAGTCTTCCAAATCGCTACTTGCTCAGGATCGCTCATATCCACATCATCAGGCTCTAGCTCTTCCATCATGCCCGTTTTGTCAGCAATTGTGAGATAGAGACGCCCGACCGCTGTGCTGCTATCACGCTCTTCGATAATGCGGATAGTTTCCCTCAAGTCGACATCAAAGGGGTCGGCGATCATCATTTGCAGGCCCACCCCCATGAGCATAGCGCAGTAGGTGCGGTTGATCAGGTCCCGATTCTGTTTGGGAACGGCATTGGAGACATTGGAGAGGCCGATCGAGACCTTGGGAGGAGGATCCCAGGCGTACTGAATCGTCTGCACGGCGGTGATCAGTTCGGGGCAGAACTCTTGGCAGCCCGACACAGTCAGCACCAGTGGGTCGATGATCAGATCTTCGATGGGAAAGTCGATCTCCAACATACGCGGTATGAGCGCCTCCAACGCGATGCCCACACGTTCGTCAGCACTAACCGGAATGCCAGATTTCCCCATGGTCAGGGCAATGAGTCTGGCGTTATATTGCTTGGCCAAAGCCGGTATGCGCTCCAACCGATCCGGCTCGGCTGAGGTGGAATTGAGGATGGGCTGGGCTTTGGTAATTGCCTTGAGTCCAGCCTCCATGCCGGCCACATTGGTGGTGTCAAAACTGAGGGGCACATCGACCACCGCTTCGACCGTCTTCACCATCCAGGGGAAGACCTCGGCATAATCTTTTTTGCGGGGGCCCATGTTTAGGTCCAACGCCCGTGCACCTGCCTCGACCTGTTTGACCGCCGATTCCTGGAAGTATTTGGCGTCACGATCGCGCAAGGCATCTTTGACAGCCTGAGAAATGATATGAATGTTTTCTCCGATGATGTACATTGAGATAGCTCCTTTGACCCGGAAAACCCAGGTGTTTTGAGAAGTGATTGTGTTTTACAATGAGTTTATCGTGTTGCGTGTTGCGTGTTGCGTGTTGCGTGTTGCGTGTTGCGTGTTGCGTGTTGCGTGTTGCGTGTTGCGTGTTCAATTCACGCTATGCCATACATTTGGTCAGGCACGAGCACTGCCGGATATTTGTCCCGCAGGGCTTCGCGCGTGCTGTAGCACAAATGGCAGGCATCGACGTATCTGGGTAAAGTCTTTACCTTGTTTCGGCGCGCCAACTCCGCCGGACCGCCCGCAAGGAGTTCGGCCACGAGCGGATGCGTTTGCGCATGGTAGTCTCCGATGATCTCTTTCAGTGGTCGCTCGAACAGATTGCCCATAACGAGGCCCTGACAAAGGTGGAGATAACCATAAGGGTCGAGATGAACGCGTGAGGGTTGAGCTAAATTTTCATGTGGGCAGGAATCGAAAAGTTCCCAGGGTTGGCCGGGCAATTCAGGTGTGAGCGCCACTGCTGCACGACCTCTGAACATGATGTCGCCACCGGTTACAGGCTCTCCTTTCATGCGGGGATCCGTGCTGCGCGTCGTATAGGGTGTGTTCAGCGTAAAAACGGCCCGCTGGTAAATGCCCAATTCATCGGCGATCTGCATGGCGTATTGTGATCTCGCCTCCTGTTGCTCGCCACCATGATAGACGTCGCTGGAAACATCGATCTCATCGAGCCCCACCCCGGCCAATGGCTCCAACCACAACCGTGCATCCTCCACACTCGTTGCCCAATAGCCGTTGCTGACGATACCCGCTTTGAACCCCAGGGCGTGAGCGCAGGCTACACCACGGATCAACAGAGGATGGTATAGAAAGGCCTCGCCCCCTTCGAAATAGATGACCTCGATCGTTCCTAAATCCGCCGCTTGCTGAAAAACATCCTCCAACTGCGGCAAGGTGAACGCGCCCGACTGCTGCGGACTGCCCCACACAAAACAGTGATCGCATTCGAAATTGCAGGTATAGGTCAAGAGGATATGGAGGCTGGTAAGACGCATGAGAGGCTAGCGATTTGATAATTGGAGATTGAGGTTGGTAGAACCAGGCATTCGTAAATCCGAACTCACGTTCACAGTGTAGATGCTCCCGGGTTTACTGATTTCTTGTTCACCCGGCTTCCCACCAATGCTTGTTCCACTGTCGGAAAAAGGGCCATGTCCGTATGCGGCAAAAACAGGGCCGACGTGAATGCCTCAAAAAAACGATTGTCTGCAGATAATTCTATGTAGGTCATGCGTGAGGCGATGTCTTGAACGCGGGCGCGGGCGGAACGACTCAAGAGCGCTTGATAGGCTCCCTGTACTGAAGTATTGCCCAAAAACTGGAAGCAATCCCAAGGCATGTCGGGCAACAGGCCCAAATAAACGGCTTTTTCGACATTGATATATTTGCCGAAACTGCCACCGATGTAAATGCGTTCGGCCATCTCCAAGGGGATACCAACGCTATCAGCCAGGACGGTGAATCCGGCATAAATGGCGGCTTTCGCCCGCAACAGATTGTCGACATCCACATGGCTAAGCACGATATCTCGCCCGTGTGTTGTTTCTGAACCCCAGGCGATCACATACTCCCCACCATGGTCACCCTGTCGCACCCGGGCCGTATCCAGGCTGAGATTGAAATGCCCACCCTTGTCGATCACACCGGTCACGAATAGCTCTGCCAGCAAAGAGATCATGCCGCTGCCGCAGATGCCCTTCGGTTTCGTATTGCCGATCACCCGCCAAGTCGGCTCGAACGTCTCGCTGTGAACCCACACCTCCTCGATGGCCCCACGCGTCGCTCTCATGCCATCCACCACGCCTGCCCCTTCGAAGGCAGGTCCGGCGGAACAGGCGCAGGTCACCAACCAGTCACTGGAGCCGAGCACCGTCTCGCCATTGGTGCCCACATCCAGGAACAAAGTAATTTCATCGCTATCATCCACGCCTGAGGACAGCACCCCGGCCGTGATATCGGCGCCCACATAGCTGGCCACACCCGGCAGGCAATCCACCGTTGCTTCCGAATGGATCGCCAGCCCGATTTCGCTGGCCCTGAGGTTGGGAACATTGTTGACCGCCGTAACAAAGGGCGACAGACGAATGCTGGAGGCCGGGATGCCCAGTAGCAAATGGATCATGGTGCTGTTGCCCGACACGGTCGCCTTTACGATCTCATTTGCATCCACCTGAACACGTTTGCAGGCGCGTTCGACCAGTTCGTTGATCGTGCCTAAAACTAACGAACGTAACTCCTCACGGCCACTCTCCTTGTTAGCGAAAATGATGCGAGAAACCACATCTTCCCCTCTCGTGATCTGCTGATTGTATTCTGCGACTTGAGCCTTGACCTCGCCTGAAATCAGATCGACAAGCCAGAGACTGACCGTGGTGGTGCCGATATCGATTGCCAGTCCCCATAAAGGATCATCCTCTTCAAAGTGGCCCGTTCGCAGATCTAGCAGACGGGCAGGACAGTCGGGACAAAAATCCCAGGATGGGGCGTCGAGTATGGCGGTAACACGCCAGTCATCAGCCCGCAGCATCTCTCCGAGCGAACGCATGAGCGGCAACGAGATATCTATGTCTCCCCGCCCAAGCTGTTTTTCCAGGACCCATTTCAGCCGGCTCCAATCGTCGGTCTGATCGTCCATACTGGGCGAGCGCAGACTCAACGCCACCCGACATACGCTCTGATCACGCTCGTAGCTGTACCCAGCCGGCACGGTGATCTCGGCCACGTTGCGATCGGTAGTGAGCACGCGCTCGATCTTCTCTTGTGGCGGCACCGTGATGGCACCATTTCCCTCCACTACGGCTTGGCAGGCCAGCACATACCCCTTGGCCACATCCTCAGGGGAGAGCCTCAGCGTGCTACGCGCCCGCACATTCCCCGTCTTGACCTGAACGGCGCAACGGCCGCAACGGCCTTGGCCGCCACAGGGTTGGTTCAGCTCCACCCCCGCCAGACGCGCCGCTTCCGTTAGCAAGGTACCGGTAGGCACTAGCACGGGTTGCTCGGCGGCATCAAATAAAATAGTGTGATCGGGCATAATTAGTGAACTGTGGTCGTGTGGTCGCGTGGTCGTGTGGTCGCGTGGTCGTGTGGTCGCGTGGTCGTGTGGTCGCGTGGTCTTGGATTCGAAGTACGTACGGTCGTTAGCAGATTGTCACCTTGTCACCTTGTCACCTTGTCATGTGGTCGTTTGGTCGTTGGTTGGCGTCGTTGATTGGGATGTGGTTTTTGTTCAACCGGATTTGAGGGGGTTGGCCGTTCAGGCTGCCGGTACGAGTACGCGAACGGCGCTGGGGATGACCGATAGTTGGATGGGGGTCTGCTCCCACATCTCTCCATCTCCCTGCGTCTCCATCGGTGGATCTGTTTCGATCCTGATTTCTTTGGCCTGCCAGTGGTGAAATGAATCTGATTTCGGTGTAACGTCGATGATGCTGGCTGCCGAGGAAAAGATTGAGAAAAAGCCACGATCCTTGATCATGAAAACGTCTAGTAGACCATCACTCACACTGACGTTTTTAGCCAGTTTCAATCCCGGCACGCCCATGTTGCCAGAGTTAGCGATGATACAGGTGATGCCTTGCGCGTTGATTTGGCGGCCATCCAGAGTCATGTGGTAGCTGGCCTGGGTCGGATTCTTGACTGACTGCAGCGCCGAGATCGAGTAGGCGAAGGCGCCGAACCTATCTTTGAGTTCACGTGTTGCCCCCTTCACTTTGTCGGCAGCCAAACCGATACCGACTCGATGCAAAAATCGCCGTTGGCCGCAGGCGCCGATATCAATGGCTCGGGTCGTGTGCGAGTTCTGCACAGTGAGTTGAGCTGCTTCTGCCAGAGTTTTGGGGATGCCAAGTTCAACGGAAACGACGTTGGCCGTACCGCCGGGCAGGATGGCAATGGCTGTTCCTGACCCTGCCAGGGCACTGGCCACTTCCATCACCGTGCCATCGCCACCGTAGACTGCCACCAGATCGGCGCCTTCTGTCGCGGCCTGCAATGCCTGTCGGCCGGCGTCACCACTGGATTTGGTAATAGAGATATCCCAATCAACAGCGGCTGCATGAAACACCGAGTTCAGCATGTGAAGTACGGGTTCAGGTTGGCCGGAAGCGGGATTGGCGACAACGTGAATTGATTTGTACATGAATCCAACTCCTATGGACTTAGCGTTAGAGTGGGTTGCTTGCCCACGATTCTGCAAATCGCCTGATCTGCCGCTCGATATGAGGTGCTTGTGGATCAGCGATCTCTCGCTTCTCTCGTACGAGCTGCATTGCATCTTCGACCGAATACCCCTGGCTGATGAGAATACAACAAGCCATGGCGACGCTACGGTGGCGACCTTCCTTGCAATAGGTCATAACAGCATCACCCGCTTCGATCACCGGTAACGCTGCCCTCACACCCCGGCGGAGCACAAAAACAGGAATGGGGATTCGGGGGTGGTCGAAACTTGGTAACATCATCGCTTTGAAAGGCCGTTGTGTGAAAGCTCGGGTCGGCCTGATGGCTAGCATGGAAATAACAAGGCGAATTCCAAGCTGCCCTACATATTCCACGGCGCCTGATCGCGGGTGTGCTCCGATGTACAGATACTCAGTTATCTTTGAGATATCAATCGGGCTTTCTTCGTTAAGCCCATCGACTTTGTTCGTCATATTTTTGCAATTAAAGCAGTAGACCTGTAGACCTGTAGACCAGGGCGCTAACACCCCGGTTTTCGGGTCTACTGCTTTACAGAAAGGCAGTGGTTCGGGATTCACGACAGGCGTGATCGATTGCCTGTTATCACTTAAAATAGTTACACAGCGCCTGCTATAATCTAAGGCAGGTTATTCTCACACAGTATAACTTGACTCACGCTATTAATTCAACCGCACACGCTATGTACTGTGAGTACGGAGTTCAAGGGATACAGTCCGTTACTATCGGATGTTTTGCATTTTTTGGGGACGGATATCTGATGCGTCGTCTGAGTTCTCGACCATACAAGGAAAATTGTACTTATTCTTCCACAACGATATTGAGATTCTTTTGACAGTGCAACCGGTTGCTACTACAATAGCTCCGACAATGCAAACGGTTGCACTGTGTCAATGTTGTCGATTGCTTGGTCTCATACATGCCCACAATTCGCGATGTAGCTAAAACGGCAGGGGCTCATCCCAGCACGGTTAGCCGTGTTTTCTCGAGAAACTCCCACATAAGTGATCCGACCCGAGAACGAGTGATCGATGCTGTTGAGCAGCTCGAGTTCCAGCCCAATGCGATAGCGCGTTCGCTGAGTACACAAAGGACCTATACGCTGGCGATTGTTGTACCACACACGTTCGAAGGATATTTTGAGGACAGCTATTATTCTCAGGTGATGCGGGGTTTGCTCGGGGTAGCACACAAGTACGAATACAGGATTCTGGTCGGCGGCAGTACTGGGAGGTCGGACGAGATAAGCCAACTTTTTGATGTCGTCGGATCAAGACAGGCGGATGGCATCGTGGTGCTCAGCAACAGGGCAGGTATTGATATCATTGGGGCTTTGGTGAATCAGCAAATCCCCTTTACCCTTATCGGCAAGCCTGCCGATGAATACACAGATGTCGCCTGGATCGATGCTGCCGACGCACACTACACCGGCCAGGCCAGACAGCATCTGTTTGAGTTTGGGCATCGCCGCATTGCTTATGTTGGCGGTGATCCAGATGTGGTTGTTTCTCAGGAGCGGCTCGTGGTTATCATGCGGCGTTACGTCAGGCAGGCGTTGATCCGCTTCCCGAATGGGTGGATTATGGTTTTTTTGCCGAGGATGGCGGGTATCAGGCGGTGCAACGCATGTTGAGGTTAAACGGTGAAGCCCCAACCGCCTACTACGCAGCCAACGATCTCATGGCAGTGGGTATCCTTCGAGCCCTGCGAGAGCAAAGCATTGCCGTTCCGGAACAAGTTTCCGTTGTCGGTACAAATGATTCTCCCGTCGCCGCACATGCCGCCCCTGCCCTTACAACCTTGCGCGTTCCCTATGCCGAGATGACCGCAAAAGCAGCCTCGGTATTACTTCAGAGCATTCGTTCAGGAGAGATGCCATCGACAAAAGTGACTCTAGCGTGTAAACTTATCGTGCGTGAGTCAACAGTGCCTCCCTCCAGTTCGTAGCGTTTGCTGGCACAGGGTGGGTCCCGATTTCTCTAAGGCATTTTCGGAAAAATAGATAAGCCTCCGATCCGAAAATGCCTCTAGCGACTTCCGAAGAATGACAAAATCTCCCTCGATTATTATTCGGAAGTCGCCTAACACCGACGCCTTGCTTTGCTACCTCGGCACTCACAATTTCTTGGTACCTTGTTTCTGTTCAATACCCGTTGGCCATGGCCTGCTATCTGCGTTCATGATGCGGGTGTGAACGGCGACATGACGTTCAACTCTATCGTTTATCAACCCTTTCAATCACTTTCTAGGAGTAGAAACATGTTTAAACGAACCTGGGTGGTTCTTCTCATCGTCCTCACCGTTGCTGCCTTGGTATTGGCTGCGTGCGGTGGTGCAGCCGAAGCACCCGCCCCCACAGAAGCACCGGCGGCCGAACCAACTGAAGCGCCGGCCCCGACCGACACACCCGAACCCGAACCCACCGCCGAACCCGAACCGACTGCCGAACCCGAACCGACTGCCGAACCCGAGCCTGAACCTACTACAGCCCCCGTCGAAGAAGCATTGGCGCAGCTAGTCATCTGGGCTGATATGACCCGTGCACCGGTTATGGAAGGGTTGGCGCCTGCCGTGCTCGAAGAATATGGCATCGAACTGGTCGTACAAGAAGTGGATTTCGGTGACATCCGAGACCAGGTGAAGCTGGCCGGCCCCGCCGGTGAAGGACCCGATATCTTCTTGGGCGCCCACGACTGGTTGGGCGAACTCTATGGCTCTGGCATCGTGGCGCCGATCGCCATCGAGAATGAAGATCAATTCGTCGGACCTGCGTTGCAAGCCTTCACTTTCGACAGTGAGCTTGTAGGCATACCCTATGCTACAGAAAATGTCGCCCTGATCTACAACCCAGAACTGGTACCCGAACCACCGACCACCTGGGATGAGGTCATTGCCGTCGCTACCGAACTGGAAGAAGCCGGTACTGTAAAACAAGGCTGGGTCATGCAAGAGAATGATGCCTACCACTACTATCCATTGATGACCGCCTTTGGTGGCTACGTGTTCGGCGTAGATGCTGATGGTAATTACGATGCAACTGACGTTGGCCTGGATTCCGAAGGTTCGTTGGCTGCAGCCAGCTTCCTGGATCAGGCTGTAAAAGATGGCCACATTATGGCGGACGTGGATTGGGATACCATGCACGTGCTGTATGAAAATGGCGATGCTGCCATGATGATCACCGGCCCTTGGTCCCTGAGCCGTTTCAATGATGCAGGTGTGCCTTACGCCATCACGACTCTGCCAGCGCAGGCAGTCGATGGACAGCCCTTCATGGGTGTGCAAGGTTTCATGATCAATGCCTTCAGCGAGAATGCCCTGCTGGCCGAAGCCTTCCTGAACGATTTCGTGGCAACCGAAGAGACCATGCAGGCGATCTTTGATTCGGGCGACAGGCCTTCTGCCTTCATTCCCGTGATCGAAGCGACCGATGATCCTGACATCACCGCTTTCGCCGCCGCCGGCGTTACCGCCAACCCCATGCCCGCCATCCCCGAGATGGGTGCAGTTTGGGGCGCCTGGGGTGATGCTATCACCTTGATCTTCCAACAATCTGCAGACCCTGTCGAGGCCTTCCAAAATGCGGCCGAGCAGGTTCGCACCTTGATTGCAGAAGGGAGCTAAACGACTATGGCTGCTAAGTCAGCCAGCAAGGAGGGGGGCGTAATCGCCCCCCTTTCTTCTCTGGCAGATAATATGCCCAGGCTGATCCTGCGGCTGGTTCTGCTGATGGTGCTCGATGCCTGGGCGATAGTCTTTACATTTCAACTGATCAGGGATGGCGACACGGCCTTTGGCGTTGCCCTAGCCCTGGTTGTCCTGGCGATAAACGTTGTCTTTCTGCGCACGGACGCTGTGCCACTAAGGTGGGTGGCGCCAGCCTTGGCCTTTATGGCCATGATGCACATCTACCCGGTGATGTTTACCGTTTATACCGCTTTCACCAATTTCGGTGACGGCCATCTTGTCGAAAAACCACTAGCCATCGAACAGATCGAAAAACAGACTTATATTCCTGAATCGGGTGTTACTTATAGTTGGACGGTATTTCAAACGCCGTCAGGGGAGTTTGGGCTGTGGTTAGTGGATGAGGATGGGAACACATTTTGGGCCAGCGCTGGGGTACTGATCCCTGTATCAGAGATCGCAGAGTCACAGGGCGAATTGAGCGAGGATGGTGTCCCCACGTTTATCGGTGAATACCAACAGGTGCCTAAAAATCGTCGACTGGTGTTGCTCGGTGACTTGGAAAAAGCCAGTTTTGGGCCGGAAGAAGCTGCGATCAGCATCTTATCGGGCTCGAAGGCGGCACAGGCAGAACAGCGCTTTGTTTATGACGAAGAACTGGATGCGATGATCGATCAGACCGACGGTACGGTTTACGCCAATATCGATGGCGCCTTCACATCAGAGGAGGGCACCAAACTAATACCCGGCTTCCCCGTCACGGTAGGTTTGCTGAATTTCAAGCGGATATTGACCAATCCTGCTATACGTGGCCCATTCACACTTATCTCGGCCTGGACATTTGCCTATGCTTTTGTCAGTGTAATCATCACCTTCTCGTTAGGGCTTTTCCTGGCGATCATCCTCAATGATCCAGATCTGCCCGCACGTCGCCTCACCCGAGTGTTGATGATCGTACCCTATGCGATCCCCGCCTTTATCAGCGTACTGATCTGGAAAGGCATGTTCAATCCCATCTTAGGACCGATTGGCAGCGCCTGGAATCCCGGTTGGTTTAGTAGTCCGTACTGGGCAAAAGTGGGCATCCTCATCATTCAGCTCTGGCTGGGCTTTCCCTACATGTTCTTGATTGTGACCGGGGCATTGCAGGGCATTCCCTCGGATATCTACGAGGCGGCTCGGGTCGATGGCGCCGGTGGCATTTACCGTTTCTGGCGCATCACCTTACCGCTGCTACTGATCTCGGTAGGTCCGCTACTGATAGGCTCATTTGCCTTCAACTTTAACAACTTCACCATTATCGACCTCTACAATGAAGGGGGGCCGCCTATTGCCGGAGCGGCGACACCGGCCGGGCACACAGATATTATGATCAGCTACACCTTCCGCCTGGCCTTTGCAGGTGGGCGTGGTGCAGATTACGGCCTGGCCTCTGCTGTCGCCATCATCATATTCATCATCGTCGCAGCCATCACCTTATTCAACTTCCGTTATACAGGCATGCTGGAGGAGGCGTCCGAAAATGTCTAGTTCTGCAACAACCTCCAGATTTGGCACGATGTCCGCGCAGAAGCGGATCAACGTCCTGTGGCGACTTGCCGTGGCCATCATCGCTATCGTGTTTGCCCTCTTCCCGATCGTCTACATTTTCTCCACCTCAATCAATCCTGTCAACAGTATCTCAGTCACCGCCATCATTCCGGAAGGCGCCAACCTAGATAATTACCGAGCGATCCTCAGCAACCAGCGACATCCCTTCCCCTTGTGGGTGTGGAACTCGATCAAAGTGTCGGGAATCACATCGATCCTGGTGGTGTTCTTAACTGCCTTTGCCGCCTATTCCTTCTCCCGCTTTCGTTTCCGTCTGCGCCAGCCCTTGTTGCGCTCGATTCTGCTGGCCCAAGTCTTCCCCAATGTGCTGGCCATGACGGCGCTATTCTTGATTCTACGTAGCGTCGGCCGTTACTATCCCATGTTCGGTCTCAACTCGCACGGAGGCCTGATCCTCATCTACCTGGGTGGGGCCATGGGCTTCAATACCTGGTTGATGAAGGGCTTCTTTGACACGGTGCCTCGTGAATTGGACGAATCGGCACAGATCGATGGTGCTTCACAATGGCAGACGTATTGGCAGATCATCTTCCCCCTGGTACGCCCGATCCTGGTGGTGATCTTTATTCTCACCTTTATCGGCACCTACGGGGACTATCTACTCGCCCGCGTGATGTTGCAAGATACACAACAATTCACCGTGGCGGTGGGATTAGCGCTCTTCATCGGCGAGCAGTTCTCGCAGCGCTGGGGTGAATTTGCCGCCGGCGCCCTCATCGCCGCATTGCCCACATTGGTCCTTTTCTATCTGGTACAGGACCAGTTACAAAGCGGTCTTACCTCGGGTTCAGTCAAAGGATAGCTTTGCTCTTTCCTTATGTCAACTTAATATCATAAAACGACCCGGTTTGACCTATGCAGTTCTATGTAGGTTAGTCGGGTCTGTTTTCATGTGTTACAGCGGTGTAGTGCAATAGTTCAGTCAATCAGTGAATGGGATTCACGTGCTCAACCTACAAAGACCCTGCAGGGTCTGTTCCGCCATCGAACACCAGCCCATATCGAACACTAGTAGTCAGTCAAGCATGCCTTTCTGGATGTCATTCTGAGTGAAACGAAGAATCGCGCCTTTGCAACCGGAGATTCCTCACTCTAGACTTGACTGAGTACTAGCGCCTGAGGGCGCTTCGTATTTTCAGCCAGACAATTCATTGTCTGATCCCCACCCAGACCACCCCATGAACGATTCTACCAACACCCCCCTCATGCAAGATTTCATCTTCGGCGCCCTTGAGGCGGATGAAAATACGCTAGACGCTGAACGAAGACGATGGAGCGGCATCCGCCACCAGTCCGATATCGATCCCCTGGATCCTGAGCCCGACCAACCCGTGAAACTGAGGGTAACCGTGGGCAGAGATGTTTTGATCGACCACCTCACAGCTTATGTAACCGTGGATGGCCGAGAACCAGAGGGAGGGCGGGGGAAAGCGGTGCAAGGTATCGCCATCAACCTGCAACGTACTGAAACGCGCTGGCAGCCCCTTTACTGGGATTACGCAGAAGTGTGGGAAGGAGCGTTACCGGGGCAGCCCGAAGGCAGCTTTGTGAGATACCGCATCGAGGGATGGCACAGCAAGGACGCCTCGATCTGCCATTGGAGCCGGGAGATGAACATCGACGGCACGGCCGATCAACCGGCGATCTACGGTTATGCGGTAGATCGATTTGTTGCACCGGCGTGGTCACATGAGGCCATTGTCTATCAGATCTTTGTCGATCGCTTTGCCCCTGCAGCGAGTGGCTGGCTCACACCTGACAAACTCGTTCAATTCATGGGGGGGAACCTTCAGGGCATCATCGCCGCGCTCGACTATCTTACCGAGCTCGGTGTCACGGCCATCTGGCTCAGCCCCATCTTTTTGACCAATACCTACCACGCCTACGATACAATCGACTTTTACGAGATCGATCCCAGGTTTGGGAGCAAGGAAGATCTGCGGACCCTGGTTGAGCGCGCCCACGAACGAGGTCTGCGCCTTATCCTGGATTTTGTAGCCAACCACACTGGCGATACCTTTGCGCCATTTCGCCAAGGCCTGGCGGATCCTGATTCTAGGTATCGCACATGGTTTAGCTTTGGCGACGAGTACAAACATGGCTACCGCACTTTTTTCACTGCCAAAGGAATGCCACAACTCAACCTGGATGATCCCGGCGCCAGAGCGTACATATTGGATGCAGCACGGTACTGGCTGCGTGAATTCGAGATCGACGGCTATCGTCTGGATTACGCGGCAGGCCCGAGTCATGATTTCTGGTCGGCTTTCGGCGCAGCATGCAAAGAGGAAAATCCTGATTGCTGGCTGTTCGGTGAGGTGACGCTGGGTAGCGATTGGCTTCGCACCTATGCCGGGCGTCTGGACGGTTGCCTTGATTTCAGCTTT
>JAAENG010000505.1 GCA_024224665.1 Chloroflexota bacterium | reverse complement strand
CCCTGCGATACTATCATGTTTGGAGGTCGGTTCAGGCCTTCTGAACCTCCGAAATGGGGGGTTATGTTGACGAACCTAGGTCGAAACCTGGTGACACATTATGTCTCCAACTCATTTAGGACGCACCCTTCTGATACAATGATGTTCGGAACTGCTTCAGATTGGTAGTGTGTAGAGTGATATTCATGCACTACTTCTGACGCAGTTCCTCCTTTTCGTCAACTTTCTGCTCAGCTCATACGATTCAAATTGTCAAAAGTCCAATATCAACTCTTACTCCGTTAGGCTATCCTTGCCCCCGAGTTCGAGGTTTAATCCTTGCTTAAGGGACGAGAGATTTCCGAATAGGGTTGCCCCAGCTTTGTCAGTTCTATGCGCTGCAAATCGCCAACCCCTCCGGCTGATAAACCGGTTTCCAGCCATCAGATGCCAGGTACGATAGTGAAATCAAAAAATCAAATTCTCCGACCAGGTTGGAAGGTTCTGATGTGTAGTCGCAGCTATTCACACCGCGAACCTGATAATAGTAATTCATATCCAGGTTGCCAACAGTTCCTGGGTCGTCGTAGGGAGAGGTAGGTGGCTTCAGCCTATAATCATCCGAAGGCAGTTGCATGAAATCATAATAAGGTGACAAACTACGCCATACCCAATAGTCATGGTCTGGACTAGGAGGATCTTGGTTCCATGTCAAATGTGCCGTTGTTCCAATCTGCGAGATAGAGAGCGAAGGTGCCGGGGTTGAGGGAGAAGTACACTGCACTGGGGTGCATGTCACACAGCCTACCTCCCAGGGATCGCAAGACAACTCATCGGCGTGATTTGCAGCTTCGACAAGGCCCTGGTTGCATATTGCAAAGGAACTGTCCTCAACCAATACTCGCACCATGATATAGGTCTGCTGTCCGGGATTCATCGTACCGAGGGACACGCTGATAGTTGATACGCTCCCCGCCGCATCTGGTACGAGAGTTTCTTTTTCCCGGCCGGTCCTGATGGCACCGCGTGTAGAATTGGAGACAACGATAAAGACGGTGGCTGTATCCGTCTGCCCCTCATCATCCCCCACCTGATAGGAAAAAGAATCAACACCGGCGAATCCCACCGGTGGATCGTAGGTAAAGGCCCCATCGTTGCTGATGTGGACGAGTTCACCATTACTGGTTGCTACGGTTACACTCGGGTTGAGCGCTGTTCCCTGGACAGTGGAGACTACCAGCGATGATAAACCGGTGTCATCCGGATCGTCGTCATTTGTGAGCAAGCCATTAGCAGTGGCAATGACCAAAGGTGCATCGACCTGCGTGCTGTAAGAATCGTTTCTCGCCAGAGGTGTGCTGAGCCACGTTTTAGGTCCTGTACCCACATCAAATTGTAAAAGAGTGGTGTTGAAATCAATAACGTCGGAGAATGTCACTTCTGTAGCATTGGTTGAGCCGGAGTTCTCAATGTAAACCATATATTCGATGATGTCGCCAGGGGAGAGGTCACCACTGGCGCCCACATCAAAGTGGAAATCTGTCATCTCAACAGTAATATAAGGAGCAGAATAAGTGTTACTAGGAAACATAAGCAACAGCAGGGCGAGTACAAGAAGAAAAGTAAATTTTTTGACTGCGGTAGGTAATCGTTTCTGGAAAAGGTACATTAGGATTTTATGGGATGTGTGAACCACACCTACTGGACGGAGATGAATCACTTTTGAGCAATATATGTCAAGCTGTCCGCTCCGATACTCGCCATATCTTCGGCAAGCCCAGTAATTGATCATCGTGTTGACGATGGACCGGGGATGTGGTTGCACGTTGTGGGAAGCGCTTCAGGGGCACTCGCTCTGAGGGCGTGCCGTCGAACGTCTACCCTTCGGCTACGCTCAGAACACGCCTACAAGGTTTTTTCATGTTGCGGGGGTGAGTGGCTACAGCCATCACCTTGGCAGGCGGTCAAATACTTTGCGCGCTTCAGCCAGCCTGGACTCGTTCTTCCATACTTCCGGCAGGATAAACACATTGCTCTCGCGCATGCGGGGGCCATGTATATAATAATAAGTTACCTTTTTCAAGGGAATTCGGTATTCCTGACGAAGCTTTTTCAGCATCCCTTCGAGTTGCGTGGCGATGGCGGCAACGCCAACTGGGCGAAAGACATACCCCGAGGCTGGGCAGGGTGATTTTTCACATCCGCAGCGGATGCTTATGCCTTCGGACGTGAGTCGGAAGCTGCGTGTGGCCCACACGCGCTTGGTCGAGCGCATTGCATAGGCAGTAATCAGCGGCTCATCTTCCGCAATCTCGACGTGCATTCTCACGCCTTTGGTCAGCGGCTTCTGTCCGGCCGGGCGACTGCCCTTGAGTTGCCTGGCGCGACTTTTGCCGTGAGGAGATGATCTGCTCTTGGCTGTTCGGGAAGGAGAAGGGGAGGGTTCAGGCGCAGGGGGCGAGACAAGCTCTGGTTCGGGCTCCTGTTCGGCTTCATGGGTCAGAGTCGCTAGATCGACGGGCTTGCCATCTGCAGCGTGGCACAGGTTTTGGTGCGCACGACAGGTCCCGCGTTTACATGACTGACAGTGAATAAGGCTCTTTTGGCAAACAGGTTGGTGACAGACGACGCATTCTGAGATATGGGCGATACAAAGTTGGCAATAAGCGCGTTTGCAGTCGATGCAGGCGGGCGCCAGGCAATGTTCGTGGGCCAGATGACCCCCCGTACAAAGGTGCAGACCCCGCCCAGGCTGGCCACAAACATCGCAGACCAACGGCTCCATGCGGTGAACCAAGGGGTCCCATACAACTACGCGAGTGATGTCTGCCGTACGGTTGCTGATCGAAACCGGAAGAAGGATCTTGGGCTGTTCGATCAAGAGGATGTTGACGAGTTCTAGCTCGAGGCGCAACTGGTAGCGACCTGCCACATCCTCCAATTTCGCTTGTCGTTCCGCTTGCAGAGCGGTAAGTTTATCTTCAGCACTGGAGCGTCGTTGTTCCGCCTCGCCAGCCTCCAAATTATCCAGGCGACGTCTCATATCTCGCTCAAGATCATCATAATAATCGGCGATGCGCGCCCGATCCAACGCCAGATATCGCTCTATGCGCGTTTGTAGGTTGTGCAGGGTGTCGGCCATACCCTCGCGCACAGCATGCTCTGCTCGCGAGAGTATGGCGGTGAAAGTGCCCGGGGATAAGGTAGTTTCAGTCTCCTGCCAGCGCGGTGTTGCGATGGTGAGTCCGGCGAAAGCAGATGTGGTCTCGAAAGAATCCAGCCGTTCCAAAACCTCATTGTCGCCTACGGCATAGCCTCCCTGCACGTGCATGACCGGCGAGACGATCAGTTCCTGTTTCTCGTCACTAATAAGCGCCACCTTGAAGTTGAAACGAAGGTAGTGATGCAAACTCCGCCTTTGGGTGGCTCCCGATCTGGCTGAGAGCCGGGCGTTGGGGAAATTATAGGTTTTGCGGGCGAGGTCGATCAGTCCTGTCTTGTCCAGCCGCACATGGTTGATATAAACATGGGCATTCGCCGGCCGTTCTATCAGTCGTTCGGCGATATCTTCCACCAAGGGATGATTGTAGCCTAATTGCACTGATTCTGGGTCCTCACCGGCAGTGAATGACAGGTGTTGGTAAGGGTCCAGGTGGAGGTCAGCGGCCAGGGCATCGGGCATCAGCACTTCGTGTACGCCAAAAGTGGGCGGCGTGACAATGCTTCCCTTCTGTTCAAAAAATCCCAGTACAAACCTGGAGAGATCAAAGCGCTGATGTGTCTCTTTTCTGCTCATTCTGTGCTGAAGTCCTCCCCAAACAGAGCATCGTCATACTCCTTTACCCGTTGGTAGGCGCCGCGAGCGTTCACCATGGCGTCTCCCAGTTCGGACATACTATCCTCAAGCTCTTCACCACTTCCGGCCTGCGTCCATATTTCCAAAATGATGTCTTCGAAATCCCTTTCTTCAGCCAATTGCCCCAAGATCATGTCCACCTCACCGATCACCAACTCGAACATATTGAGTTTACTATCGAGGATTTCGAGTACGTAATCCTCGATAGTGCCCTTGGCGGCCAGGTTGAAGATGTCGACCGGTCTGTCCTGACCCACGCGATGGATACGCCCGATCCGCTGCTCGATGCGCATGGGATTCCAAGGAAGGTCGAAGTTGACCATGGCACGGCAGAATTGCAGGTTTCGCCCCTCGCCGGCTGCCTCGGTGGAGAGGAGCACAGGTAGGTGGGTATGGAAGTCCTTGATAGCGGCATCTTTCTGGGAGATGGTGAGCCCTCCGTGGTACAAAGCGAACTCAATCCCCCAGTCGCGAAGGTACTGAGCTAACATGTCGAGGGTGGCGCGAAACTGTGTGAACACGATGACTTTGTCATCGCCACCCCGCGCCCTGCCTTGCAACAGTTTCTCTAGGGCAGTGGCCTTAGCCGATACCTGAACTGAGTCAGCTTCAACAGCCAATTCGAGCAATTGATCACGATACGGAGCCAGTCCCACTACTTCAGATAGGGAGAGAAGGGTGGAACGTGTAGCGCCAGCGCTGCTTCCCGCTTCGCGGAGCAGGGTGCGAAAGCCTAAACGATGGGCGCTGGTGACGCTCTTTTCGCTCATGATGCGCCGCGAGAGCGTGCTAATACCATCGTAGAGCGACTGCTCTTCGGGGCGGAGGTTGAGTTGTATGGTGTGGGCGCGGCGTGGCGGCAACTGAATGCTGATCTGGCCCCGCGAATGGCGCACCATCACATCGCTGAGGAGTTCGCGTAAAACCCCCCGGTTTTTGGGGAGACGGGGATCACCGCGTACCACGAATTGGCGGCTGAACTCTTTGGGACTCTTGAGTTGGCCCGGTTTGAGCACGGTTACCAGGTTATACAGTTCGCTCAACCTGTTCTGTACCGGCGTAGCCGTAAGCAATAAGATGTATTTTTTCTGGAGGGCGTTGACAAGTTTCCAGGAGACAGAGGAGCGGTTCTTGAGATGATGTGCTTCGTCAACGATAACGAGATCATAGCTTTGAGCAGTGATAACTTTGCGATGCTCGGCGCGGCGGGCTGTAGCCAATGAAGCGATAACGCGCGGGAACTGAGTCCATGCCTGGGAGCCATATGTGCGAAACCGTGGATCGTTGTTGGTGATAAAGTCGGTGAGACCGAACTTGGTTGCCAATTCCTCCTGCCATTGTGCTACCAGACCGGGTGGCGTAAGGATGAGCACGCGTTCGACCATTTGACGCATGAGATATTCCTTTAGCACCAGGCCAGCTTCGATGGTTTTTCCCAACCCCACCTCGTCGCTCAAGAGCCCACGGCCACGAAAACGGCGCAATGCCGTGCGCGCAGCCCTTATCTGATAGTCGAACGGCTCGAAATTGATGGCGTCGATGCAGACGAGATCGTCGAAACCAGCTACCAGTTGTAATTGATAGGCCATGAGCCTGAGCTGGTAGGCGGTGACAGCGGCAGCGCCGGCAACTGGCTCTTGGTCGAGGATGTGGCCAGCGCCTGGGTGGAGTCGCATCTCTGGGGTGGTGGTCATGTGGTTGGTTGGTCGTGTGGTCGATTAGTCGCGTGGTCGTGTGGTCGGTTGGTCGTGTGGTCGCGTGGTCGTGCGGTCGATTAGTCGGTTGGTCGCGTGGTCGTGTGGTCGTGTGGTCGGTTGGTCGCGTGGTTGGTCGCGTGAATGTTCGGGCATGGCATGTCAGCCATCCTCTGATATTATTTTTGCTGTCATGGGCGTGGGACACTCGACATTATATCTGTAATCGTACTGTGTCATGCAATTCCTCGGTAGAGACTTCTGTGAGCCGGGCTTTGCCACTGCCGGCAACGGCTTTGGTCAGGGTCTTTCTTGCTCTCGATCTTCTCTTCCATTGTACCAACGCTAATGAATTTGTGCACCTGTACGGTGCTGGTTTGGCCGATACGAAAAGCCTGATCGGTGGCTTGATCCTCCACCAGCGATCTAAATGGAAGACATGGTTGGCTCGGGTTAGGTTTAGACCCCGTACCATGTAAATACCACAGCTGACGCCATTTGGCGTTCAAAAGTGTGCCGAACTGGCCTTGTAGCCGCTAAAATCCAATCTTCATTTCCGAATTATATACGAGGATGAAGGCATGATCTGGTACATTATGGCGCAGCTGTGGCTGACACTCATTGATCTGTTGTGCCCCTCACGCTTATCTACGCCCATACAAGATGAGTAGCGTCGCTTCCCTTGCCGCCCAGAGGCTGCCAATAAAGTGAGTTCTTGATGTCGTCCGACAAACGCCTTGGTTATAGTATCCAGGTTAGAATCAAATTAACTGTGAGTATCATACTCTTTTCGTATACTATACTATTACAGTTATGTACGTCGTGTCAATCTAGGTCGTTGATCGAGTCGAGTCATTTTACCTGTAGCTATTGCTGTCAAAATCCTGGTCATGATGCCATACTCTCTGGATGTAATAGTCGGCCAAAATAACTGTTTCCAGGAGTCTGCGTCGTCTGGAATATCGTGTCACACCAGATTTGCCGAATACAGCATTTGTTGAGTATAAAACAGGGAATGTGCTTGCTTGTGCAGGCGCTGTAGTCCAGCCGCGATTACTTGGCGCTAGTGGTGGCACGTAGCATGTAACAGGACGGGTCAGCAAGGCGATGAAGTACCCGCCACTTGCGACCTGCGACAAGCAGCCGGGAACTCCATTCACCGATAACCACAAACCCGTGCCCTTACAACCTGAGCAAACTGTAGTGATCAAAGAATGGTAGCGCAAAAGAGAAGAATGGAATAGCATAAGAGCATGGAAAAACAAAGAATATACTACCCCCAGACAACATACTCTCAACGGCGAATCTTGTTTGAAGTATGGGAAGCAACAGGAGATGTAAATGGCGCCTGTGAGGCCGCCCATGTTAGTCGGCGCACATTCTATTATTGGAAGGCCCGCTTTAAAGAGCAAGGCTATGAAGGGCTCAAAGAAGTCAGAAAGCCGGGTCCGGCTAAGGGGATAAGGGTATCGACAGAGATACAGGAAAAAGTAGAGGAGATGAAAAAGGCTCATCCTGAGTGGGGCAAGCAACGGATAGCCGACGAACTGACCAAAGAGAATAGCTGGGTGCCGCTAGTGAGCGTCAATACGGTACGCCGCATCTTGCAGGAAAAGGGACTATGGGAGCAGGTAACGGAAGAAGCTGAAAAAAAAAGTTCCAACCAGCCAGCCGCACGGCAGAGGAACCAGAGCAGAGTATCAATGTAGACCTCTGCTTTGTGCCATCAGAGCACGAGGTCGAGGTGAAACTACCGGCAGTGAGTGGTTCATCGGGCAAACTAACTGTGGCCCGGCCGAGCAAAGAAGAAGGGGAAGCGTGGTATCCGGGTCGCGTGTTTGGCGACGAAACACTCAGTTACGAGGAAGCCATGGTGCAATATGTGGCTGACAGTGATGTCAAAACGAGTAATATAGAAGCTGAAATGAGTCCCGAGGCCGCAGAAAGAAAACGGGCCAAGGAGGAAAAGGGGGCGGCGCTACGTCGCGCCGAGGAAGAATTGAAAGTCCAACGACGCCAGGTGCGCGAACAGCGTCAGCAGGAAGACAGCGAGTGGCAGGGTCAGTGGGCGGAATGAAGGCAGCAACAAGAAGTCAGAGAAGCCCAACGAGCAGCAGATGTTAAGGCACCTTATGGCAGCAAGAAGGCCGCCGATGAGGCCTGGCGGCAACAACGACAACGGCGAGGCCAACAACAGGCGCAACGCCAACTTGAAGACAAGCAATGGCGACAACAACGGTGCGAAATTCGCAAACGGTTGGAACGTACTCGTGTGATTACCGCCTGGATTGCTATCCTGACCATTACCGACAATTGCACGCGGCAATGTTTGGGGCTTCCCCTTTTTGTGGCCGGGGCCCATGTCACGCCGAAATGGTGAATGGTGGTTGAAGCGTTGCGCGTTTTGCTGCCCCCCGAGTTGCAGTTCCTCATCTCTGACCGCGGTACTCATTTTACGGCCAAGGTCTTCCAGCAATTGGCTCAAGATGAGGAGTTCATTCACGTCTTGATTGCCCGACATCGACCTCAATCAAATGGCATTGCCGAGCGGTTTGTGCGTACTTTGAAAGAGTGGCTAAAAGATAAGTCGTGGCAATCGTCAACGGAGTTGGAGGCCCTACTATTTCAGTTTCTACATGAATACAACGATCGTCCCCATCGGAGATTACCCATTCCCGTCTCGCCCAATGAGTTTGCCAATCGCGCCTGGCTCATGTAGAAGTTGGACGTGTGCTATTAACCCTTGATCACTACATCGCACTGCCAGGCAGCATTAACCGTTACATCTTTGGGCTTAACGCCGGCCAGGGCCAGGTAGTTGAGATTGAGAAAGATGCCGGCAAGGAGCGATATAGGGGTTAGGAGTCCAAACACCATGCCGATCCCTACTGCCAGTTCGCCCGCAAGCACCAGGTAGGGAAACCAGGACGCTTTCGGTTCAACCGTGCGCCGGATCAGGCGAACGTAAGCGGGTATTGGGTGATTGTCGGCTAGGGCCAGTGTCGTTGCCTATGCTATCATATCTGCTAGCGTTAACATGAACACAGGGCGCTTAAGGAATGTGACTCTTTCCGAATTCAACGGGCGGGCTTGACAGCTTGCCCAAACGCAACACATGTTTTTCGAAAACCTCCCGATATCCAGTTGAGTTACGAGTATTTGTGAGGATGACGTTATTTGATAATGGAGACTATTTGATGGTTAATCTATATGCTTTGAATCAACCAGGATCGCTAACGTTCGGGGGGGCTGTGGCAATTGCCGGTGTATTGGAACAATTGTCAGATATGTCAGTATATGAGTCGTCATTAGCGGTAGAACATCATGCGTTCTTCGGGCTGGGACGGCAAGGTCTTGAAAAATATCTGTTGCTTTTGTACCAAAATGCCCCGATTGCCGACAGTTTTGAAGGTGAGACCATGTCAATAATGACAGATGATGCAGATCTCACGTTTAAGATCTGTCCCACCCATGCTGGCAATGTCCAGGCATTGCACCTGGCTCTACCCTACACTAAACCTCGCACCTTGGGTCTGGCGACCTCGGCTGGGTGTGGTGACCGCTTGGGTCTGGCCACACCCGGACACATCCGTTCTGCGCGTGACACCGGCCTCGCCCCCATCCTCGCCCAGCAATCCATGCGCGAGAATGCCCGTACTTTCCGCACAGCTCAGGAAGTGATCGACGATGCCACCTGGGGGGTGTTCCAGGAAGGCTGGCGCCAGGGCCATGGCGCTGATGCCGACCATCTTAAATCACCCGAGCATATCGATATCTGTGTGGCGGCTGGATACACTTTCTTTACCATCGATCCGGGCGATCATGTCAACAACGAGGCGCACACGGCCCCTGCAGCCCGACTTGCGGGGATTGTAGCAGCGCTACCCTGGGATGCTCTGGAGACCACCCCTCAAGAATTGAGAGGCCGTTATCTGGATCAGACCTTTGGCCTTGGCGATGGCGTGGTACTTGTTTTCGACCATGAGACGTTGGCCCGGGCTGCAGGCAAGTATGGCCGGGCGATCGCTCATACGGCGATGATGTATCGCCACCTGGCCGGGCAGACCGAGAACTTCGAGCTGGAGATGTCGGTGGATGAGACGGAAACGGTGACTTCGGCTGAGGAACATTTCTTTGTGGCAAGTGAACTAAAACGGCTGGGGGTTGAGTGGGTGAGTCTGGCGCCGAGGTATGTGGGTGATTTCGAGAAGGGGGTCGACTACATCGGCGATCTCGAGGCGTTTGAAGCCTCCTTCGCAGTACATGCTACCATCGCCCGAAACGTGGGGCCTTACAAACTCAGTTTGCATTCAGGGTCCGACAAGTTTAGTATCTACCCCATTGCCGCCAGGGTGGCTGATGGCCTGGTCCATCTCAAGACCGCCGGCACCAGTTATCTGGAAGCGTTACGAGCGATAACCGAGGTCAAACCCGAGCTTTTCCGACAGATCCTTAACCTTTCGATTTCACGATATCCCGAGGAACGGGCGACGTACCATGTTTCGGGCGAGCTGGCCAACGTGCCAGACGCTGACAGCTTGGCTGATTCCGAGCTGGCCGGTTTGCTCGATCAGTTCGACGCCCGGCAGGTGTTGCACGTCACCTACGGCTCGGCGCTGGACGCCTATGGTGCTGAGTTGCTATTGACGCTTAGGGAGAATGAAGAGACTTATTACGATGTGTTGGAAAGGCATTTTGACAAGCATTTGCTGCCGTTTACACGTGTTGCGTAGTGCGTGTTGCGTTTTACGTTGCCGCCAATTACAATACGTCCCCCATTAAGCTGGCAGTCAGTCAAACGTGCCTTGATGGATGTCATTCTGAGTGAAACGAAGAATCGCGCCATTGCAACCGGAGATTCCTCACTCGGTAGCACCGCACTTGAACTGGGAGTTCACTTTTTAGGACGATTTTCAGCATGTCGCTCAAAAAACACCTGGGTTTCAGGCTAATTATAGGCCTCAACTAAAGGGTTTCTATGAACTGATT
>JAAENG010000504.1 GCA_024224665.1 Chloroflexota bacterium | reverse complement strand
GGCACTCAAAAGTGGCCTGCCTGCTCATCAGCTATCATCAATGATGCGGTCGAAGCAGCGGTCGCTGAAAATATCGTATTGATTGGTGCTGCGGGCAATTACAATCAGGCAGAGGTAGGGCATCCGGCCAATCATCCAGACATTATTGCAGTCGCTGCTTCTGACTATGAAATGCAGCGGGCCCCCTACTCCAATAGAGGCGAGGCCTTGAACATCACGGCGCCAGGGGGTGATATGGATAAAGATGACAATAATGATGGCTACAAAGACGGAATCCTTCAACAGAGCGTTGAGGGTGGTATCTGGGACTTTTACTTCATGGAAGGAACCTCGATGTCGGCGCCGCACGTTGCCGGCGCTGCAGCAATACTATTCGCTTCGGCCCCCACCGCCACTCGCCTGCAGATCCAAACAGCCTTAGAAAGCAGCGCCATAGACCTGGGCGCACCCGGCTTTGATACGGAATATGGTTACGGTTTGATGCAGATCGATCAGGCTCTTGCCGTACTCCACCAGCTTCTGCCAACTACCACACCTACCAGCACACCCAGCCCCACTACCACCGACAGCCCCACTACCACACCCACGTCAACGGCGACAGCAACTTCTAGCCCAACCCACACACCTGATCCCGGGCTAGAGTTATGGTTCCCCTTGCTATTACATTCATGGTTGCTGGCCACACCCACACCTACTGCTACGCCAGGACCCGCTTGTGATGAGCTGATTATTAACGGTGGCTTTGAGGAGGTTGCCGAGTGGTTGTTTGCGGGATCGGGCGCTGGCTACACGACAGTACATGCTTTTCAGGGTGAGCGTTCAGCCAAAGCAGGGCGCTTGCCTGCACAATTGGCATCAAACGGTGTCACGGTGACTCCTGGCGTGCGCGACTTGTTAGGTGAGCGGGCATCGATCGAAAGCGGCGCACTCTCTGGTTTTTATCAGTCATTTTATATACCTGATATTGTCGAAAGCGCCCAGTTGCAGGTATGGGTTCGCCTGGGCAGCCACGATACAAGCCAGACCGATTGGCAGCGGATTCGGCTGCTTACACCCTCTTTCCAGCCACTCGTCGATGTACTGTATGGGCTGGAAGAGAACGACGCCTGGCAGGAGATTACCCTGGATATATACGATTACCGGGGCCAGAATCTTGTGATCTATTTTGATGTATACAACAACGACAGTGGCGGGGATACTACCTGGATGCTTGTAGACGAAGTCAGTGTAAAAACATGTAACTTGTCAGAAGAGGAATGATCACTCCGCCGGCAAATAGCTGCCATCAGCAACTTATGAGTTTCTGCTTAGAAAACAGCTTGAACCCTACGATCCCACGTACGACATCGCTACTGACGAGCCAGATGGCGTAATTGATTCTGTCCAATTACGCACCCAGACATGGGCAGGGTATATCCTTGTTCTCAGTTCCTTTGCATCCAGATGATAAAGAAATGGGCTTTGAGGCGCTTGGTTCAACCTCCGCTTATCGCTATGGAGAAGCTGACGTGAAAACGGCGCGCGTTTTCACGTCAGCTTGATTCAATGGTTAGAATTCCCACCTTCCCTTCGAGGCTCGAATTCAGCGTCAACTGGTTTTTCTTCCTGCGACACCTTTAATAGCCTCTGAGAACTCTCTCGTCTCTCCTTTTGGACGGAGATCTCGGGTAGCAATGCCTGCCTGCCACATCTCAGAGTTCCGCATGCTCTCCAGTTCCTTGCCCAACTGTTCCTGGTAGTCAGATTTGCCACACTCTTCGATAACGCGTCGGGCTTCCGCGCCGGACGCCACCCGCTCGTAGAGTTCATCGAACACAGGCATGACGGCCTGCTTGAACTTTGGTTTCCAATCGAGCGCACCACGCTGGGCAGTGGCAGAACAATTGGCATACATCCAGTCCATACCATTCTCACCCACAAGCCGAATTAGACTTTCGGTCAACTCCTCGACTGTCTCGTTGAATGCTTCGCTTGGGCTGTGTCCGTGCACTCTAAGCACGTCGTATTGCGCCTCCATAATGGCCGCGAGCGCACCCATCAACACCCCACGCTCACCAGTGAGATCGCTGTAGACTTCGTTCTCGAAGGTCGTAGGAAAGAGGTATCCTGATCCCATGGCAATTCCCAAGGCGATGCAGCGCTCCCTGGCCCGACCGGTTGCGTCCTGATAGACCGCAAAGCTGGAATTAATCCCGTCGCCTGAAAGGAAGTTACGGCGAAGCGAGGTCCCCGATCCTTTGGGAGCAACCATAATCACATCGACATCCTTGGGCGGAATTATCCCTGTCTGATCACTGTACGTAATGGAAAATCCGTGCGAGAAGAACAATGCGTCACCCGGATTCAGATTCTTCTTGATGATGGGCCAGACTGCCTGATGAGCGGCGTCAGTGACCAGTATCTCAACGATAGTTCCACGCTGAGAGGCTGCTTCTATATCAAACAGGTCTTCTCCGGGCTTCCAGCCGTCCTCCACTGCCCGATCCCAGTCCTTCTTGAATTGTTTTGACTGACCAACAATCACATTAAAACCGTTGTCTTTCATATTCAACGACTGCCCAGGCCCTTGTACGCCGTATCCAATTACAGCGATCATTTCACTCTCTAGAACCTCGCGGGCCTTTTCCATGGGGAATTCCTCCCGCATGATTACTTCTTCCTTCACACCTCCAAAATCTACAATAGCCATAATACCAATCCTCCTTTGATTGGACTGTCAACTTCACATCAATTCATAAGAAATCTAACGAACTTTGACTTAGGCCGCCGGCTGGCGGCTGGCAGCGTTTGCTTGGGGATCTGGTAGTTCGTGCAGTTGGGACGCCAGATATTCACCGGTCCAGAATGGCATAGATCGCCGCGTGGCGGTATAAAAACCGATTATCTGATATTCAAGGTCTGCAAGTAGCATAATATACCAGAAATGTACTGACAATTTATTATACTGCTTCATGAAGTCTTCGAGCAAATAGATATTAACCATCAATCCCCTATCGATACCGGTATCTGCCATCCTACTTTTGAAAACGATGGTGTTGCTCCAGGCGTTGTACGTATCAATCTTATCAGTGTGTCAGGACGCAGCGGTTCTCTACCATTGGCGGAAATCACTTTTACTGCAAAGACGACCCTCTCTGTACCCAGCCCTTTATCATTGCTGATCCATGAATTTGCGGATCCTGAAGGCAGGCCAATCGCCGTGGCGCCAATCGACGGAGCCGTCATTGGTCCTGACTCTGAGTTGGGAGATGTGAGTTGTGATCATGCGGTTGATACCATCGATGCAAGGAGCCTGTTGGGGAATTATTCCTGCACGCCGATAAATTTGCCGGGGTTGGCGGTCAGCCGTTAAACTTCTTTGTGCAGGACGGTTCGCAGTAGGCGATCGATCGTCCTAGCGCCAAAGCGCTTGCTACAGACTTCGATCTTCGATCCCAGGACTATGATCAACCCATGAAACAGGCCCTCATCACCTTACTGGCAACGCTGTTATTCATCGGCTGGCTGCAGATCTCGGGGCAGGCCGGGAGCGCCAGAACGACCGGCAGCATCACCGCTGCAACTGACTTGCGTGAGGAAACAACTCATGCAGAGCGACGCCGATTGGACTACCTTTTGGTGAAGATAAAGCCTGGGGCGCAGCGCACCATTCCTGCTAACTTTGTGCATCTTTTTAGCAACTGGTACCGTGTTCCTGTTGGTACCGAGGAGACTATCTATTCCTCTATGCAACGCATGCAGGCGACAGAATATATCCAACTCGTAGAACAGGATGCTCGCCTCAGCCTGGGGCCGCTGGCGCAGGCGCCATTCGCCGGTACACGAATCCAGCCAAATCTGACACCAAACGATCCACTCTATGACCTGCAGTGGAATTTTCCGCAGGTCGAGGTATCACAAGCGTGGGAAACCGGCAGTGGCGATGGGATAACGGTGGCCGTGATAGATTCGGGCGTCTCCATGGGCACAGATCTGGCCTGTGCTAAATTTGTAGATGAGTACAATGTGCTGACTGGCCAGACCGGGCCGGAGGTCGCGGCGGACGATTATGGACATGGAACGCATGTTGCCGGCACCATAGCGCAATGCACGAACAATCATATCGGTGTTGCAGGTATCGCATATAACACACAGATCATGCCTATCAAAGCGCTGGACGAGAATGGTTTGGGCACCTATTCAGATGTCGCAGTTGGCATCGATTGGGCGAGAACGCATGGTGCAAATGTCATCAACCTCTCGTTGAGTGCGCCTTGCGGCACTCAAAAGTGGCCTGCCTGCTCATCAGCTATCATCAATGATGCGGTCGAAGCAGCGGTCGCTGAAAATATCGTATTGATTGGTGCTGCGGGCAATTACAATCAGGCAGAGGTAGGACATCCGGCCAATCATCCAGACATTATTGCAGTCGCTGCTTCTGACTATGAAATGCAGCGAGCCCCCTACTCCAATAGAGGCGAGGCCTTGAACATCACGGCGCCAGGGGGTGATCTGGACAAGGATGCCAATGGCGATGGCTACAAAGATGGGATCCTTCAGCAGAACATCGAAGGTGGGATTTGGGACTTTTACTTCATTGAAGGGACCTCGATGTCGGCGCCGCATGTTGCCGGTGCGGCAGCGATACTGTTGGCCTCGGCCCCCACCGCTACACGCCTGCAGATCCAAACGGCCTTAGAAAGCAGCGCCGTAGACCTGGGCGCCCCCGGCTTTGACACCGACTATGGTTACGGTCTGATGCAGATCGATCAGGCCCTAACGGCACTACAACAGCTTCTGCCAACCGCCACACCACCTACCAGCACCCCCACTGCCACTGCCACCGACAGCCACACAGCCACACCTACGGCAACGGCAACGGCAACGGCGACTTCTAGCCCAACCTCCACGCCTACCAGCACCCCCACTGCCACTGCCACCGACAGCCCCACAGCCACACCTACGGCAACGGCGACGGCGACTTCTAGCCCAACCTCCACGCCTGTTCCCGGACTAGAGTTATGGTTCCCGCTGCTGTTACATTCCTGGCTACTGCCCACACCCACGCCAACTCCTACGCCAGGGCCCGCTTGTGATGAACTGATCGATAACGGTGGCTTTGAGGAGGATGCCAATTGGTTGTTTGTGGGATCGGGCGCCGGGTACACGACAGTACATGCTTATCGGGGTGAGCGTTCGGCCAAAGCCGGGCGCTTGCCTGCACAATTGGCATCAAATAGTGTCACAACAACTCCCGGCGTCCGCCACTTCTTGGGCGGACAGACATCCGTCGAAAACGGCATACTGTCTGGTTTTTATCAGTCATTTTATGTGCCGGATACTATCGCCAGCGCCAAGTTGCAGGTATGGGTACGCTTGGGCAGCCACGATACAAGTCAGGCCGATTGGCAGCGTATCAGGCTGCTTACACACTCCTTCCAACCGCTCGTCGATGTGCTGTATAGTCTGGAACACGATGACGTCTGGCAGGAAATTACCCTGGATCTGTACGCTTACCGGGGCCAGAACCTCGTGATCTATGTTGACGTCTTTGACAACGACAACAGTGGCGGGGACCCTACCTGGGTGCTCGTAGACGAAGTCAGTGTTAAGACGTGCGCTCTACGAGATGATGAATGATCACTCCGCCGGCAAATTGCTGCCAGCTGCTTAAATCTGGAGTATTTGCTCAGACAACAGCTTGATTGACGGATGCCAGCAACTGTGGTATTTTCATTCAGCCACTAGCTGACGGTGGGGTCCAGAGGAGTGTTCGCGCGAACGTCTAGTGATAATTGCAAGCAGCTTTGGGCAATGTATAATTCTGACAAGACCCGGCACCTTAAGTGCAGAACACATAATCATCATAACAGTCTTTCCTTAGCAACACGATCAATCGACCGAACTATTCGACCCGAGTGTAAATAACAGACAGGCGCAACCTGTGTTTGTACTCGAAGCCAAGTTCATTCACATTACTGGAGTTTCGATGTCGAAAACTCGCTCCCGATCCTACCGCACATTATTTCGCTTCGCAGTGCCGGCAATACTGACCTGGATGCTCCTGGTATCCGCAGTCTTGGCGACTGCGTTGCCCACCAGCTCTGCTCCATCTGCCACAGGCTTTAGCAATGTGTCGATAGACGTCGGTTCAACGCTAAGCAATGTCACTAAATCAGGAAGCAACCCGGTTACCTATTCTCCATCAGCAGACAGTGCATCCATTGGTGTCGACGATATTGAGGCAGAACTGAATGTGGGTAACACCGTCATCATCGACACAATCAATGCTGGTGGTAACGAAGATGGAGACATCACCGTTACCGTTTCTGTCGCCAAAATCAGTGGTGATGATGCCGACCTGTCGTTGCAGGCCGACAACGACGTCATTATCAATAGTGCCATCTCCCTCACCAACATAGGGGCCGGCCAGATCTCGATAAAGGCCAAACGCAGGATATTCCTAGATACAGGCGCCGGTATCACGACCGTCGATGGTGCGATAACACTCGAGGCTAATATTGCCGGTTCATCCTCAGGTACGTTCGTGGGTATCGAGCTAGACAGTGCCGATATCACTTCTACCAACGGTGATATCAGCCTGACTGGGCATGGTGGCGACTCGGGTTCCAAAAACATTGGCGTATGGTTGCGTACAGGTACCACGATAGAATCTACGGGAACGGGAATCAACGCGGCAACGATTACAATTGAAGGAACCGGTGGTGATGGTACAAGCAATAATGATGGCGTGTTGATTGAGCCTAATAGCATAGTAAGTTCGGTCGACGGCGATATACATATCGTTGGAAATGGCGGAAATGGCTCCAGTTCCCTAAACTATGGCGTACAAATGGAAAAATGTCTGGTGGAATCGACCGGCGCCGGCGCTGATGCCGCTGACATTACCATAGATGGCAAAGGAGGCGACGGTATTTCCAGTAACTACGGTGTGTATCATTACGTTAACGCTAAAATTAATGCCGCAAATGGTGATATTAACATCAAAGGACAGGGACAGGGTAGCGGTACATCGAACCATGGCGTCTTCCTTTTTACCGGTGAGATCAATACAAGTGGTGACGGTAGGGTCGAGCTTACCGGAATTGAGGGCACCGGTGGAGATGGCATAGCCAGCCTTGCTGGAATAATCGCCGCCAATACGGGCACTATTGAGATGACAACAGATACGATCGTTCTCGCGAATGCCAGCCTTGGCGGATCTGGCACTCTCACCATTAAACCTTACAATATCGGGACAAGTATCGGATTAGGTGGTGGCACCGGTACGCTTTTTTTGAGCGCTTCAGAACTTAACACCTTTGTAGACGGTTTTAGTAGCATCACTATCGGCGATATTGCTGCCGGTACCGGGCTGGTCCAGATCGCCCCCACCGCAGCATTCCAGGACCCTGTCACAATTGTAGGAGGAAGCATCCATGTCACTGGATTGGATGCAAACGGCAATGATGTGACCTTACTTGCTCGTACAGGCGGCATCGAGGAGAACAGTGCCGGCACAGACATAATCGCCTCTTCGGCGATCCTGGAGGGCAAAGTAACGCCGGGCGGAGATGCGGCCCTAGGCCAGCTTATTATTGATGGTGATGGTACACTGATCTCAACAAAAACCTTTAGCATCGATTTGGATGGCGCCGCGGGTGACCAGCTGCAGATTCTGGGTGCTAATCGTGATGTCGATCTCGCTGACACCAGTTTGGCAGTCAACTTGCTTAGTGTTCCACCCGCAGGCACTGTATTCACCATCGTAGACAATGTCGATCTCGGTTCCGACGTAAATGGCACCCTGTTTGCCGGATTTCCGGAAGACTCGTTCATCACGTCAGGGGGAAAAGCTTTCTTCGTTCGCTATCAGGAAGGAATCGACAACAATGATGTTACGTTGACCACAAACACACCGCCGACCGCAGATTTTCGAAGGCCGAGTAGTCTGAATGAGGGTGACCAATATACGCTGCGACTGATCAATGCCAGCGACGTCGATCCACCTGATGTTATTGCCGGTTACGAATACCGCTTCGATTGCGGCGACGGGTCGGGCTACGGCCCCTGGTCGAGTGGCAACACACGGACGTGTAACGCGCTCGATAACGGGGTCCGCACCATGCGTGGCAGGATTCGGGATCAGCATGGCGCGGCGTCGAGTTACTCGGCAACCGTATCCGTCGCCAATGTATCACCCTCAGTGCGCACCATCCTGAACCCACCACAGATGTCGAATGAAGGGGAAAACCTCACCTTCAATGCTTCTTTCTCTGACCCTGGCGTGCTGGACACGCACACCGCCACCATCGATTGGGATGATGGCTCGCCCGTAGAGAACATACCTGTGAGTCAAGGCACGGGCGGCTTTGGTGGCCTGGAGGGCTACCACACCTATGCTGACGATGGCGGCTACAACGTCCAGGTCTGTGTCACCGATAATGACAACGCCACCGGCTGCACCACCAAACTCGTCACCGTGGAAAACGTGGCCCCCACCGTGGATGCCGGTCCCGAGCAGACGGTTGATGAAGGTGAGACCGTGCATCTGGCCCCTGCCGTCTTCACCGATCCGGGCGTGTTGGACACTCACACCGCCACCATCGATTGGGATGATGGCTCAGCCCTCGAGACTGGTACGGTCACACAAGGGGCCGGTTTTGGGTCGGTTGACGGCTCCCACACGTACAAAGATGACGGCATCTTCTCGGTCCGGGTCTGTGTCACCGACAACGGTAGCGTACCCACCGGTACCGGCAAACTTAGCGGCTGCGATACCCTGATCGTCACCGTACTCAATGCCCTCCCCGACGTCATAGCCGGACCCGATCAGGATGTGAACGAGGGGGACTCGCTAACCGTTGCTGCTACCTATACCGATGCTGGCGTACTCGACACCCACACCGCCACTGTCGACTGGGATGACGGCACTATCACAGATCCCGCCACCGTCGACCAGGATCTCAATACTGCCTCGGCCTCTCATATTTATACCAAAAATGGCAGTTACACCGTCGAGATCTGTGTTCAGGATAATAGTGGGGGCACAGGTTGTGACACCCTCACCGTCACCGTGCAGAACGTGCCCCCCACCGCCAATGACGACACTTACACCACCAATGAAGACATCATTCTGGTCGTGGATCCGCCTGGCGCGCTTGATAACGACACCGACCCCGGTGATGATATCCTGACCGCCGAGCAGTTGTCTGGCCCCAACCACGGCACGCTTACCACCACGCTTCAGCCCGACGGCTCCTTTATCTATGAGCCCGCCCCCAACTGGCATGGCAGCGACTCCTTCACCTATCAAACTTTTGACGGTATCGACACTTCCAACGTCGCCACCGTTACCCTCCATGTTCTCACCGTTGATGATCCCATCGATGTTGTGGTGGGCGATGACCAGACCGTGGATGAAGGGGCGGAG
>JAAENG010000503.1 GCA_024224665.1 Chloroflexota bacterium | reverse complement strand
TCGGCTGCGAGTTGCGGCAGCAATACTCATCCCTGCTCCTTGTTTGAAAGAATTCGGAACATTTGTTTATCATCTCTGACCACATAATGCAATTATCTCAATTGTTCAAAATGTCTCGGCTTAAGTTGGTAGCCGCCTGTACCTAATGCCTACTGGAATGATTTTGCTGATTTTGCTGCCGCCGCTGTCGATCGTTACTATCCCGACGTGATCTACTACGAATTGGGCAATGAGCCTGATAATCAGGCTCCCATCAACCATGGGTGGGTATACGGCTGCTGGGGTAATGGAGACGATCAGACGGACCATGACAACGCCGGTGGCGGTAAGTATGCCGGGTTCATGGCTAAGGCCTATACGGCTATGAAATTGAGAGAGTCCGATATTATTGTGACAATGGGCGGACTTGCTTATGATAACTGGGACCCTGGAGGACCCTTTGATCCAGATTTTGTGGATGCCTTCCTAACAAAGGGGGGTGGCGCTTATGTCGATGCCATCAACTACCATTATTTCAAGGCCTTTGCTTACCTCTGGGGCTCCGTTGTCGGCAAGGGGCAGTATTTGCAGGGCCAGTTCGCCCAATATGGTTATGCCAACTTACCCCTGATTGTCACCGAGTTCGGCGATCCTAGTCAGGGTCCTACAACCACCACATCCTCTTCGCGCTTGCCTAACAGGATTCCTGGCTTCAAGTCAGCGCCCAAGGTTGTGGCTACCGGCGACTATTGGTCAGAACTCTCAGCCAAGCTTGCCGCCACAAGTCCTGACGCGGTAACTTACAGCACGGACGAACAGGCGAATTACGTGATTGTTGGTTTCACGCGCGGCATGGCGCACGACATTCATCCCATGCTCTGGTTCCAGGCTGTCGATCGCCCGGCCCAATCAGGCGGCTACCGCTACGGCCTGCTTGATACCGGCTTGAGCGCGAAACCTTCCTACACCGCCTACAAGACCCTGGCGGCTGAGCTAACAGGACTAGTCTATAGCCAACCATTGACCTTCCTTGGTGATTCTGTAGCAGAAGGCTACGAATTTACCGGCGGCGGTGAAACGCGTTGGGTGGTGTGGCGTAATGCGGGAATCTCTCTTCATAGAGATTTCACTGTTGGCTCCGGCAATGCCCTGCGAGTCGTGCAGACGGACGGAACTGAGGTAACAATCATCGATGGCGAGACAGGCGATCTCGACAGCAGTGTCAATGGGTTTGTTCGCATCATGATCGGTCCCAGTCCGCAGATCTTGGAACCCCTTGTCTGCACCGCCGCCTCTCAGATCGCAGATGTCAGTGTTGCGGTCAGCAGCGGCGATGATGATGATGATGATGATGATGATGATGTAGAGTTGTCCTGGGAGGTTGACTTATATGCCTTGTCCTATGACATCTGGCGCTCCGATACAGCACCCTATTTCGAACCAGTTCCTGGGGTCGACACGCCCCACGACGACGATGATGCCCCACCTTACCTCGATGTCGGCGCCTTGGCCGCCCCCTATCCCAAACAGCACTTTTATCTGGTCACGGGCCAGAATGTCTGTGAGCAATCCTCAGGGCTGTCTAATCGCACCGGAGCCTTCCAATTCGTTCTGGTTCCCGGCAGCTAGCACGCCCAGACCGACAGCCGCCAGATGTTGTCACTCTGATGTGTAGGGCCACCCCTGGCATTCTGGCTAGGCCTTGTTCACAATGTAACAAAAGAACAGAGTGCATGGGCAGGCCAATAACTCATCTAGGGCACACATAAGTAAATTCAGCCATAGCTGCACCACTTCTACCTATGAGTCCATAGCTCACACTTCGCTTTTTCGTCTCGACCGTAGTCGATGACAAATACATCAAAGGGCCGGTTCACTCCACGAACCGGCCCTTTTCTATGCCAGCGGTTTTTTCAGTACTGAATCAGACATAAGTACTCAGGTATAAAAGTCAGTTGAACTTTGGCATGTTCAAATCCGGGGTCACCTTGCCCACTTCAGAAAGACTTTCACTTGCCTCACAATTCACCTATACTATCCCTATGACAACTGACACCCCATTACGCGTCGGCGATTTTGAAGTGACAGCCGACCTTATGCAAGCTTACGTGCAAAGCGCGCAGGCACAGATGCAAGCTCGCCAGCGTCGGGTGGAGGCGCGGCGAGAGCGCGCCTGGGCTGTAGCCCTTGAGGCAGCGGAAATGCTACGTACTCAGTATGCTGCCGATCGCATCGCCCTGTTTGGCTCACTGGCCGGAACCACCCTATTCCACGAACGTTCTGATGTGGATTTGGCAGCCTGGGGTATGTCTGAAGGGGATTTATGTCAAGCTGCCGGCCGCCTACTTTCCCTCGATCCTGATATCGCAGTCGATCTTATACGCGCAGAAGAAGCGCCTTCTTCTTTGCTAACTGTCATAGAGCAACAGGCTATAGATTTATGAACGGTCCTTACGCCGCCCTGGCAGGACGTATTCGTGTCGCCCTCGAACGAGTCGTCCAGCGCGCTAACATCCTCACCGAAAGAGCGCAGCAGACAAATGATGATGGCTACTGGGATGGCGTCGCCCTTAACCTGCATGGTTTCTATGGGGGAGTTGAACGTATCTTTGAAGATATCGCCCGAACCATGGGCGAAGGCGTACCCGAAGGATCAGTCTGGCATCGTGATTTGCTGGTACAGATGGAGGCAGATGTGGTTGGCCTGCGTCCACCTGTCATCCGTACAGACACGCGCAACTGTCTGGAGGCTTACCGCGGCTTTCGTCACATTGTCCGCAACCTCTATACATTTAATTTACTCCCCCCACGGATAATGGGATTAACCACCGGTCTACAGGCATGTTTGGCTGATGTCGAGCAAGACCTCGTCGAATTCGCCGGGATTCTGGAACGAATGTCGCAGGGGACAGACTAGGATTTGCAACGGGTGTGGTCAGGATCACATCAGACAAGAAAATAATTCAAAACCAATAACAACGCCAACATCAAGATGGACACGATAAAGAGCCTGCGTAGATCACCCATTACGAAGGGATATTCACTCTTCCAATCAACCGTGTCAATGGTAGATCGCCCGGTAATAGATGCCGCGGCTACTGTAACTACGGCAGCTTCCGGCGCCACAACAGCGGTCGTGCTATCGGCATCTTCTTTATCTTCAGACGCGCTCTCCACCGGAGGCGCGCTCTCCACCGGCACTTCATACTGGGGAACGTTAGGTTGTCTCTGCTGCTTTCGTTTTTTTCGAGATATCTTTGCCATGTTCGTTGTTCGAGTGATGTTGAAAGTTTTGGGTTTAGAATCAGGGGATCATAGCACAGGCTATGGGAACAGGTCAAAGCAGGTTGGATCACACACGCAACACGCAACACGAAATCGTACCTTACCACGACAGCTACCGCTTGATCATACGCCTGAATCTGCCTTCGAACATGCCGATTTCGGGCACACGCAACACTCGAAGGATCAAATAGTAGACAATTGCGCCAAGCATTCCCGGTATAAGCAAAACCAGCACACGGGGGACCAGCCCGGCCGTGCCCAATACCTGCAGCAGCACTTCCGCCGAGACATAGACAAACACCCCCATGATCAAGCCGGCCATCAGCGTCAGCAGCGATGTCCGTAAAACACCTTGGTGCAATCTCCCCCCCCAGCGGTAGAGGAGGAAGGCCATCATTGTGGCATGAGCCGCGTGCATCACACCATTGGCCAGGGCCAGGCCCAAAAGACTCAGGGTATCCAATAAACTGAGGGCAACGGCCAGGTACACGAAAACGGAGATGATGCCGACAATAGCAGGCGTTTTGCTATCACCTCGAGCGTAGAAAGAGAAATTGAGGGGCCAATCAACACTGGCGAAGATCAGGCCGACCAGATAATAGCGCAGGACCTGATAGGTCCAGAGCGTATCCACGGCGGTGAACTTGCCATGCTCGGCCAGTAGACGCACGGCCGGCTCGGCCAGTACCCAAAGCCCGATCGTCGCCGGCACCACCAGCACCATGACCACCCTCAGTGCTGCTCCTAACGTGTGGCGATACCCCGACCAGTTCTGCCGGGCCGCAAATCGAGAGAGCGAAGGCAGAGCGGCCATCGAAATCGCCACCGCTACCAGGCCGTGGGGAAACTGGTAAAGGGTCGTGGCCGTGCCCATGTAAGCCAGGCTAGCAGCACCTGTACCGCTGGCCAAACGCCTGTCGATCCCCCCCTGAACCATACCCACCAGTACCGATACCAGGATCGGTAAATAGAGATGCCAGACCTTGCGCAATATGGGATGGCGAAAATCAAAGTTAGGGCGAATTCCCAGCCCACGAAGTTCGGGCAATCGAAAGCCAATCTGGATCAGGCTGCCCACCAATATACCCACAGCCAACGAGGCCACACCCCACTGATCATGAAAGAGGGGTACGATCAGAATAACACCTAAATTGTAAAGGGCGTCACCCAATGCCACCAGGGTGAAGCGCTCACGCGCAAACAAGATCCCCGCCAGCACACCCGAGCTTGTAAACACCCACACCGCCGGCGCGGTCAGACGCATCAGATCAACGGCCACGCTCTGGTATTCGGCCTCCAGATTGCCCCCGATCAGGAAGATTATCTGCTCGGCAAAGATCTCGATACCAAGTACCGCTGCCGCGGCGATCAGCGCCACCGCGGTCAGGATAATGCTGGCAACATGGGCGAATTCGGCTCGCCGTTCGGGGCGCCAGTAGTCGCTAAGCACTGGCACCAACGCCGCCGACAACATGCCGCCTACCAACAGATCATAGAGCGTGCGGACAACGAATTCAGATAACCTAAAAGCCGACACCATGCCGGTGGCGCCAAAATAGTGGGGGATGATAATCTCCCGCACCATGCCCAGCACCCGGCTGACGATACTGGCAGCGCTCAGTACCGCGGCGTTGCGCGCAACCGACGCCCCTGGTTCCTCGCTCTGCTCCACTGCTTGCGACATCTAGGGAGCGCTAACCCTCTCTCGCAGGGATGGACTGGTGGATCGAGCGGATGATCTGCGTGGTCGAACGTCCCGCCACCAGATCGATGTAGGCTACACGCCCACCATACCCCGCCACGATATCTGCCTCGGGCGGCCGTGGCCCCCCCGGCCGGTTCCAATCCGAACCCTTCGCATACACTTGCGGTCGAATCTCCGCTACCAACTCCTTACAATCCTCGGTTTCGAAGATGACAACCGCACTGACACAGCGCAACGCAGCCAACAGGGCGGCACGTTCCTCTTGCGGGATCACAGGCCGGCCCGGGCCCTTACGCAGACTTGTGCTGGCATCCGAGTTCAGCCCCACAATCAGGCGGTCACCCTGGGCGCGAGCCGATTGCAGATAGTGCAGATGGCCGATATGCAACATATCGAAATGGCCGTTCGTGAAGACAACGACATTGCCTTCAACGCGCCAGACCGCCGCCAATTCGGCAGCGACCCTGAGATCGAGTATCCGTTCAGTCATGGCTGGCATTGTAAACGCTGGCGACAGGGGCGAGCAAACCAGCCTGACATGTGCAGCATGAATGTTGCGAAGCACGCTCGCCATTGTAGAGTGCTCTCTCACAAACCATTACGCGAGCGGCGCAAGGCAAAGCGCTTTACGCAAAAAGATTATGCCTTTCGCAAGCGCCCTAACTAGACCCTAAGGGGTCTTGGCATTTTCAGCCGTAGAGTGCTCTCTCACAAACCATTACGCGAGCGGCGCAAGGCAAAGCGCTTTACGCAAAAGGATTATGCCTTTCGCAAGCGCCCTAACTAGACCCTAGGGGGTCTTGGCATTTTCAGCCGTAGAGTACTCTCTCACGAACCATTACGCGAGCGGCGCAAGGCAAAGCGCTTTACGCAAAAGGATTATGCCTTTCG
>JAAENG010000502.1 GCA_024224665.1 Chloroflexota bacterium | reverse complement strand
CGCATCGAGTTGCTCACACTCTCAGAGGATGTGGGCAGCCATGTCGTCGCTCCCACCACCATCGATCTCACATGGGTACAACCCACCGACGGTAGTGGCAACGTCGATATCTGGGTGGCCGTCGATCAGTTCACCAACACCCTGCCCACCGGCAGCGAAACCATTTCTGGCAACAGCTACAGCGCTGCACTCAGCGGCGCCGGCGCCTGGTACGTCCATCTCTCCACCGTCGACAGCACCGGCAACCAGACCAGCGACCACTTCGGACCCTGGCACGCCGGCACAGGGGGCACTCTCCTTCAAGCCAACGCCGCCCCGCTCGCCGCCGATGCCTGGCGCAGTTCCATCCGTGTCGATGGCTTCATCGATACCACCAATGGTGAATGGGATCCCGAAACCGAACTACTGGGCTCCGATCCCCGGCCTACCGGTGTCTACGACCTCTTCACCACCTGGGATGCTGACTATCTCTACTACGGCTGGCAGGTACCTTTCTGGGGCCCGCACGGTCAAGGCTACATCCATCTCGACACCCAGCCCGGTGGCTCGCCCACGGCCTATCTCAATGGTGACTTGACCCTGCCCTTCGATGCCGACTTTGTGATCGCCAATGGTTTTAAGGGCCATACCATTCTCCGCCACGTCTCGGGCCAGCAATGGGAAACACTGCCAGACCCCCACTTCCTCGGCGTACATGGCGGCAATGGCGATACCGAATTACGCATCTCCCGCAACGCTGTTAATGCGGACGGCGCTGTGCAAATCGTGGCTTCGGTCATGGATGAAAGTGGCTCGGTCTTCAGTGTCTTGCCCGCAGCCCTCAATCCTGTAGCAGGACCCTGGGCAACGGCCTACCACTGGGACAAGCTCTCGCAAGATGTCACTCCCAACGAAGGACAGCCTGATGCCCACCACGCACAGGTTCGTATTAGCAGCCCCGATATCGATGGCCGACCCCTTGGGCCAAACAGCCGGGTTCGCTATCTCTTCCGAGTCAACAACGAAGATGTCGAGCCCCTGGATCAGGCAGCTCTGATTATCTCAGGCAGCGATGGCTTGCTGTTCGAAAGCGTAGAGGGCTTGCTCTCTGCCCAGACTCTACCCCAATCCGACCGCTGGTTCATCGACTTGGGCACTCTCAGACCCGGCGCTCGCTCGCCCATCACTCTTCACGCACGTATCGCTCCCGATCTGATAGATACTGACACGATCACGGTCACGGCTGAGATACAGTCCCATCACTCACCCAGCGAACCCGACCTCTCTTACCACAGCTTGAGCCATGCCGTCGACAGCCAAGTCCCCATCGTACGCATCAATTTACCAGATGAAAATGGCACGCTACGTTCGGGGCGACAACAGGTAGGAGGATCAGCCAGCGATCCAAATGGTGTAGGAATCGCCCGTGTGCATGTACAGGTGAATGGCGGCGCCTGGTTGCCGGCACAAGGTCATAAGACCTGGCGGGCTGAGATCGATGTTCCCGACGAAGGCATAATCACGTTGGTTGCTCGGGCTATCGATCTTTATGGCCATGTAAGTGAGCTTGCAACGATGCCAATCACGATTGACAACACAGGTCCCAGGGCGACACTAGACTTAAGCGAGCAGGTATTGATTGGAACGAGGACGCAACTGGTCGGTTCAGCCTTTGATCCCTTCCCTGCCACGGGTGATATCCAGAACGTACAAGTGCAAGTCGATGATGATCTCTGGATATTAGCGAATCTAAGACAAATCCAAGCTGACAATGAACTAACTTCTTGGTATCTGAACTGGCGCTTGCCCGCCGAACAAGGTGTACAGCACACACTGCGCGTCCGTGCAGAAGATATTGCCGGTAATATCGGCCCTGCCTCGGAACCCACCCTCGTAACTATCGATAGCATTGATCCGACTTCGGATATCCTCTCACCCGAGCCCGGCAACGTGTTCTCCGGCGATACCATCCTCGTTTGGGGCCTGGCGTCGGATGGTTGGGGGCTCACTCAAGTGGATGTTTCGCCTACTGCCGGG
>JAAENG010000501.1 GCA_024224665.1 Chloroflexota bacterium | reverse complement strand
GGAGTCGGTAAGCGATGAACTGCTCGGTTTCCTGCTCGCTGAGGGGTTCTAAAGCAAAATTGACGGTCAAGCGTGTTTTGATCGGATTCATGACCGCCATCATCATCTGTTTGGCCAGCATATCGTCGCCGACGATGATCAATGAAGCCGCGGCAGTCTTCTTGGGAGGGCATACGATCAGCGAGCATAGGTCCATCAACGATTCACGGGCCAGCCATTGGGCATCATCGACCACAATGACCGGATGAAGCGATTGCTTAGCGGTTGCAACCGCGGCAATGTGCTTTTGCAACTTGACAAGCAGGGGCACCGCGCGGGTATTGGTTTCCACCCCGAGTTGGTCGCCAATGGCTTTGAGCAGTGCATTGCGTTGCAGGCCACCGTAATGGATGTGTAGCTTGAGGTAATAATTGGCATCCAGATTTGACAATAAGTGTTCGATCAGAGTCGATTTTCCGGCACCGGAAGGTCCGGTGACGGCAAAACTTTTGCCGTACTGCAATAGTTGCAAGCCTTGCTCGGCAAGGCGCTGATCGCGCTGGCTGTAAAAGGGCGGATCGATGCGCCACGTATCTGAAAAGGGGTGAAAATGCCAGCCGAAGTGTTCGGTCATGGTGGGTTGATTACTCATCATCGGCCTCCTTTGTGTGAGTGAAGTTGGGGTGGTCAAAGCGATGTGCATTGGCACTGAGGTCTACGGCTTTAGCCAGTTGCATGTTATCGCCATAGTAAATACGGCTAAGGTCC
>JAAENG010000500.1 GCA_024224665.1 Chloroflexota bacterium | reverse complement strand
CTTAGCCAGATACTGGACTTGACCAGCGGTTGATTCTGGATTGGGGTAACCCGGGGCCCAGTCGCCCCAGTCACCGCCACCATCGTCGATGTGATCGAATAGATTCTCGACATTGAAGTTGCACAGGTCGAACTCGGTTTTGGTCGGGTCCAGTGCCACTTCATTTGAAATCACGTCGGCGCGATCAGCGGTTACGAGGGTGGGGGCGGCATCAACGAGCAAGGTGTATTTGTCGAAGTTGTAAGCAAAGAGACCGGCCACATCTGTACCGGCGATACCATCGCCAAAATCAAGATCGGGCAGATCGTAGCCAAGACCGCCGGAGAGATAACTGATGCCCTGGTAGCCCGGGTAGTCGTCCTCGAATACCCGGCTGTAATCGGCGATGCTGCTGCCGAAATCTACGAAAGCGATCTCGGGGTTGCCATTCACGTAGCGGGAGATGAAGCGTTTGGTGGCCCCAACCACCCAGCCTTCGAAACTCATCTGCGCCCGCATGCTTTCGAGGTGTTCATATTGTGCTACAGGATCGGCATTGGGGTCTGTGACGGGTGCGACCGTCACTCGGGCAGGCAGCCCCTCCCCACCGCAGTTCGTTCCCCCATCCAATACCTTCACGGTGTTGGGCATCTCGAATTCGGTGATGTCGAAGAACTCGACCACATCGCCAGAGACACTGACCTTGTTACCGACTTGCCAGTCGCCGGGGTTTGTCCAGTCGCTGCCACGATAGACGTACATGGCGTCGGAGGTGCTCGTGAAGCCATCACCACTCACATCCTGATAGTAAAAGCCCTTGGCGGCAATGCCGGTGATACAGCCTTCGATGTCGTAACGTGCGCCCAAACAGGGCGAGGCAGTACCGGCGCCCTGGATCTGCGGGATGGTGGAACAGGCAGGCAGGGCGCCAACTGTGCTGAAAGACCACGAGTGGTCGGAGGTCATCGTATCGGGTGGGTCCTCGGTATCCTGGTCGGTCACCTGCGTGGCAAACACCGAGACCGTGCATGAATCGCCCGAACCGAAATCGCTGTTGGGATTCACCGTCCAGTTGCTGGGACCGCCACTCACGACCGTATCTGCCACGTTTTGCGTGCCGCTGTTGCAAACAAGCTGAAACCAGTTGTCGCTAACGTTCACCGCCTCGCTGAAAGTGATGGCGATATCCGCATCGAGGGCCACGTCGGTGGCGTTGTGGGCCGGGGTCGTGTTGGCCACATAAGGTGCAGTTTCGTCGCCGCCGGCGCAGGCAGCATCGTGTTTGCCGAGGCCGTCGAATGTGTCCTTGACGTAGCCGTCCCACTCGTCGGCAGGGTCGAAGGCGTCGTCGGGGGTGCCGTCGCCGGAGGAGATAGAGGCTTTTCGGCGCAAGGTGTGATCTTTAGTGCTGGTATCACCAGAGCCCCATTTTGTGCCGGGATCAACTCCAATCTCTCCGAAGGCATCTACAACAACAACAACGCCACCGCTATCTTTTTTCAGAACCAAGCTGTCATTGCCATTGAAGTTGATGACGGTGCCGTTGGTGGCATCGGCTTCTTTCAAGATTGCAGCATCGGCTTTGTTTTGACCGGCTACATAAGCGACTACATAGACATCGCCATGGGCCACTGTGCCGGACAGTGTCATCGATTTCGGGGTAGCGCTGCCGTTGGAATATAGTTCGAGTGTGTAAGCGCTGAGATCGACGGCTGCACCTGTGCCGTTGAAAATCTCTACTGCCTTGTTGTAGCTCGACCCTTCGATGTATTCCGAAAAGAACAGGCCGGAGCAGGCCTGAGGTACATTAGGCGCAGCCAAGAGGGGCGGCTGCAAGAGCAGGAACATGCCTGCTACAAACGCCAGTGCGATGGTTATGAGGTAAGAGTACGTTTTGTGCATGGTGAGTACGTTTTGTGCATGGTGAGATTGTAGATTTTTGCGGCGAGAAATCGATTGTAAGAGCAGTTTGTGATGCAATTAAAAAAGGCGCACACATCCAATATGGAGTGGGTGCCTTAGTCTCGATATAGCAATCAACATGAGTTAGGCTTGTGGGAAGGGCATTGTCAAATCGGTTTAACAACGGTGCGATCTTTCAACTCATACTATATTCTGGCTTTACGGCGTAGGGCGAACACTCCTGCACCCAAAATGATGAGACCGAACATCGGCGGGGCGAACTGGCCCTTTCCGGTTGTGTTGGCAGCGAGGGTAGAGAGGGTGACGGCATTTGCGTTCGTTGTGGCACTAAATGTGACATCGTCGATTTGCCATGTTCCTGCACACTCCCTTCTGCATTGTACCCATATGTGCGGAAGTATACGGTTGACTTCCCTCGAATGGCAAGGTCAACGGTAGATTCAAAACCAAAGTCGAAGGAGTGAGAACGCCAACTAGTATCGTCTGGCACACTGGTTACGGTTGCGGGGATCTGAGTGAAATCTGTACCGTCCGTGCTGTAGTGAATCTCAAAATCGCGGAAACCTGTCCCTGAGCGACGCTCGCCATAGCTGAGAGTAAGATGACCATAGTTGGTCGTGTCGACCATGAATTGAAAATAGGGCATGGTTCATTACGCTAGAAATCGATCTTTACAATTATGGCACCCTATACCAAGAATCCCTGGCTCAAAGCACAAAGCGCCCTCCGGCGCTAACCTTCCGCCTGAACACAGCCCCTGAGGGGGCTTCGTAGTTTCAGCGACGAATTCCATTCGGTTCGTGGAAACGCCATGAGGGGGCTTCGTAGTTTCAGCGACGAATTCCATTCGGT
>JAAENG010000499.1 GCA_024224665.1 Chloroflexota bacterium | reverse complement strand
CGACATCACCGAGGCCAACCGGGATGGGCCGGTACAGGATGTGAACGGAACCGAGGTGATGGCAGTGGACCTAGTCATGGCCTGGGTGGAAGCGGGTGTGCCTGAGACAGAGGTGTTCGGTGACTATGCCGCCACGTTTACCGACAACGTGTTGCCCCTGTTTGCTGAGCCGGGAGTGTGGTACGAGGATGCGCCTGCCTGCACGAGTTGCCATCATACAAGCCTGGAGAATTCGTATCATGAGATGGATTTGAGCAGTTACGAAGGGATCATGGCTGGAGGAGACCGCTTGTCGGAACCGCCGGGCGTGCCGCTGTTCGGTCAGAGCGAGATCGGTGCTGATGATTATGATTGGGATCATGGCAAGATTAAGGAGCGGCTACGCAACAACCGCATGCCGCCGGGTATGCCTTTTGATATCACCGAGGCCAACCGCGATGGTCCCCTGGTGCAGGTCGGCTTCTTCGAAGGTAAGGAGCGTGGCGCCGCCACTACGAACATCGATGTATCTACAGTGCCCGATATCGCCGTCGTTGATGCTTTGGTGACGGTGGGCGGCTGCAAAGCCTGTCACATCATCCCCGGGTTCGCAGACGCTGTCGGCATTCTCGGTCCGGACTGGTGCGAAGTCACCGAGGAACTTCACGAGGGCAAGATTGACGCCGCTTTCGTTTACGAGTCTATCGTCGACCCCAACGCCGAGGTAGAAGAAGGCTACCTTCGCAACCTCATGCCCGCCAATTTCGGCAAGGTTTTCAACGAGGACGAATTGCACACCCTGGTCGCATTCATCGCCAACCTGGAATGCGAGTAATCCTAGCCTCTGCAACACATTCCCGGAGAGCGGATACTGGATGGTATCCGCTCTCCGGTTTTTTATGCCGATTCGAAGTGTTCTATCTCAGGCGATATCCGTATACCGATCCATCTACACTACCCAAGAAGATATGATCCATACCGGCAGCAATACCATCGCGCGTTTCCAATTCAGTGGCGTTTTGCCAGAGTAAACTGCCGTTAACGGCGTTCAGAGACTGGATATCGCCACGCTGCGTGACGAAATACACCGTGTCATCTATTAAGACTGCATTGCCTATTGGGTAGTTGAACGCGCCTTCGATATTGTGTCGCCACACAAACTCGCCATCGGCAGGGTTGACAGCGTTCAAAAAGGCATTGGCCGAACCATAGACCAGTATCGCGTCAGAGTCATCGTCAGGCGGCGTCTCAAAGACCGCAAAGCTTTGAACCCAATTGCCGGTGTTGTGCCGATACATTTCCTCTCCGTCAGTCGTATCCAACCCCACTAGAAAATCTCGATAGGCCACGTAAGCCACAACGTCCTGGCTCGCCCACACCGATTTGACCAGCCCGTCCAAAGATTCAAACGTCCATTCGGTCTTTCCATCAGCCAGAGTCAACGCATGGATGCGCATCCCTCCTCCTTCCTCGATGTCGGTTTCAGGCAGGTAGTTGCCGCCAACGTATACTCGACCGGCTTTGGAGTCAACAAAAGGTGCGCGCAAGATGTAGTCGCCACTAGCGAATCGCCAAAGTTCCGCGCCAGTCTCGTATTTCAGGGCGATAAATGGAGCGTTGATCTGCGGATTGATTACTTTGGCACGACTGCCTATCCCGGCAGAGGGAATATAAAGCACACCATCGGAGAGTGTTGGTTTCGAGCGAGCTTCCAGTCCGGCCACTGCTGAACCATCAGGTGGTTGTATGCTTGTCTGCCAACGTACTGCTCCGTCTAGCCCCTCCAATAAGAAGACCTGAGCATCCGCGGCTGCTACAAACACCGCATCACCCACTACTGTGACGCTGTCCGTCCACAACTGATCTGGCGGTGTAAACTGCCAGACTTTGTCGCCACTTATGGGATCTAGCGCCACTACGCTTCCAGCTTCGGACGCAACAATCAGCAGTGTCCTGTCGTCGACGTGCACTAAAGCCGGAGCCCAATTGATTTCGGCCCCAAGCGATGTAGACCACGCCAATTCGACTCCTGTGTAAGCTGCCGGCGTGGCTGTTATGCTGATAGTGGGCATCGGAAGCGGGGTGGCTGTGGGAGGTAGGGTAGGAATTGGCACATTGCAGGCAGAGAGCATCAATACCACGGCCAAAATCAACACCTTGCGACGAACAGAGTTGGATAGTTTCATGAAACGATAGTCTCGAATGAAATCTGGGTAATGATAAACGCGAGCCAACGTTAACTATTATATGTGAGGATAGAGCATGCCTGAAAATAGGCCAAGCAAGGGATCTTTGGTAAATCCAGAAATTTCCTCAATCTTGTACTCTACCCCAATTCTAAATCTGTTGTATAAGTAGATCGACTAAGAGCGGGACAAACACTGTCTCAGACAGTTCGTCATCTTCCAGCGTCTTGCAGACGCATGATCTCCACCACCGTCGGGAAGTCTATCACCCTCCGCTCTACACTCAGGTATCCCCGTCTGGACGGGAATCATGCTATAGGAACTAATGTTCAATCCTACTAAAACTCTGGAAAACTTTTTTGAACCATATTTTACCCCCGTTTACACAGGTGCGAACGAGCCCCCCTGTAATGAAGGTTAATTATTTATTTTGGTAATGTTTTCTTGCCAGG
>JAAENG010000498.1 GCA_024224665.1 Chloroflexota bacterium | reverse complement strand
GTAGAACAGTAGACCGGTAGGCCAGTAGACCGGTAGAACAGTAGACCAGTAGACCGGTAGAACAGTAGACCGGTAGACCGGTAGACCAGTAGACCGATAGAACAGTAGACCGGTAGGCCGATAGACCAGACGACCAGACGACCAATAGACCAGACGACCAGACGACCAATAGACCAGACGACCAGACGACCAGACGACCAATAGACCAGACGACCAGACGACCAGACGACCAGACGACCAGACGACCAGACGACCAATAGACCAGACGACCAATAGACCAGACGACCAGACGACCAATAGACCAGACGACCAATAGACCAGACGACCAATAGACCAGTAGATAGGCCTATTTAGTTTGGGTGTGTCCTAGATGAGTTATTGGCGTGCCCATGTGCTCCGTTCTTTAGCCGGATTGTGAATAAGGTCTTCCCAAGAAGCCTTGGGGTGGACAGGGTAAGGACATTAGGGTATTAATAGTGAACGGTTATTAGTTAACTGTCAATGAAGGATGCAGTCGTATAGCGTTTGAGTGGAGAGAACAATTTTGGTATCACTGTGGCGTTGAAATCGAGCAGTTCCATTAACAATTAATTATTGGTTATTCGTTATTAATTATTAAGGTTCTCTGGGATTTCGCGTGGTGCTGATTATTTCCACACTATATCTAGGCGCTGGCACAACCAGCCACTAGGTGTGGGGGCATCATCGACTGAAATTCGTGATCGTCACGCGAAGTCCCAAAGAGCCATTATTAATTATTTGACTGATGCTTTTCGAGCAGTAGCTATGCAGGTTAGTCTGCTCCCAACTCGTTTAGGACACACCCATTTAGTTTATGGCAAGGAAAACACGTTGCGTGGAATTTGGATATACTTTTAACATATCAGTAAACCAGGTTCCCCTGCAAAAATGCCTTGGTTCGGGGGTGCTGTGGATGGTCAAAGAACTGTTTAGCCGGGGCGGTTTCCAGCAGTTCGCCATCATAGAGAAAAGCGACGCGATGGGCCAATCTACGGGCCTGCCAGACATTGTGAGTGACAATAACAATGGTCGTGTTATGCTCCTGGTTGGTGCGAACGATAATATCTTCGATAATACGAACATTGGCCGGGTCAAGATTGGAGGTTGGTTCATCGAGCAACAGGACCTCGGGGTTGAGCACCAGCGCTCGCGCCAGTGAGACCCGCTGTGCTTCCCCCCCACTGAGGGTGTTGGCTCGCACCTCTGCCAACTCACTCAAACCGACCCGTGCGATCGCTTCGTCTGTCGATGCCCGATCATCGCCCCTGCCCCGGACGCGTAATCCATAGGATACATTGCGCCGTACTGAGGCGTCGAGCAGCAAAGGCTGTTGAAACACGGTCGTGATCTGGCGCCGTCTTTCAAGGGGGATACTGTCTGGAGTATTGGCATGGCCGTGAAAGCACACCGTGCCTTCTGTGGGAGACTCAAGGAAATTGAGCAGGCGAAGCAAGGTGCTCTTGCCGGCGCCACTCGGCCCGACAATGGCCAAGATCTCTGCAGTGAACACCTGCAAAGCCTGCAATTGCAGAACGGTGCGCTCACCATAACGGTGCTTGATGTCCTGTACGTCGAGAATGGATGGAACAGCTGTCATGTTGCTAGTGTGCCTGTGCGGCGGCCTAACCGGCGCTTACTGGCGCGGGTCCAACCGTCCCTGTAAACGGATCAGCAGCCAGTTCGCCGTAAAAGTCAGACTGAGTAAGATAATGCCCAGGGCGATGGCGAGATCAAAGTTACCCTTGCGCGTCTCCAGCACTATCGCTGTAGTGAGCACCCGGGTTTTGTGATCGATGTTGCCACCAACCAACATGACCGAACCTACTTCAGAGATAATGGCGCCGAAGCCCGCCACGACCGCTGCCAGGACGCCATTGCGAGCCTCGTAGAGCAGGGTCAGAGTGACTTGCAAGGGTGTGGCGCCCAGAGCGCGTAACTGCAAGACCAGCGCTGAAGGGACGGCGCCCACGGAGATCATTGTGAATCCCGTGACCAGGGGTAAAGCAAGAATCGTCTGGGTTACGATCATAGCTCTGGGCGTGAACAACCAACCCAAATCCCCCAGCGGTCCCTGGCGAGAGAGCATCAGATAGATTGCCAGACCCACGACCACAGGTGGCAGGCCCATGCCGGTATAAACCAGCGCTATCAGTAACCGCCGCCCGCTAAAACGGCGCAACGCCAACCATACGCCCAGTGGAATCCCCAAAAACACACTGATCAACAAGGCTACGCCACTCACCCAAAGTGACAGGATGACGATCTCACTCAACGAGGGATCGAAACTGGCGATAAGATTGACGGCTTCTCTAACGCCTTGAATGAGGATGTCCACCGCAGGTTTATGCGCCGAGAGCTTGCAGAAGCAGTGCCGTTACCTGGGCGCCGGCCGGGAGCTGCCCTTCACCTGGCGGTAGTTCGAGTAAAGCATTGGCTCCGACCAGCGAGAGTAATCTCCCAGACCCTTGAAAACCGGTGATGCGAGCGAGGAATTTGCCGTTCTTTACATAAACCATGGCTCGTTGGTACTCCGTCCGATGGGCGTCATGGCTGATTGCATGCGCCAGGGCCACTTGCAGGCGCGGCCGCTGCCAGGCGAAATCACCTTGCATCTGGCGCAAGGCCGGGCGCACGAACAGTTCGAACGATACCAAAGCCGATACAGGAAAACCGGGCAATGAGAAGATCGGTTTGCCTTGTACGGTGGCGAAGGTAACCGGTTTACCAGGTTTCATGATCACACGCCCGAAGTGCACTGTGCCTTCAGCTTCGAGCAGTGGTTTGAGCAGATCTAGTTTGCCCATGCTCACGCCACCTGATGTCAACACAGCATCATGGGTGTCGATGGCATGTTCGAGCGCTTGTTTCAGCGACTCGGGGCTGTCTAAAGCAATGCCGATAGGGTGGGCGACGCCACCCGCTTGGGTGACTGCTGCGGCAAGACTGAAACGGTTGGAGTCATAGATCTGTCCGGGGGCCAGCTCGTCACCTGGGTCACGTAATTCGTCACCGGTAGAAAGAATCGCGACACGAGGTTGGCGGAATACCGGCGCCGTTGGCAGACCCACGGCGGCTAGTAATCCGATCTCGGCAGCGCCAAGAATTGCACCCTTGTCCAGCACCTTCTGCCCGGCTTCGATATCTTGGCCCACTGGCCGGATGTCATCTCCAACCGTAACATCTGTCTCGATCTCTACGCTGTCCCCTTGCTGAGTGGTATATTCGACCATGATCACCGCATCTGCACCTGCGGGGATTGCTGCGCCGGTCATTATCTGCACAGCGCTGCCCGGTACGACCATCAGGTTGCCGATTTGTCCGGCGGTTTGCTCCCCCAGAACAGTGCGCAGGCGTGATCTGTCAGCGGCAATTACTGCATAACCATCTTTGGCAGCGGCCGGAAATGGGGGCACTGGCGCCGGCGCCAACACATCTTCGGCCAGTACTCTGTTCTGCGACTCGCTCAGGGAAATACGTGTAACGGCGAATTGCGGGCAGTGTGCCAGAATGCTATGCAATGCATGTTCAATACTGACAAGGGGATAGGGTGATTCAACAGGCATGATCAGGGATTATGTAGAGCCAAGCTTGAAAGTGGAACGTACGCACAGCCTACCACGCAACTCCTCCTCATCGTTGCTTCGCCGATGCTCGAGCATTTGGATAGAAGAGTGGCTGCCCGTGGATATCTACCCCGAATTCGGCGATCAAGTCTTGCGTGTAGGCGCTGGTCATCCAATTGATGAAGGCGATGGCTGCGCCATAGTTGATATCATGGTCTTTATCGGGTGTGACGGGCAGAAGGCTGTAGGGGTTGAACAGAAACGAATCCCCCTCGACCAAGATCTCCAGATCAAGTCCCTCAAGCTGGCGGGCCAGATAAGTGCCGCGATCACTCAGGGTATAGGCTTGTTGCTGGTCGGTCATGTTCAATACTGCACCCATGCCTTGCCCGGCGCTCTGGTACCAGTCACCGGAGGGTTCGCTGCCAGCCAGTTCCCAGATATGCTGTTCTTTGATATGGGTACCGGAATCGTCGCCTCGGGAGACGAATAGAACCTCAGCTTCAGCGATCTGGGCAAATGCATCTGCTGCTAATTGTAGGCCCTTTATGCCTGCCGGATCAGTTGCTGGGCCCACAATGACAAAATCGTTATACATGACATCGTGACGGGAGGGAGCGAAGCCGTCGGCAATAAACTGGTCCTCGCGTTCACGTGCGTGTACCAGCAATACTTCGGCGTCTCCGGCAGCGCCCAACGCCAGAGCCTGCCCGGTACCTACAGCCAAGACTCTGACCCGGATGCCGGTTTTCTGCTGGAAATCGGGCAGGAGATAGTCGAGCAGTCCGCTGTCGTAGGGGCTGGTCGTGGTCGCCAGCACCAGTTCGTCTTTGGTGCCTGGCTCGGGCGCTAGCTCTAAGTTGATCGGGACAGAAGCACAACCGGCTAGTGCCAGCAACATGAATGCCACCAAGGCGACTGCCTTATGTCGTTTCAACATATCAGAAATAAAAAAGAGCGTATCTGCGCTATAACCAACGCATCAATAGTCATGATGATTCTTCATCCAGGAATGAATCCAAATGAATACGACATTGTTCGTGAGCGTAGGTGTCAATTGCCTGAGCCATCATTAGGAAACGTTTGAGTAGATCACGGGCGGTGGGGGTCAGTTTGGTGCCACCTCCCCCCTTGCCCCCAATGGTTGGCACGATAAGGGCGACGCCCAACCGTTCTTCCATCTCATGAATGCGTTGCCAGGCCAACCGGTACTGAATTCCCCTATCGATTGCTGCAGCGCTGATCGAACCGGTGCGATCAACTGCCTCCAACAATTCTGCTCGCCATAGACTAATGGCTACATCACCATCTGCTTCTAACCAGATATTGACCCGGGGTGTAAGGCGAGAGACCATAGTTGTTCTTTGTTATATGACTCAAGCACTTTCGGCCAGACTTTCGTCGCTCCAGCGCAGAGGAACGTTCTGAGCATTCAACAGGAGGGGGCGAGAGCCATTGTGGATGTTATCGGCATTGACCACGCATTTTGCTACGTCGGAGCGACCAGGTATTTCGTACATCACATCCAGTAACGTGCGTTCCACGATGGTACGAAGCCCTCGTGCGCCGGTATTGTGCCGCATAGCCTCTTTAGCAACCGCCTCCAGTGCTTCTTGGGAGAACTGTATCTCCACGCCGTCGATTGCCAGTAACCGTTGAAACTGGCGGACAATGGCATTCTTGGGTAGGGTGAGAATCTCCATGAGCGCCGCCATATCCAGGGGTTCGACGCCCACAATGACCGGCAGGCGGCCAATGAATTCGGGAATAAGGCCGAAGTGGAGCAGATCCTCTGAGGAAACCTGCGCCAACATTTTACCCCGGCGCTGTTCCAGTTCCAACTGGCGAATATTACTTTGTGTGAATCCCAACCTGCCTTTTGCTCCCACCCGCCGTGCCACTACATCCTCTACACCATCGAAAGCGCCACCACAAATGAAGAGTACATTGCTGGTATCGAGCTGTACGAACTCCTGCTGAGGGTGTTTGCGTCCGCCACCCGGCGGGATGTTTGCCACTGTACCTTCGACGATCTTCAACAGTGCTTGTTGTACACCTTCGCCCGATACATCGCGGGTGATCGAGGGGTTATCACCTGATTTGCGGGCGATTTTGTCAATCTCATCGATGTAAACAATACCTAGTTTAGCACGTTCGGCGTCCCAATCGGCTGCTTGCAGCAAACGCACGAGGATATTCTCGACATCTTCACCGACATAACCTGCCTCCGTGACGCTGGTGGCATCCGCAATCGTGAAGGGCACATCCAGAAGGCGCGCCAAGGTCTGAGCCAGCAGGGTCTTGCCACAACCGGTGGGGCCTAGCAGCAAGATATTGCTTTTTTGTAACTCGACCTCATCCAGTTCGGCATTAGAAGTGATACGTTTGTAGTGATTGTAAACGGCAACCGAGAGGACTTTTTTGGCCCTGGCCTGACCGATCACATAGTCGTCAAGATTGGCGACGATTTCTTGGGGTGAGGGGATGCGCTCGAAATGAATCGGTTCAGATTCTTCGTTCTCGATCTGCCCATCGCCCTCTTCCTCTTCCAAGATCTCCAGACAGAGGGCGACGCATTCATCGCAGATGTTTATGTCGTTGGGGCCAGCGATCAGACGATGGACTTCGTCCTGGGGGCGTTGGCAGAAATTGCAATAGTGGGTCGCACTCATGGGGCCTCGATGCAGTAGCTTGTATGGTTTAGACCAGAGTCCTATTGAAACCAATCGTTTTGATGCAGACGATCGTCCATCGTTATCTGAACATCAAACTCCTGTTTTCAGAGTGACGCAGGCTAGTCCTCGTCGTCCTGTTCCATGGTTGGATCAGGCTCGCCGTAAATCTGGTCGACCAGGCCATATTCAACCGCCTCAGGCGCGTGCATGTAGCGGTCACGGTCGAAGTCCTTCTCGATCTGTTCTATTGTCTGGCCGGTGTGTTTTGAGAGGATGTAGAAATTGGAGTTTTGTAGCCGTTCAAGCTCTTTGAATTGAATGCGAACGTCGGGAGTGTAGCCTTGGGCGCCACCGCCGGCAGGATGCATGTGGATGGTGCTGTGGGGCAGTGCATAGCGTTTTCCCTTTTCACCTGCAGCCAAAAGCACTGTGGCCATACTTGCGGTTACACCAACAGCCCATGTCGACACGGGAGCCGGTATCATCTGCATGGTATCGTAGATGGCCAGTCCGGCATAAACCATGCCACCGGGAGAATTGATATACATTTGGATATCGCGTTCAGGGTCTTCATGGTTGAGGAAGAGCAACTGGGCGACGACGGTGTTGGCAACCTGATCACTGATAGGCGTGCCCAGGAAGATGATGCGTTCTTTGAGCAGCATCGAATAGATGTCCATGGCGCGTTCGCCTCGGCCGGTCTGCTCGATTACCATAGGGATGAGAGAATTGGGTTCTTGTACGTTCATAGCTTATTTATCTCGTGACTCTTGTAGATGTGTGTAGTGAAAGTCGGTGTTCTAGACCGAAGCCAGTTCGAAGACATGAGTACCATTTTCAAGGACGACGATGGACGACAGACGATTGAAACCCGCTGTTTTTGCGCTCTATCGTCCCTGGTTCAGGGCGAAAAATGGTGGTCTGATCATGACTTTGGCCTAGGCGTCAGATACTTCTGATTCCTCAGATACTTCTGATTCCTCAGATACTTCTGATTCCTCTGATTCCTCTGATTCCTCTGACGCCTCTGACGCCTCAAGTGTAGCCTCAGTTTCGGCTTCCTGCTGTGAGGTAGCTTCGGATTCAGCATGAATGGCATGTTGTACGATGTCGTCAGTTTTCTCTTCGATATATGCAAAACCTTCACTTATTCCATCGATTTCTGCGCGAGATTCAGCGTCTTGTTCATCAATGTCATCGGCCTCAGTTTCAGGATCTTCTTCCGGCTCAGGGGGGGGTTCTTTAGAAACATGCTCGCCGGGTGCGGGCACCTCTTCACCCTTGGCGACTTCTATGGCCATCTCTTCGGCCTTTCTGCGTTGGATAAGCGATGCAAGATAATCACGGTAGGGTTCGGATGCTTCAACCTGTTCCACAAGGTTTTCAAGTTGTTCTTCATTATGACCAACGGCGTCGATCAAAAACTGATCCAACTCATAATCACTCACCGGGAACTGCTCGGCTTCGGCGACGGCATCGAGTACCAACTGGCGTTCGAGTCGGGTTGTGGCGGTGGGGCGCAGTTCCTCGCGATACTCTTCGGACGTACGTCCTTGCATACGTAGGAACTCCTCGGTCGATTCAATGCCATACATACGATAGATATTTTCCCGTTCTGATGTGATGGCATTGATTTCTTGCTCGATCGCTGCCTTGGGATAGGCGATCGTTGCTTGTTCAACCAGGGCTTCGACTGCTTTTTCATGGTAGGCAGCTTCGGTTGCCGAGTTCAACTGCCTGATTACATTATCGCGTATGGTGGATTCAAGTTCTTCGTAGGTGTCGTACTCGCCGGTGGCTAAGGCCAAGTCATCATCCAGTGCAGGCAAGTCTTCACTTTTTATTGCCTTTACCTCCACATTGAACACACCTTGTTGGCCGGACCAGGGGGTGTCGCTGTCTGTAGCAAAGTCTATTGTAAAACGCTTGCTCTCTGCGGTCGACATGCCGATAAAGGCTGCATCGAATTCGGGCGTCAATGTAAAATCTTCTTCGTCGACCACGATATCCCAATCGTCGTTGTCCAGTATCACTGCTTCGCCGACATTTGCTTTGATGCTGATCGTGACGAGGTCGCCGTATGCGACCGCACGTTCGGCCGGCATCCAGATTTTGTGCTCTTCCCGGATATCGTCGATTTGCTTTTGTACAGCTTCGTCGATGGCCTCTTCACTTGGCGCCTCGAACGGCAAGCGCAGGTTGCGATAATCGCCGACGTCGGTTTCAGGGGGCATGGGGATCGCGATCTGGTAGGTCAGAGGATCGAAGGTGATCTCCCTCAGCTCAGCCGGGCCATAAGGATACATATCAACGGTATCGAGTGCTTCTTTGTAAACATCCTGCCCTATGTTGTCCGCTACTTCTTCCAGGATCGCTTCGCGTCCGAAACGGCCGACCACCACATGGTAGGGGGCTTTTCCTGGCCGGAATCCGGGAATACGAACTTGTTTCGCCAGCTTGCGCGCTTCCTGCCGCATGGCTTTTTCGACACGTTCGTCAGGCACTTCAACGACAAGGAGGGTTTGCTGGTCTTCAATCGTTTGCTGTGTGATCTTCAGGTCTGTCATGAAAATGAACTTCTTTTTGAATGGTCTATGTGATTCGGGACAGTCTAATCCGGCCCGATATTTGACTAGCACGAAACAGGTGAAAGCGTCTGCTTCAAAACCTTACAATTCTAGCACAGGCGTCAAGAAAGCATAAAAAGTCATTTGGAACGATTAAGATGGAGTCTCAGTTTTACAGTATCAGGTCCGTCCAAATTGATGCGCCAAATCTGTGGCACTGAAGTGTAAGATCGTCGGGCGCCCGTGTGGGCAGGTACGAGGATTCTCACACGCTTCTAACTGTTGCAACAATGCTCGCTGTTCTGCCGCAGACAGCACCTGCCCTGCTTTGATCGCCAGCCGTTTGCAGATCATCTTCACCAATTCATTTTCTCTGGCCTGTCCCACCAGATCACCTTTATCTGCCAAACTTTCCGCCACCTCTTCCAACAGGCGCTGCGGATCTTGCCGGCCCATAAAGGCAGGAACGGCGCGTAGCAGATAAGTGCCGCTGCCAAATGCTTCTAGTTCAAACCCACTTTGTTGTAAGGTGGATAAGTGTTCGGCTATCAGGCCCGCGAGATGAGTGCCTAATTCGATGGAGAGGGGTTGTAGCAGCTGTTGTGTGGCAACCGCTTCCTGATCGGCATGTACAATCTGCTCGTACAGGATACGTTCATGCGCAGCATGTTGATCGATTAGGTACAGTCCTGCTGGGCCCTCGGCTACAAGATAAGCCGCGGCAATCTGTCCCACGGGACGAAGTGGGGGGAGCGTACCATCATTGCTAGAGATGACAGGATCTGGGGCATCTGTCGGGTTCTCTGATCCCACCAGTGCGGTGTGTTGCTCCGACTCTAGTTCCTGCCGAAACAACGCCATGGCCAGTTGGCCCGGATCGCTCTCTGGTTCGCCCGCCTGTAACAACGATTGCCGGCGGGATGCCCAAGCTTGTCTATCCGAAGCCGGGCGATGCGTTTGTATGGGGGGGATGGGCGCTTGTGCATTGAGTGCGCGATGCACAGCGCGTTGCACAGCTCGGAAGACCAACGAAGCCTCTCGAAAGCGTACCTCTGCCTTGGCAGGGTGGACGTTGACATCCACGAGGCTGGGATCTATCTTCGCGAACAGTATTGCCAATGGGTACCGGCCCTTGGGTAAGAGAGTGTGGTAGGCCTGGATGACGGCGAAGGTGAGATTGCGATCCTGTATATAGCGGTTATTGACAAATAACTCGATATAACTGCGGTTGGCACGGTGCAGACTCGGCTCGCTTACAAAGCCGCTAACGGTGATACCGGGCGCTACCCGATCGGCATCGCCGGCTACCGGCAGCATCTGCCGAGCGATTTCGGCGCCGTAAACCTTGAGCACTGTCTGCAGATGGTCTCCTGTCCCCGGTGACTGAAAGGAGAGGCGCCCCTCGCTGCTATAACTGAAGCGCACGGTTGGGTTTGCGAGGGCATAGCGTGTGACGATGCGTGAAATATGCCCCGCTTCCGTGGCATCGGTGCGCAGGAACTTCAGCCGGGCCGGTGTGTTCCAGAAGAGGTGCTCGATGCTGATACTGGCGCCGGGCGGTGTTCCAATGGCTCGTTGGGCAACGATACTGCTGCCTTCCAACTTCAATTCGATGCCAACGGGTTCGTCGGTATATCGTGTCACTAACGTCGCTTTGCTCACTGCCGATATCGCTGCCAGCGCCTCGCCGCGAAAACCGAGTGTAGCGATCTGTTCGAGATCAGCAGCGCTGTACAACTTGGATGTGGCATGTCTCTGAAGAGCCAGTGCTGCTTCCGCGGCAGGTATACCCCGGCCATTATCGATGACACGTAGCAGACGTTTGCCCCCACTACGTATCGCGACCCGAATATCCGTTGCACCGGCATCCAGGCTATTCTCGATCAGCTCTTTGGCGACCGATGCCGGGCGCTCGACAACTTCACCGGCAGCGATCTTGTCGGCAACATCGGCCGGCAGGACTCGAATTGACATAGATTGATTATACCAGAGGCTGTCGCACCTGGGCGAAAGGTGCAGAAACCCTTGAGTTCGGCCTCTGGCTGATTTGGCGCGCCTCCCAGTAACAGGCATAATGACCGCCATGAAATCGCTAAATAACAACATACTGGATGTGGAATTACTACTTTTTGATCTAGATAATACCCTGTACAGGAGCGAATCGGGCATCTGGGAGTGCATCGACGAACGAATTCAGATTTACGTCGCCCAGGCTCTGGACCTGCCGATCGAACAGGCCCGAGTCGTACAGAAACGTTACTGGCTGGACTATGGCGCCACCATTGCCGGCCTGATGGCCGAGCATGATGTCGATCCGGCGCCTTACATGGCCTATGTACACGACCTTGATGCCAGGCGTTATCTACAACCCAATGGCGAACTGGCAGACGTACTGGCCGCCCTGCCCCAGCGCAAAGCGATCTTCACCAATGCCACAGCCGAACACGCCCGCAACATCCTTTCGGCTTTAGGTTTGTTGCTGTATTTCGATGTTTTGATTGGCATGGATGAAGTAGATTTCGTTCCCAAACCCCAACCTGAATCTTATCAGCGATGTCTGCAATTGCTAAACGTAGATGCAGAGCGATGTATGTTTATCGAAGATAGCCCGAAGAATCTGGCGCCGGCCCGAGCAATGGGTATGTGGACGGCTCTGGTGGGGCCGCGTAGCGATGGACTAGCCGACTACTATCTTGATCGAATAGAGGATATCGGCATTCTTTTTGGACTTAGTTAGCTATGAAGTGCGTTTTACTGCTTACAACGTTGATCTCTTTGCAGCTATCAAGTCGTCAGCTTGACCTGTTGGCTGCTTCCTTCTATGATGGCGGGTGTCATATAGACGGGTAGTATGCTCCTGCACAAGGTGCGACTGAATGAGCCCCAATACCCTTTTCCAGTTAGGCGTTTATCTCCCCGGAAGAACGAGTAACGTGCTTCGGTCTTTTTTGCCCGTTGATGCGTTTGATTGTCTATTATCGTATTATGAAGATATTTTCATAAAGAGCGCAGGATTTCTATATCCTCGAACGACATAATGTTATGAAATCGTATGATCTATCGTCGCCGACTACATGGGCGACAGTAGAATCATCGAACTTCGATGAACCGACAGCAGAATATGAAGCTGAACTTATCTCTCAGATGTTAGGGGGAGATAAGCGGGCGTTCGACGAGTTTTACAGGCTCTATGTTCCGAGGCTGTATCGCTTTATCTATTACGCCACCGGCAATAATCAGCACGATGCCGAAGATATCACTCAGGAATCGATGCTGGCTGCCATACGATCGCTCGAGCGATTCAAAGGTGGAAGCAAGCTCTACACCTGGCTCTATGCTATCGCTCAGCACAAGGTTCACGATCATTATCGGCGAACCAGCCGCAGCAAGGCGATCTTCTCAGGCAGCTCCTCAGATGATTTAGAATTCACAGCGTTACCCGATGTATCGCCGGCTCTAGAAACCCAAGTGGTAGATCGTGACCTGCTTGTCAAGGCACTGACCAGCCTGCCGGTACATTATCGAACGGTCCTTATCGGAAAATACGTAGAAGGCTTTTCGGTTCTCGAGTTATCCAAATCCATGGATCGTTCGCAGAAATCTGTCGAGTCTCTCCTCACCCGTGCCCGCGCAGCTTTGCGCAAATCACTCAGAGAAAGTTCTGAGCCAAATTAAGCTACATCGTGACCTCCCTAGAGTCCCAACATCAGGCTGACGATTCAGATCTGGTTCGATTGTTTTCACTGCTTGAAGATGAGCAGGTGACCATGCGAGCCGGGTTTGAGTTCGACTTGGGTCGAACTTTATACACATCACTGGATGCCCAGGCGACCGGTGCTCGCCCCCTTGGCGAGCGGATAAGTGGGTGGTTGGCCGTCATGCCTCGTCAGTCGTTTCGCCCGGTCTTGGTCGCAACCGCTTTTGCTGCGGCCATGGTCTTATTAATTGGGCTTGTTCTAAGTTCTCAGTTGTTCTCTATTGGTGAGACCCAATACGCTTCTCTCAGCCTTGATTCGGGGACGGTCAATGTCACCCGGGCTCTGCATATTATCGGGGATATCGAGTTGACCAGGCATTTGCAGGCGCAGGCCGGCGAAGAAATGCGCATCTTGCAAGGTGACAAAATCGTCAGTGGACAAGATACCATAGCCGTACTGGTGCTTCCCGACAAGAGTCGCGTAGAATTGGGAGCGCAATCCGCATTGGATGTCACCGATCTACAGCCGAGATCAGAATCTCTACCCTTGGCGATCACCATGCGCCTGGAGCGGGGCAACGTGCGTACCGAGGTAGAGCACTTGGCCTCGGAAGCAGATAAGTTTGAAGTCAGTACACCTGATCTCGTTGCTCAGGTAAAAGGAACTGTATTCCGCTTAGACGTTGGTTCCGCAGGGACACGAGTCGCTACCGACGAGGGTCTGGTACAAGTTAAGTTTGATGGTCAGCAGATTGATGTTGCAGCGGGACGAGAATTGAGCCTTTTGTTGGGTGAAACTGTGCACGCTTTGGATGTTCGACCCCAGTCGCCTAGATTGCAATCCGAGATCTTATCCGGAGCGTCGAACACACTCGAGGATGGGAGCACTCTCTATTATACAAGTGCAGAAAGGCTGTCCTGGCACATTCAGGCTTTGCCCAATGCCAGTATTTTGTTTTATGTTGATGATGAGGTTTACGCCAGCATACAGACCGATATGCAAGGTGTTGGCTTTTTGGAATTTGTACCACCCGAGGAAGGTATTTACCGTGTGACGGCCGTCACGGAATTGCCGAACACCGAAAGCAGTCTGCCCGCACCTGAGAAACAGATTGTGGTCGATCGAACCCCCCCCTCGCTCGTACTGGTCGAACCTTCCGAACCTCAAGTCAGTGAAGAGAGGGTACGAGTCAAAGGACGCACAGAGCCTGATGTTGAGCTATTATTAAATGGCGTTCCCATCTCAATAAACGCAGACGGCGAATTTGAAGAGCTATTGGACCTTGTGCTGGGTGCGAATGAAATGGAATTGGTTGCTACAGATCTTGCCGGCAACAGCATTCGACTCAAATCAGTGATCATTTACGAATAATCTTTCGTCTGGGACTCGAGGGTGCTATAATAAGCTGAAAACTCTGGAAAAGTCTAAAACGGCTGTTCGCACCCCCGTATACAGGGGGGTTTTGCTCGTTCGCACCTGTGTAAACGGGGGTAAAAAATAGCTCAAAAAAGTATTCCAGAGTTTTCAGAATAAGCAGTGTATGCTGTATCTGTTCGATAAAGATACTGCCTCATGATACAATCGTATTTCAGTTGTTACCCTTTGCAAGCGACAAAAGGATCGAAGCCTGCCCCGAGCTAGCCGAACAGGTTCAAGGCGGTTGCAGTAATCTGCTACATTGCACTGTAGCTCGGCTTACAAAGACAGGAGTTGAGCAAATCGCTCAAATCATTTAGAAAGAGAACCATCACCTTGCCGAACTTCCGGATCTTGAGCCTGTACGTTGTCTTGTTGCTAGCCCTTTCTTTAGTGCTGGTGACGGGTTACGCGCTTGCGCTTGATTCAGGCGCGCCTGAATCACCAGAATCCTCTGCGCAGTCAGGAGTGCAGTGGGGATTCTCTGGAACGATCATTCACTATAATTATGATGGACCTCCGTCCGGTGTTGAACGATTGAGTGTGCAGTTGCGCGGCGTCGACAGTTCTGGTACGGATAAACTACTGTGGGGAACTAACGTACGGGCGGATGGAACTTTCCGGGTGCACACATCGCTAGAGTATGAGACCTACAATATTATCCTGCACCTAAATGACACGCAATTTCTGATGGCCGGCGTCCGCTTAGGAGCGGGAGCCTCGGTCTGTGGCCAAAACACCATTTGTTACAAGAATATTCCACCGGGCCAATACCATGGATCGGGATTTAAGATCGCGGGTGGGCCCACTCCGACTAGCACGGCCACCCCGACCAGTACGGTCACCCTGACCAGCACACCATCACCCTCACCAACCGCAACCCCTACGCCCGAACCATGGCGATTCCGTGGCCACACCTATGAGGGGGCCCATGGGGACACATCCTTGCCTCTGGCGAATGTGACTCTGCATCTCTATGGCTACGATTCTTGTGAAGGCGAAACTCAAGCGGCTTATTCGACCTCGACCACAAGCCAAGCTGATGGATTCTGGAACTTCTTCGTCTCTGCAGAGGATAGCTATGGGCGTTTCAGAGTTGTGGCCGATACGCCCGAAGGATTGGAAACCGCCGGTGTGATATCAGAAGGTGGGGTGATCGTCAATCCCACTATCATCGAATGGTGCCGGCCTAAGGCAGAGACTTATCTGAACCAGTTCTTTTTCGTTCAGCCCCTGCCCACGCCCTTACCCACGCCGACCGCAACCACTACCCCCACCGTAACCACTACCCCCACCGCAACCACTACCCCCACCGCCGCCACCGGCCTGGCCACACCGACACCAACACCGACTGCTGTGTCGAGTACCGCAACGCCAACACCCGGTGTAGAGACGCCAACCCCCACCGCTGTTTCAGATACAGCCACGCCCTCACCGACCCCATCGTCTACGCCTACATCCCCACCAACTTCCACAGCAACACCAACGTTATCGCCAACACCTACCACCACCCCCTTACCGATTGTGAGAGTTCGCGGCTACACCAAAGTGCAACTGGGGGATATGGACCCTGCAGCCCTGTCAGGGATTAAGCTAGAGTTGTGGGAGAGCCAGGATCCACTGGTGCCTAATAGTTTGGTGAAGACGGCAATCAGCGACTTGAGTGGGTTCTTCAATCTTCACTTACCTACCGAGACATTTCCTGCCTATTATTACGTCATCGTAAAAGCGCCCTCTTCATTGGTGCCACATGAGGCCTTCGCGCCTGAAGGTACGGTGTTAACCCCTCAAGATATTCGATTCGACCAGCCTTCAGCACAGGTTTATGACGGGAATCTCTTTATTTTTACAGAGCCTTCACCGACGCCTACACTCACCCCCTCGCCAAGCGCTACCCCGACTTCCACGGCGAGTCCAACGCTTACCCCTTCGTCCGAAGTGACAGTGACGCCAACCTCGACGCTCACACCTTCGCCAACGGCAACTCGCCAACCGACCCATACAGCCGAACCAACGCATACGCCCACACCAGAAGCGACGGCGACGAAACCGACCAAAACAGTGGCGCCAACGCGGACTACGGCGCCTACGGCTACGCCCACCACCGCGCTGACGCCAACACCCACTTCTACCTTCACACCGGTATCCAGCCCCACGCCTTCTGCCACGCCGATGCTGACCTTTACCCCGACGGCTGCACCGGTGTTTACGGCATCGCCGACAGCCGTCCTCCTGCCTACCAGAACCACGACACCTGCGTCAGGTGGCCCCACTCGCGTCGTTCCGACGAGCACACCTCTGCCCCCAACCTCAACGCCGACACCGCTGCCTACCGATACAGTCACCGCTACACCACCGCCCACACCGAGTATACTGGGCACAGCAGCACCCGAGGTCACCCCGGCACTTGAGGCACGTGTCGTACTGGCATTTGAAGACCAGCATGCCCCCGTGCATGTTGGTGAATTGAAACAACTGACCCTCGTGGTACGCAATGAGGGCAACGTGCTGTCGGATCCAGTTGTATTTGTCGACTCGATAACATCCAAGTGGCGGGTGGTAGGCGCCAGCGCAACCAAAGGCTTACCCAGCTATGAACCGGGCGAGGTGTCGATTTCGCTTGGCCGACTGCAACCCGGCGAGCAGATCGTTCTGGTCATACACATCAGGGCTCCGGCCGCGAGCGACAGTGTACATGCCGCGCACTGTATGCGTCTTATCAGTACCCATACCCATGCTTCGGCCGAAGAGCATTGTGTAGCCTTGCCGCAAGTCCTGGCGGTTGACGAGTTCGATAGCACCATTGTTTCACAAAAAAGTCCAACGGGAACGCAAGAAGGACCCATGCCTGTCTTAACGATCCTCGATGATACCGCGGGCCTGCGGCTGCCCGGACATGGAGGCGCCACACTCGTCGTACGTAATACCGGTTCCCAGCCGGCTAATGGAACTTATCTGGACATCCAAATGATGGACAGTTCACTGCGAGTCTCTGACATCCTGACCTCTCTGGGATTGGTTAGCTCTGTCAGCCAGCACGCCGTTGTACAGATCGGCAGACTTGACCCAACGACAATGGTGGCTGTAAATTTGCGAGGTTGGACAACATTAGATACAACTCCAACCATTTGCACGACGCTCATGGCAGATAGTAAGCTACAGCAACAACAATGCAGTGAATTCTCAATCGTTCAGGAAGAAACACCTCTCAAAACTGCAGAAAACATTCCCTAGGTGGAATACACAATGAAACCAGTCCGTCCGATTATGCTTCTGTCACTCATATTGGTGGCATCATTTGTGCTCGTGGGCGTTGCCCAGGGCAGCACGAACAACTCAGGATCTCTCTACCCCGAAGATCTAGCGATCTATTATGGCTGGCCATCACTGGTCAATGGCATCAGCAATGACAACGCCGCCGCTGCCGCTGTTTTTGGCCAGTATGATGTGGTGGTGTTCAATCAGAGCCTGGAGGAGCCCGATCATCTCGATCATGCAAACACTCAGGAGATCATTCAGCTTCTTCAGAATACGTACGGTACGCGTGTATTTGGCTATCTGGATGGGCCACAATGGGGGACAAGCTGGAGTTGGACTGGTATGGCGCCTGTGGATTGGCCGAGTCATGCAGATTATTGGAATGCCATGGGCGTCGACGGTATATTTATCGACCGGTTTGGTTACGATTGGGGCGTCACTCGCGCGAATCAAAATGCCATGCTGGATGTCGTTCACGATCGCGGACTGCCTGCTTTTGTCAACAGTTGGTTTATCGATCATGCGTTCAGCAACCAGCCTGATTCCAATTACCCCAGTGGCAATCCGGGTAGCGTGCCCACAAAATTAGAGCCTACCGATCTGTACCTGCTCGAATCCTTCACCATCATCGAAGGTGATTATGATCAGTGTGATCGAGACTTTTTCGACGCCTGGCCCGATAAAGCGGGAAAGGCCGTGGCTTACCACGACACTTTTGGCACCACCATGTGGACGATGACCACGGCCGATAGTCTGAACACGCCGGGTTCGAATCCCGCCGATATCGAGGAAAAGCTCAGTTTTGCCTGGCACGCGACCGCCATGTATGGGCTAGACGGCTTTTCCTGGACCGAATCTCAATTTTCTGCCAGCGGACCCTTTCAGAATCTCTTACCCTGGCGTCCTCGTCCAAATCCAAATCAGCCCGATGGTATCGGCATCGCTTTCTTCGAAGATGTACAACAGAGCGGCGATTATTTTTCACGAAGAACGACCACCGGCGAATTCCAGATGACCTGTAACGACGATACCACAACCTATCTGGCTGATTTCGTGGCCGAGACCTGCGAAGCCGCTCGTTATGACTTCGACAGCAATGGTGAGATAAATATCGTCGACGTCGGTATGGTCGCCAGTCGTTGGGAAGATCCGGCAAATTACGATGTTCTGTTTGATGTCTCGCCCATAACGGGGCCTGACAGTGTCATCAATATCGCCGATGTCGCTGCTGTGGCGGCGCGTTTCGGCATGACTTGTCCCTGAGAGTACGAACACCGGGCGGTATCCCGATCGAATCGCCCTTCAACGTGGTTGAGCCGTCTTATCTGGAAAGATCACATTATTGGTCTCCAGGCTATGAGAGATTCGACTCATAGCCCGGAAACCATGATGGCGTTTACCGAAGGGTTCGGGAGGCTAGAAGTGCCTGTTCATTTCTTCCGAATGAGCAAACATAAGATCCTGCTGGTATTACTGCTGCCGGTTGCCTGTTTACTGACCGCATGTAACCAGACGACGTCATCCATGCCTTTGTCTGATCCTGAGATGAGCACGGTTGCGATAAATGCCGATACGAGTACTTCCCCCTTGCCGCCGATGGGGTCAGATCAGACGCAAGCGATGATAACGCAATCACCCCTGCCCACGCCTTCTCCATCGAATACGCCTACAGCCTCTCCCACAGCCGAACCGACTGCTACACCGACCGCCACACCGACTGCTTCTCCAACGCTCGTGCCGACTCCCACACCTCAGCCAGTTCATTCACCTCAGCACCTGGGCATCTTTTACGGCTGGCCTTCGGCAGCTCGTTCGGATATCGAACCCGAACTGTCGCCTGAACAACTTTTTGAGCGTTTCGATACCATCGTTTTAGGAGCGGGTTTGGCCGATCCGAGCCACCAGGATCATGATTTCACCGCCGCCCTGATCCAGGCGCCGGCAGATAGTGATCGTGAGATCTTCGGCTACGTGGACATGGGGATTACCACCCGGCCGATGTCCTCCGATCTCGATTCTTTGCTATCCGAAATAGAGCAGTGGCAGCAAATGGGTATCACCGGCATTTTCTGGGATGATGCCGGCTTCGAGTTTGCCGGAGATCTCGACTTCGTAGCCTATCGCCGGCGTGTAAGCCAGTTGATCGAAGAGACACACGCCCGCGATCTCAAGGTTTTTATTAACGCCTGGAACCCCGACGATCTCCTGATGCCCTACCAGCAAGGCGAGAGCCTGATAGCCAGGCCTGATTTTACAGAAGATGACATCCTCCTTGCCGAGGGATGGTTTGTCTCCGATGCTCGTTATATGCATCCTACCATCTGGCAGCAGAAAGCAGAGAGGATCAGTGCCTACCGCCAGGAAGCGCCATTTCGTCTGGCTTGCCTTGCCACAGGGCTCGAACCTATAGATCCTGCTACTAACGACTCCTTTCAGGCCGCGTATTGGGGGGCCGTGATGTACGGCTGTGACCTTTTTCAATACACGAATCCACAATATGGTTCTCAGGCGACTTCTCGGGGTAATCGCCTGAATGGCTATCCGCATCCCGCACCACTTGCCGAGGATCGATTCTCAGGCCTTGTAGAGACCACCACTCTGGAGGACGGCCTGCGCGAGTTCCTACGTGAGACCGATCTAGGTGAGATTCGCGTTGGCTCGGATGGTAAAGAAAGGGGATATGGCCGCTATCAAGTGCGAGATGTCGAGCCATGACCCTTCTACCCGCAGCGCACCAGGGTGGCCAGCGCCGTAGGACCATTGGCTTCCTCACCGAGGGTACCTACCCCTATGCAGGGGGAGGCGTCAGTACATGGAGTGATCTCCTGCTGTCGGGATTGCCCGAATTCGATTTCCACGTCATTGCCGCCACCAGTCAACCCAATCAAAGACTGCGCTATGAGCTCCCCCCGAACGTTTGCAGTCTGGCGGAGATCCCTCTTTGGGGCGCAAACGCCATCGACGCCATACGACCTAAAACGGCTGTTACCACCCTGATTCGTCAAAAATCGGTGACCCTTGAAGTCGTGATCAAACGAGCCTTTGTTCCATCGTTTCGCACTTGGTTAGCCAGTCTCTTTGAAGATCCACAGTCGCCGGATTGGCAAGGCTTGGGACAGGCGATGTTGCGTATGGCACGCTTCCTTCGCGAACATGACTACGATCGCACCTTTCGTTCGACGGCAGTCTGGCAAGCCTATGAAGGGGCTGTAGAAAAATGGTATCGATCTGTCAGCGATGAAACAAGCTCCCCTCCCACTCCTTCCAAGGCCGAAATCGTGACGACGCTGGGTTGGCTTGCCGCCATGCTTCGTCCCCTGGGTTTCGTCCCACCCGTTGTCGACCTGTTCCACACCACTATCGCCTCCTCCGTCAGCCTCGTTGGCATAGTCGCCCGACTTGGCCAGGGCATACCACTGCTCCTCACCGAGCATGGCGTCTACCTGAGGGAACGTGCGATCAGCGCCTCAGCCGATCCCACTCTGAGTTTCTTCGAAAAGTACCTGTTGGTGAGGATCGCAGATGTTTGTACGCGTCTTTGCTACCATGTTGCCGACGTCATCGCCCCAGTTTGCAAATTCAATGGTGTTTGGGGAGAGCGTCTGGGCGCATCGCCGGAAAAGATCCAGGTCATCTACAATGCCGTGGATTCCCAGCGTTTTCTAGCACTCGACCCGACAGAGCCAGAGGCCAAATGGCCGACAGTGGTGGCGGTGGCCAACATCATTCCTATTAAGGACATCCTCACCCTGATCCGGGCGGCTGCCAGGGTACGCGCCGAGGTTCCTGAAGTGCGCTTCCTGATTTATGGATCGTTGACGGCCGACCCTGCGTATGTGGAGCAATGCCGTGCCCTGATCCGCGATTTGAACCTTAAAAAAGTCGTCTACCTTGCCGGACGCCATGCCCATCCTGAACAGATTTATCCCCAGGGAGACCTGACTGTGTTATCCAGCATCTCGGAGGCCTTTCCCTTCACCGTGCTGGAATCGCTGTCCTGTGGGCGGCCGGTTGTGGCGACAGATGTTGGTGGTGTAGCCGAGGCTCTGGGCGATACCGGGATCGTCGTCAGGCCGTGTTCGCCAACAGACCTGGCATCTGCTATTATAGAATTGTTACATAACCCTGAGGACCGTCGAGCTCTAGGCATTAAGGGTCGCGAGCGAGCGCTGAAACACTTTCAAGTTCGGCACTTGCTCGACGCCTACGCACAGTTGTATACAGAGCTTCCATCCGTTACCATGCTTTGAGCAAACTCCCGTTTGACGACTTGTTCTGAGAGGAATGTGTATTAGTCAACAGCACTTTGAACAAATGACACAATCTGATTCACTGAGTAGGCGCCCCCCAAATGCCGGGGTTTCATCGACAAAAATGCCCGTAACTGGCAGTGTTCACTCCACAGCCAATGTTTAACATGTGCTTGACCAATACAGTTCTGAGAGGAATGGTTCACGCCACCATAGGTCGGAACAAGCAATGAAGGTCGAGAAAACAGCGAATAGAGTAGGGTATAGAGATCATTGATAGACGATCGTCCGTTGTCAGAACTGGTACCAAAAAACTTTGTCGACTTCGTAACTCGCCTTTATTCATGTAGTTGTTCTGCCCGACTTGTTAATCTGATCGCTCGAAGAGAAGAAAAGTAGTGGGCGCTAGAGACTTAGCCGTTGTACGGCACATAAGCCAACTGGAACTGCCCAGTCATGCAGGCGTCGTTCTCGAGGTAGCAGGCGAGTCAGGTAAGCCACCGGAACTCGCAGCCCGCCATTTTGCGGGTCACCCGCTGCACGCTCTGGCGCGGGCTGTGGTCGCCCATACAGGACGGCCGGTGAGTGATTATGCCGTGACGGCTTTTCTGGAGAGCCGGGGTTGGACAGATGCCGATGCCTTCGAGATATTCGGCATGAAAGACCTCGTCGGTTTAGGGAGTAGAATATGGGAGTTGGGTCAGCCACTGGCTGTCTCTCACGAACGATCGCAAGCGCTGGACACGGGAAAGACAGTCGTCGTCGAGACCAAGACGCGCTTGCGTGGGACGTACTTCCTGGCCCTGGCCCTCATCCAGATGGTGGGGCTGGTGGTGGCTGGCATCGCCTTAGGTGTGGGGAGTGGTTTCAGCCGCGGCGAGGCGACTGCCGCCGCTTTGGGTTTGGTGCTCGGCCTCGTATGGGCCAATGCCTTCAGCCAATTCCTGGCGCGAGATCCACTGCGCCTGTATCTTCAAGCCAAGCCGGCGCTGGCCGGCAAGGCGGCGCTAAGGCTGCTGCTCATCGCCATCGGTGGGGCAACTATGGTGGCCGCGCTGGCGGTCGGGCTTGTCGCCATCCGCCAGGGTTCGCTCGACCTTGTGCTCCTGGGCGCGATGTACTTTTTGCTATTATCTCTCTTCTGGTTGCTGGTCAACGCCTTGTTTGTGTTTGAAATGGCGGCCTTTGCCTTGGCTACAGCGACTTTGGCAGTGGCTGTCCTGGTGGGTATACAAGTATGGGCGCCTGACCTTCTGGCGGCAAAGCTGGTACCGGCTCTGGGATTGCTACTGGCAGTGACCCTGATGGCTGTGCGTTTGTGCTGGTGGTGCATACAGACTTTGCGGCAACATCCCCCCAGCGGGCGTCTATCCCGTCTGGCTGCCGTCGCTATCAACCAGTGGGGATATGGATTCTATGGGTTGTGCGTGATGCTGCTCATTGTGTTAGATCGTTTCGTCGCCTGGTCTGTGGCAGCCCAGGGCAGCGGTCTTAGCTTTCAATTCGGTTATGAGATCGCCCTGGCCTGGGCCTTGCTGGCCTTTTTACTGATCATGGTTTACCAGGAACGGTTGCTGGTGCGAACACTGCTCGACTTTCGCCAGAGCCTGTTACGGTCCGGCCAAGGTCCTGCCGGCTCCACCGCAGATCGAGGCCCGAGCTTCAGCCAAAACTACTGGCAGCGACTGTTGAGATTGGCTGTCTTTGCGGCGGTGATCTGTTTGCTTGCTATGCTGCTCATAGAGCGCGGCGAATCATTCAGTCAGCCGTTCAGACGACTAATGCCGAGCCAGGACATGCTTCCCAGCTTTTATGGGGGTCTTGTGGGTTATGCCATACTGGCCCTGGCGCTGTTGAATACCGGCTTTATCATCGCCATGTCACAACCCGGGCGGCTGGTTATCCCCTTGTTGTTAGCCCTTGGTTTCGACGTGGTGGTTGCCTGGAATGCCGCCAGCCTGTTCGGCATATCAGCCAGTGTGTTGGGTTTGGTGGCGGGGGCTTTGCTTTTGTTGGTGCTGAGCACCTGGCAAATCAAACGCTTGCTGGTAAAGCCCGATCATACGATCTTTGCCAGCCAGCAAGGCAGTTGAAGGTTCATCGGCAGCGGACAACCGGGGGATATACGACCGCCCGACAGTTCCACCGGGGGATATACGACCGCCCAACAGTTCCACCGGGGGATATACGACCGCCCAACAGTTCCACCGGGGGATATACGACCGCCCAACAGTTCCACCGGGGGATATACGACCGCCCAACAGCGGTCGTCCCCCCCCGGCTACAAGACCGTCGCCCGATAAATCGGGCTGAAGACGCGCTGCCACGTTGTCCAGCCGATTTAACCGGCGCCGATTACGTAGTTCCACCGGGGGATAATTCCCCCGGCTACAAGACCGTCGCCCGATAAATCGGGCTGAAGACGCGCTGCCACGTTGTCCAGCCGATTTAACCGGCGCCGATTACG
>JAAENG010000497.1 GCA_024224665.1 Chloroflexota bacterium | reverse complement strand
TCATCGACAATATTCCTGACCTCTGACCTCTGACCTCTGACCTCTGACCTCTGACCTCTGACCTCCGACCTCCGACCTCCGACCTCCGACCTCTAGCTGTCCTAACACGCCATCTCCAAAATCTCAACCAACTCCTCATCGCTCAACACAATTGGATTGCCTTTCATGCTGCTGGCGTTGTGGGCTTTTTGGATGAGATCGGGATAGTGGTCGGGTGTCAGGCCGTAAGTATGTAGCGGTGGGATGTTTAGGGTCTGGCATAGTTCGGTCAGCCAGACTGCTCCTTCCTCAGCTGTTGCTTGTGGGCTACCGATGAGCAAGGCAGCGACTTGTTGGTAGCGTTCGACGGCGGCATTGTCAGGTTCACGCTCTTGCATAGCCTGAACATTGATAGTGGTGACATGCGGCAGCAGTGCGGCGCAGATTCCACCATGCGGGCCACCCAGCATGCCGCCAAAGGGTGCGGCGAAGCCATGGACTGCACCCAGGCCGGCGTTGGCCAAGGCAAGACCACCATAGAGGCTGGCCAGCGCCATGTCCTCGCGGGCGGCGGTATCGTTCGGGTCCTCATAAGCTCGGCGTAGGGAGCGGGCCGCCCGTCTGATCCCTTGTACGCAGAGAGCGTCGATGATAGGGTTAGCTTTCCAGGAAACATAGGGTTCGATCACCTGAGTGAGGGCGTCGAGACCGGTTGTTGCCGTAATATCTGGCGGGACCGAGTAGGTCAATTCCGCATCCACCAGGGCGATAGTCGGTAACATCAGGGGGCTGCGAAGACTGACCTTGACCTGGTGTTGTGGTGAAGCCAGCACGGCATTGCGCGTGACCTCCGAGCCGGCGCCTGCTGTGGTAGGCACAGCGATGAATGGAGCTGAGCGCCTGCCAATCGCTTGCCCCCCGCCGATCACCTCAAGATAATCGAGAGGATCGCCAGTGTTGGTGAGCATGGCAGCAATGGCTTTGCCTGTATCGATGCTGCTGCCCCCGCCGAAGGCAATGACAAGATCACAACCCTCATGTCGTGCCAGCGCCGTTCCTTGTCGGGCGATATCGATAGTGGGCTCGGTTGAAACGCTAAAGGGGACTGATTCGACCCCAGCATCAGCCAGAGAGGAAAAAGCCGGTTGGGCTCGGTTCTGTGATTTGCCAACCACAAGCAAGGCGCGCTTGCCGAGCCCTGCGGCCAGAGAGCCTATTTGTGCAGCGCTTCCGTTGCCAAAAATAATGCGAGTGGCTGTTGCAAATTCGAAATTTATCATATGCTTTCTTCAGGTGGCAGTCAATTGTAAAGTGACAGTCACCTTAGGCTCAAAATGCGCCGTGCTTCATTACTGCCTCGATGAATGCCTCGACATTATCCATGGAAACGTCGGATTGGATCATGTGGGCGGGCGAGCACATGTAACCACCACCTTCGCCAAGGATACGGATTTTCTCGGCAACATCTGTTTCGATTTCTTCTGCCGTGCCATTGGGTAGGAGATATTGTTGGTCAATAGCGCCCCAGAAAGCGATTTTATCGCCCAGATTGGCCTTGAGCACATCAGGTTCGTGGCCGGGGACATTGGGTTGGACGGGATTGAACACATCCATGCCGATCTCAGCGAGGTCATCGAGGATGGGGGAGACAGCACCATCGGTGTGGTAACAGATAATCAGATCAGGATTGCTTGCCTTGATCTCCTGCCATAACTCGGCATAACGGGGTTTGAATATCTGTCGCCACATGCCTGGCGAAATCATCATGCCGTTCTGGGCGCCGAAGTCATCCCCAAACCAGATGGCGTCTACGCCGATCTCGGCCAACTGCTTACCGATGCCGATGCTGAATGCTTTGACTTTGTCGATAAGCGCTTCAACATAGGGTTCACCCAGGGCCATGTCCATCATGAACTTCTCTAAACCCACATGGTGCCACGACATCTCGAACATGGTCAATTCTAAATCGCCAATGATGAAATAATCATTCTTGTACTGCTCTGTGTACTTTTTGGCATCGTCAAAACGGCCTTCGGCATAGGGGTCTGGGAAGGGATGATCTGTCACCTGTTCCACAGAGGATACGTTTTTCAGCGGCGGATCGACCACCTCCATGTAAATCGGTCCCTGACGCATGATCATGCCGAACTCGTTGACGATATAGCCTGCATCGGTTACAGGATGCTCGTAGCCGCGGGGTAGACTGCCGCCGACGACCACGCAATCGCTGCCCATCGCCAGACGTAGTTCATTGGCCGAAATGCGGTAGGTGAGATCTTCGAAGTATGAAGTGGTGTAGTGGATAGGAATGCCAAGTACCTCTGCAAAAGCATCGGTGAGTGAGCGACACAGGTCGAATTGCAGTGGCACTCGGTCAGGTACACCACTGCGTTGCAAGGCAGTGAATACGCGTTCTCTAGAGTTCATGTTGGACTCCGGGGGCTGGTTTGGATGTCTTTTAGGAGTGAAGATTAGTTCAGGTTAGGGAAAAGTGGGATCAGCGATCGAAGTTTATTGATTTCACAGACAGTCGGCGTCCAATCTTGAATCATCAATCGTTCACCTTTGCGGCTCTTGCGGAATTTACGTGGCTCCTACTAGAAAGGCGCGGTTCGTTAGGACAAACATCACGTAACACGTGTTTTTCTGGAACCATACGAAATCCTGTTGAACCATCTTTACATAAGTATTTAGTCAAGCGGATACACACCATACTCCGTCGCCGCATCGGCCATAGCCAACACATTGCGCGGTGGTACGTCGACAAGTATACTGTGGACGGAGGAGAGAACATAGCCGCCGCCAGGTGCAAGTTCTCTGATGCGGCGTCGCACTTCTGCGCGTACATCCTCCTCGCTGCCATAGGGCAAGACTCTATGTGTATCGATGGCGCCCCAGAACGTGATTCTGTCACCAAACGTTGTCTTGATCTCGTCCAAATCGCCCAGTGCAGAGGGTTGGACCGGGTTGATAGCATCCGCACCGATCTCGATCAGGTCATCGAGCAGGGGAACGACGTTGCCATCACTGTGGTAGAGAATGGAAGCATCGGTATGTGATTTGACGAAGTCGAAATAGGTCTGCTGAACCGGTTTCATGAACTTGCGATACATGTCCGGAGAGATCAGCAAACCATTTTGCGAGGCCAGATCGTCGGCAGTACGGAAGACGTGGATGTATTGGCCCGCCTCAGCCAGGAAGCGCTCGGTACCGGCTAGGTTGATCTCAAGTAACTTCTCGAATAATGCTGTGACGAACTCAGGTTTCTGGATAAAATCCATGAAAAGTTGCTCGTAGCCGCGCAGGGCATAGGCTGTTTCGAAGAAAGAGTAGAATCCGCAACTGGCTTCGATGGCGTATTCGGTCTCTTCGAAAAGGGCCCGAGCATCATCCTTCAGACCGGCCACATAGCCGGGATCGCGCGGGTGGGGCCAAGCATGGCGCTCGATATCATCGACATCGGCGTCGGCCAGTGGGGATTCAGCGATCTCCCAATAAAACGCGAAATCCCGATACCAGATCTTGCGCCATTTCACCCCCCAAATGTCGATAAAGGTATCTTCCTCGCTTGGCGGAGGCGTCCAATTCAACGGTGAGCGGGCGCGCAACGGGTAACAATCGCTGCTCAGACGCTGAAGGACGACATCATCCAGGCGGGCGGAACGATATTGTTTGCTCAGAGTTTGCGTCTCGCCTGCCTTGATGCCGAGGTGTTTTTTGAGGTTGTCATAGGCTTCGACCACCAATGTGGTGCTGGTGCCACCGCCGATATCGATTGGGACGCGATCCGGTTCCTGCCTGCTAACGGCTGTCATGATCCGCTCGCGTGATGTCATTTTAGCCATAAGTCAATGTGGGAAAGTTGGGAGTGTATCTTTGCTCACGGATGAACACGGATGAACACGGATTTCATGTGCTTTGATGTCGTGAAGAGGTGAATCGTGAAGACGTGAAGCGTTACGTCATCCTGTCAGGTCATTTCTCACGTTTTCCGTTTCACGCATCGATAGGGCGGGATTGCGATCTTGCATGCTTCGGCGCCGTTCATCAGTCATGGTGGATGATCACCTTCATACCCTGGCGGGCCTCCATGGCATCGAAGGCTGCGTTGATCTCTGAGAGGTGGAAGTGGTTGGTCATGAGCGGCTTGACGCGCACCAGGCCTTTTGCCAGCAGATCGACGGCCATCTCATGGTGGCGGGGGGTGCTGCCGTGCGAGCCGGTGACGAAGCATTCTTTGTAATGGATCGTGTTGGAGAGCACGCTCATGGGCCGGGCATCTTTGGGCAGGCCGCCAAATAAGTTGACATAACCTCTGTGACCAACCATTTCAATGGCCTGCTCATGGATTTCCACTGAGGCGGCAGCAGTGACGACAACGTCCGGGCCTTCACCATTCGTTTCCTCCAGACAACGGGCGACGACATCTTCTTCCAAGGGATTGATGTAGACATCAGCGCCATAGGTTTTGGCGATCTCCATGCGCAATTTACTGCGCTGAACGCCGATCACTTGGGTCGCGCCCATCAAACGAGCCAGGTCGATCATCATACAGCCTATGGGGCCGAGGCCAATGATGACCACGGTTTTTCCCAAAGAAAGATTGGCCAACTCAAAGCCATTGATGGCGCAGGCCAGTGGCTCGGCCAGGGCTGCCTCCTCGAAGCTGAGAGAATCGGGAATGGGGGTAACCGGGCCCTGCAAAAGCAGTTTGGGCAAGGCCATGTACTCGGCGAACGCACCCGGAATCTGATACCCGACCGCATAATTGATCTCGCAGTTGTTGAGCAAGCCATTGCGGCACCATTTGCAGTTCCCACAAGGGAAGTCCGCCCCCAGGGCCACCCGGTCACCTTCCTTCACCCGGGTAACGTTCTTCCCGACCTTGGCGATAATCCCTGACGCTTCGTGTCCGAGGATGGCCGGGGGGACGACCCGGGGATTGCCATGGCGATAGATACGGATATCGGAACCGCAGATACTGGTCGCCTGTACGCGCATCAGGGCGGCGTCATCATCGATCTCGGGGATGGGGACATCGCGGACGACGAGTTTATCTTGAGCTTCGAGGAGGGCTGCGAGCATAGAGAGATACCTTAGGGTGGGTGGTGTTCAGTAGTATCAAGATTGAAGATTGAAGATTAGGGCGTTATGTGAAAGTAGTGTGCTAACAATCGAGATCGGGTTGAATGAGCACTTTGGCGTACAAGGTTTGGCCCTCGTTCATCATGGTGAGGGCTTCGAACGCTTTTGCCAAAGGGATAGTGTGTGTTATGAGTGGTGCGAGCTGTAGCTGCTTGTTGGCCAGGGCATCGAGGACGGTGCGCCAGTCGTCGCTATTTCCGGCTGCGCTGAAGTCGGAGTTCCACGTGCCAAGGATGACGATTTCGCGGCGCATAGCCTGGGAGATGAGTGCGGCAGGCAGGGTGACATCGGCAGCGGGATTACCCAGCAGCACCATGCGTCCACTGCGTCGCGTGGCGGCTATCGCCTGCAACAAGGTCTGCGGTACGCCCGCGCCCTCGACGGTCACATGCGCGCCCTGCTCAGCGCTAAGCGATTCGATTCTCTGCACGGGATCGACATTCAGGCTGTTGTATGCAAGGTCGAATCCTAACGTTTTGGCCATCTCGATTTTCTCCGGCACGATATCGAAGAGGATGACCTGCGCGGCGCCCATGATGCGCGCCCATTGCGCCACCATCAAGCCGATAGGGCCGGCCCCAAAAACGGCCACGGTTTCGCCCACCACATCACCGGCGCGGCGGATGGCGTGTAAGGCGACGGCGGCGGGTTCAGTCATGGCGGCTTCGGCCAGAGAGACGCCGCTGGGTACAGGAACAAGATTTTGCTGCGGGGCGACGACGTATTCGGCGAAAGCGCCATCACTACGCGAGCCCAGATAATCGTAATCAATGCATTGCGCGTACTTGCCCTGCTCGCAAGCGTTGCAGCGCCCGCACCAGATCAGCGGGAAAACAGCTACTCGATCACCGACACGAAACGCTTCGACATCTGGCCCGACATCTGCCACAGTTCCTGCGAATTCATGCCCGATGATGGTGGGAAAGTGGTAGGTGCCCTTGACGAAGGTGCGAGGGATATCGGAACCGCACACGCCACAATAGCCGATCTGCACCAAAACCTCTCCCTCGCCCGGCCTGGGTTTAGGTACGGTTTCGTAGCGCATATCGCCAAGCGCATGGAGCACTTGCGCTTGCATTTCACTCATGATCGGTTCTCTAATCCTCGCGCAATCACCTGGCGTGTTCGGGCGACATTCTCCACAATGGATCCGTCACGATGAAACACGCTGCTCGTGCCCCCTACCAGGCAGTTCGCTCCCGCCGCAACCATACTGGGGATGTGTTCGAAGCTGACATTACCATCCACCTGGATGGGGATGCTGAGCCCGTTCGCTTGCAGGTAGTTCCGGCAATCGGCGATTTTGCGTAATGCGGATGGCACCAGTTTCTGACCGGCATAGCCTGGATTGACTGTCATAATCAACACGAAGTCGAGCTGCTCCCACACATAATTGAGGGCGTCGAGGGGTGTGGCCGGATTGAGGGCGACGCCGGCCTGGATGCCGTAGCTGCGGATGAGCGACAGCGTGCGATCCAAATGTATGGCGGATTCAGCGTGGACCGATATCTGTTGGACGCCGATGGGCGCGAGTAACTCGACGAAAAAGTCGTTGTGCTCGACCATAAGGTGGACGTCGAAGGGAATGGTAGTGTGTGGGCGCAGGGACTGTAGCATACCCAATCCCAACGGCATGTTGGGCACATAATGGGCGTCCATCAGGTCGAAGTGTAGCAGTTCGACCCCGGCTACTTCCAGTTCACCCACCTGCTCGGCTAATCGCCAGAGGTCGGCGCACATCATCGATGGTGATATCTGTACGGTTCGATGGGTCATCGTAGTCATAATTATCGGGCGCCAGACTCTTGAAGGAAGTTTTCCTTGAGATATTGCAATGAACCGCGTAGCATGCCCTCCAGTTGGTAGTCGGAGTAATCCCGGCCGGTTTTGGGGCCACCGATTTCAAGATAGCAGATCAGGTCGGACATTGGTATGAGGTTGGCGTTCGCCTGCAGCACCTCCCTTACGGTCGAGACATTGACGATGCCATTTGCCCTCTCTTCAGGCAGGAATCCAAAGGTGGAATTGAATATGCTATCGGTGTTTTTGAGATGGACATGGTGCATGTTGGGCAGCGCTGCCTCGAGGAGTTGCATATGGTCCCAGATTACCTCACCATTCTGGTTGGCGTAGCCATGCGAGACATCGACACAATAACCCACCGGCACTGTGCTGGTGGGATGGGCCTCGTGGTATCCAGTCAACGCTGCGGCCATGGTACGGATTTCGTCGGGCAAGGTGGGGGGTTCGGCCAGGCAGGACATCGGTTCGATGGTAAGATACGCCAAACCGCAGTCATGGGCGTAATGCGTCATCGCCTGTATGTGCGTCAGATAGCGCTGCAAACCCTCCGCTTTGTAGTCCAGGCGGTCGCGCATGGCCGCGCCGGGATTAGCCCCCACCGCGCTGGCGCCCACCAAGGCTCCGATCTCGATCAGCCTCCGGTAAAGGCGTTCTGTTGTCTCGCCCCAGGCGATATGATCGTGGCGAAAGAAACCACCCATCTCACGATGTGACGTGAAAATGGTGGAGATTTGGATGCCGAAATCTGCGGCAAGTTGTTTGAGATCGGTAAAAAATCCATCCGACATGTGGAACATCGCCACAAATGAACCTAGCTGCAAGTGGTGGATGTCTTCATCTGCCAGGAGACGAAACAGCCACTCATAGCTGTAGCGATTTTCGATGGGATCGGCCTTGACGCCGAGGTGAAATCGTAAGCCATTCATGAGACCCTAGTCCAGGTGAAAGACTTCCTTCAAGACGATCATGCTTTCGTCAGCCGGTAAGCCATCCAGACCTTCAAAATAGGGCGCCATGAATTCCTGCCATTTGGCATTGATCTCCTCTGCGACCATGTCGTCGAGTGCGGCCTGGTGACTGACCGGCGTTTCATAGTAACCGAAGAGCATGCCGTCTTCTTTCATGAACAGTGAATAATTGTGCCAACCGCTGCGCGCCAATGCCTCCAGCATCTCCGGCCACACATTCGCATGGTGTTTGATATAGTCTTCCATCATCTCTTCTTTGACTTTTAGGATAAAGCCGACGCGTTTCATTGAGTAATACTCCTTGTTTGAGTAGACCGGGAGACCAGGAGACCGGTAGACCGGTAGACCAGTAGACCGGGAGACCAGGAGACCAGGAGACCAGGAGACCGGTAGACCAGTAGGCCAGTAGGCCAGTAGGCCGGTAGGCCGGTAGACCAGGAGACCAGGAGACCGGGATGTGCCGTCAAAGTGGATATAGAGGCGTGATCTGCCAGGTTGCCCGGTATTCAAGTGTATTTGGTTTGTGGCATGGAAACGGATCTGGTAAAGAATTTGGACCTACTGAGATCAATTGTTTGTGTTCGGGAATGATGTGCAAACAATGGCCGACGCAACACGCAACACGCAACACGCAACACGCAACACGAATCACGCCAAAGTACCATTTTCTCTCGCTAACCGATTTACCACAGTGTAGGCAAAGATCAAGCGTTTGGGCGGAATATCCGGCAGCACAAAATGGCCGGTGTCAAATATGAAACCGCCGCCGGGTGCGTAAATATTGAAACAACGGGTGATGTATTCTTCCAGTGCCTCGCCTTCATAGGCAAGCAGGCCGTCGATGATATCAAGGGATCCGTAAATGACGAGTTTGTCGCCGTAGTCGCGCTTAACGGTCTCGGGGTCCATGCCCGCACTTTCTTGCACGGGATGCATCATGTCGTAGCCGATCTCGACGATGTCATCCATGATGTTCATGATATAGCCGTCGCTGTGCAGGTTGACGAAGACGCCACGATCATGGGCGTGCTGCACCACACGGGCCGTATAGGGCGCGATCTGACGTCGCCACATACGCGGTGAGAAAAGCATATTTTGGTTGCTGCCCCAGTCGTCGGAGAGGGTGATGATGTCGACACCGGCATCCACACAGCTGTCCACAAGCCCGCAGAGCCAGTCGGCATATTTGTCGAACCAGGCGGCCATCAACTTTTTACTCTTGCCGAGGTGCATCCAACAGTTCTCGATTCCGATGATACGGCTGGTGCCTTCCACGATGCCCCACACATGTGCAGCGATGGCGAGCTTTTCACCATATTGCTCTAAGGCTTCAATCACGTTCAGGCCGGCGAAATCTTCGGTCCAGTCGGTGTATGTCAGCCAGAAGTCATCGGCGGGATCGCCTGGTTCGAAGCCGGCCAATTCGCCGACATCCAGCAAACGTCCGGTCTGATTGGGCCAGGGCACAAAACCCTCGAATAGATCGATACTGAACTCCTGTACGAACTTGTCCCGACTACCGTATTCTGCTTGTAGCTTCAAGAGCACTGCGAAGAAGAAGTCACGGCTGGCATCAACAATCGATTCGCTCATCGTTATTCCTTGCCGGCAGTGGTGGTAGATGCAGCAAGGTTACAAATAGCAGCGGCCTGAGCGAACAGGCCGCTGCTATTCGGCTTCTAACTACGGCTGAGCCAGAGTAGGGAGATGGATGGAGACTGCCACTCCCTATCTGACACAGCCGTGTGAGCGGGAGTTAATTGGTTTCAGGCCGATCCGTGGCCTCTTCGATGTTGTCCATGTTGTAGACGGTAAAGGGCCCCATCAGTATACGCAAACCCTGGTCGCGAGTTGGGTCCAGAGTGATGGTGTATTCGCCCATACGGCCTGCTTCGAAGCTCTCGCCTTCTACGCCCTCAATTTCGCCGGTGGCGATGAGGTAGGAAACGTAGTAAGAGAGGTAGCCGAGGTCGATGAAGCTCCACAGCGCGAATTCAGGCGCACAGCCATTCACTGTGTAGCTGTACATCTCGCTGGGCAGACCCAGACCGGATATCTTGACCACGTCGCACAAGTCCTCGTCCTGCATAGCCTTGGCGGCGGCGACGATACCAACCGAGGTCGGAGCCATGATCAGTTTCAGATCGGCATACTTATCGACCAACGCCAGGGCCTGGTTGTAGCTGTCTTCAGACTGGTCGTTGCCGTAGACGATCTCCATCATCTCCAGGTTGGCATACTTGGGATCGCTTTCCATTGCTTCCAACATGGCGGCATTCCAGGCATTCTGGTTGGCGGCATCGGGTGAGGCAGAGAGGATGGCAAGCTGGCCGCCATCTTCGCCCATGATGCTCAGGGCCATGTCGGCCATGACCACGCCGATCTCGTCGAAATCCACCTGTGCCACGAAGACATGTTCACCCTGGGAGGAGGGGATGGGTGAATCCCAGGTGACGACGGCCATGCCGGCATCGCGGGCGGCTTCGGCAGCGGGCCCGATTTGATCGCCGGCGTTATTGGAGATCATGATGGCGTCGACGCCCTGAGTGGTGGCGGTGGTCACGATCTCGATCTGGCCGGCGACACTATTCTCGGGGGTGGGTCCCAGGAATTGCAATTCGGTTGGGTTGGCCAGTTCGGCATGCGCTTCTTGCGCGCCCTGGTGGGCCTCGTCGAAGGGCAGGATGCCGAGGAACTTGGGCATGAGCACCATGTCCACTTCCTGGCCCGGTTCTGCTACAGCCACCTCGCCAGCTTCTTCCTTAACGGTTTCAGGCCGATCCGTGGCCGCGTCGATGTTGTCCATGTTGTAGACGGTGAAGGGCCCCATCAGTATACGCAAACCCTGGTCGCGAGTCGGGTCCTGGGTGATGGTGTATTCGCCCATGCGGCCTGCTTCGAACATCTCGCCCTCGACGCCTTGCATGGCGCCTGAAGCAATCAGGTAGGAAACGTAGTAGGAGAGGTAGCCGAGGTCGATGAAGCTCCACAGCGCGAATTCAGGCGCACAACCATTCACGGTGTAGCTGTACATCTCGCTGGGCAGACCCAGACCGGATATCTTGACCACATCACACAAGTCCTCATCCTGCATAGCCTTGGCGGCGGCAACGATACCGACCGAGGTCGGAGCCATGATCAGTCCCAGATCGGGATACTTGTCGACTAACGCCAGGGCCTGGTTGTAGCTGTCCTCAGACTGGTCGTTGCCATAGACGATCTCCATCATCTCCAGGTTGGCATACTTGGGATCGCTTTCCAGTGCTTCCAGCATGGCGGCATTCCAGGCATTCTGGTTGGCGGCATCAGGTGAGGCAGAGAGGATGGCAAGCTGGCCGCCATCTTCGCCCATGATGGTCAGAGCCATATCGGCCATAACCACACCGGTCTCGTCGAAGTCCACCTGCGCCACGAAAACCTGTTCTCCCTGGGAGGAGGGGATGGGTGAATCCCAGGTGACGACGGCCATGCCGGCGGCGCGGGCGGCTTCGGCGGCGGGTCCGATCTGGTCGCCGGCGTTGTTGGAGATCATGATAGCGTCGACGCCCTGGGTGGCGGCGGTGGTGAGGATCTCGATCTGGCCGGCGACGCTATTCTCGGGAGTGGGCCCCAGGAACTGGAGTTCGGTGGGATTGCCCAGTTCGGCGTGCGCTTCTTGCGCGCCCTGGTGGGCTTCGTCGAAGGGCAGAATACCGAGGAACTTGGGCATCAAAATCATGTTCAGTTCCTGGCCGGGTTCGGCCATGACAACTTCACCGGAAGGCGCCGCCGGTTCTTCGGCTGGCTCCTCGGCCGGTTCCTCAGCGGGCGCTTCGGTCGGCTCAGGCTCGGCTGCCAGTTCTTCAGCAGGGACTTCGGCCGGGGCCGGAGTGGCGCCGCCGCATGCCGCAAGCAGCATGGATGCGATAATCAGTATGGCGACGATGCCAAGTAACTTCTTTGTTGTGAATTTCATCTGAGTTCTCCTTTGAGGATCATGAGTATTCAGTGGGATCGACAGTGAATGCAGATTGGATAGATAGTCGATTTGTGTTGGGGATGACCTCCTTTGGCAACAGCCGATTTTTATGGTGAAGCGGCGGGTTTTTTAACGCGGCTTAAACGACGGCGGTTGATCATATCCTGGATTTGGTTCGCCATATTGGGAACCAGTACAGATAGAATGAGCAAGATGCCGACAACGCCGGTTTGCATGTGCTGCGACATGTTAAGTAACGACATGCCGTTTCGAATATTGAGTACGATCAGGATAGCCAGCAAAACACCGGTCAACGTTCCTGAACCGCCAAAGATGCTGACGCCTCCCAACAATACCATGGTGATAATATCCAACTCAAAGCCCAGCGCAAGGTCACCACGCACGGCCCCCAGACGGGCGGCGAATAATAATCCGGCAAAGGCGGCGACGGTTGCGGAAGTGATGAACAGGATCATCTTTACCCGCCGCGTTTTCACGCCGGAATAATCGGCCACGTCGCTGCTGTTGCCGATGACATAGACTTTGCGCCCGAATCCGGCGTATTGCAGGATGATGAGGGCAAGAATCGCTCCTATGGCGAACAGGATCAGGCCCAAGGGAAAGGGGCCGACCGTCGGCTGCTGTCCCAGGCGGTCGAACCAATCAGGAAAATCGCCAATCGATTTATCCTCCAGAAAGATTCTGGCCCCGCCACGATACATGATCATAGTTGCCAGGGTGACGACCAGAGATGGCAATCCCACATAGGCTATCCAGAAGCCGTTGAAGGCGCCGGCGAGTACGCCAGAAGCAAGGGCGATGAGAAGGGCAATCGGGAAGGGTACGCCTTGCAGGTGCAGCCAGGCCAACACGCCCGCGGCCAGCGCCATGACCGATGCTACGGACAGGTCGATTTCAGCGTTGATGATGATGAAGGCCATCGCCAACGCTACCACGATCTTCTCGATTGATAATTGAAAGAGATTGATCCAATTATCCAGACGGAGATAATTCGGAGCCAGGGTACTATTGATGATGATCGTGATAAGAAATAGAATCAGCAACAGCCCTTCCCAGCTTTTCAGTCGATTTAATCTATGCGACATGGCCGCTTTCCTCCTGCGAATCGGAGTGGGATTCAAGTCCGCTGCGTGCCCAGGCATTCCGCAGCCGGTTCATAACCACAGTATCAGCAGCGACGGCCAGTAAGATCAGCAAGCCCAGCAAGAAATCCCGCACGAATTCGCTGACAGCCAGCCAGCGGATCAGGCTTTGCTCCAACAGGTCGATGAGGATGGCGCCTAATAACACCCCAATCACCGATCCTGAACCGCCGAAGATATTAACGCCACCCACGACTGCAGCTGCTACGGAATTTAGCTCAATACCCAAACCCGCTACTACTGTGATATTGCCGAAACGGGCCAGGAACATAAAACCGGCCAGGCCGGCCAGGCTGCCGCAGAGGACAAAAGCCAGTAATACGATACGCTGGGAAGGAAAGCCGGCGATCTTCGCCGCTTCTGGGTTCGATCCGATAGCATAAAGACGGCGTCCGTAGCGTGTATAAACCAACACAAGCTGGAAGAACGCCACCACGAAGAGGGCTAACACGAACAGCCAACGAACGTCCAAATCACCCACACTGAGTAGCGTTGCCCTGGGTAGATCGATAAGCCATTGCGGTAGCGTATTTGTCAATACGCTCTTGGCGCCGGATAACTCCACCAGCGCTGTACGGTAGATTGCCAGTGTGCCAAGTGTAACGATAATGGCCGGCACCCGTCCATATGCTACGATAACACCGTTAAAACCTCCCAGTGCCGCACCCATGACCATCGCAGCCAGTACAGCAAGGATAGGTGACAACTCGTTATTAGCAGCCAACAGCGTGCCCGTGAAGTAGGCGGTAAACCCGACAATGGAGCCGACGGATAAGTCGATATTTCGTGTCAGAATCACCAAAGTCTGTCCGACGGCAACGACAGCGATGATGGCGACACTGGTCGTAATGCGATTGAAGGTGCGGCCACTGAAAAAGTTGTTGATCTGTAAGCCAAAGAAAATGATGACGAGGAATATCAGCAGAACCAACACCATCTCACGAAGTTGCTCGGGGCGGAATCGTCGCATTATTGCGTTCATTGTTGCACCTCCGCTGTTGTATTGTTTTGACCCATAGCCGCCGTCATGACCACTTCCTGATCGGCCTCTTCATGTGTGAAGATGCCCATCTGCCTTCCTTCCCGCATCACCAGGATACGGTCGCTCATGGCCAGCACTTCAGGTAGATCGGAAGATATGAGGATGATGGCGATTCCTTGTTGAGCCAGTTCGTCAATGAGGTGGTGTACGTCCGCTTTCGCCCCGACGTCGATGCCGCGCGTCGGCTCATCCAAAATGAGCAATTTGGGATGGGTGTTGAGCCACTTGCTGAGCATGACCTTCTGTTGATTGCCACCAGAGAGCTTCTCGACATTCGCCTTGATGGAAGGAGTGCGAATGGTTAAGCTCTTTTGAAAGGCTTCGGCAGTCTCACGTTCCTTATTACGATTGATAATCCCGAATCTCGAGAGGTACCCTTTTAACATGGGTAGCGAGATGTTCGAAGTAATCGACATGGGCATGATCAAACCCAGCTTCCTGCGGTCTTCAGTCAAGTAGGCAATTCCTATGCCAAGCGCCTGTTCGGCGGAGCGAATCCTCTCCTCTTTGCCCTCGAACATGATTTGGCCTTGATCTGCGGGCTCGATACCGAACAGTGCCAATCCCACATCCGTGCGTCTGGATCCCACCAGACCGGCAAAGCCCAGTACCTCACCCTGATAGATGTCGAAGTTGACATCGGTGAAGACATACTCCTTGCCCATGCCCTGGACAGACATCAGTAGATCACCCTGTTCGGACTCGGTTTTCGAAAAGAAATCATCCACTTCTCGGCCGACCATATCCCGAATGATCTGCTCTGTTTTCACATCTTCCCGCGATGTCGTCGATATCCACTTTCCATCTCGCAGGACCGTAATGCGGTCGGCTATGGTGAAAACTTCCTCCAGGCGGTGGCCGATGAATAAGACAGCTACCCCGCTGTCTCGCAAGGTGTTAATCAGCTTGAACAACTGCGAGACTTCGTGAGCTGAAAGGGCCGCCGTGGGTTCATCCATGATAAGAACTCGAACATCCAGCGAGATCGCTTTAGCGATTTCGACCGCTTGTTGGGCAGCCAGCGTCAGGCCTCGCGCCGGTTGGCGAACATCCAGTTTGACATCCAACTGCGCCAGGATCTCATCCGCCTCTTCATACATCTTACCCCAGCTCACGATGGCGCCGCGGTCGGCATGGCTGATGAAGATGTTCTCGGCCACGTTGAGGTCGGGAAATACCATCGGTTCCTGATAAATAGCGGCAATACCATGAACCTGGGCATCTTGAGCGTTGTGGATGGTGATAGGTTTGCCATCCAGTATAATCTCACCCAGATCATGGCGATAGATGCCCGTCAGCACCTTGATCAGGGTTGATTTTCCGGCGCCGTTCTCACCAATCAAGGCGTGAACCTCACCGGGATAGAGTTGGAACGACACATCCGCCAACGCTTGCGTGGCATCGAAGCGTTTGGAGATGTGCCGCATCTCTATCACAGGTTTTTTGGGTTGATTTTTTGTCATGCGCCACCTGACTAGAGTGTTTTTGGCATCGATTTGAGTGATGTTATAACGTGAAGAGTATCCCTGCCACCTCGTTTTCTGAGATGAGTACTGTTCTTTCGCTCATATTTTTTTGACTTTCTCAGATTCTCTTACCTACTACATATTGTATGTCGAATCATTAAGCTACTATATACAGGATGTAGATTCTCAACACTGGGTGAAGCGATGTTCATCAGAACAAATTCGGT
>JAAENG010000496.1 GCA_024224665.1 Chloroflexota bacterium | reverse complement strand
AGTCAAGCGCATGTTACACATCGGCTGAGGAATGAACTACCCTAGTATCAGACATTTTCGCGGGTGAAACCCCGTCGTTCGGCGAAATCCACTCCGAAAAAGAGGAGGGCATTTGTGCAAGATGTATTTGCCTAATACAGATAATTCTGGATATGTTACCAGTCAACATGTAACCACTACCCATTTTCTGTGCGATCCAAAATCTTGACGCACACCCACTGTCAACCAGTTCGGGTTGTAATTGACAAAAAATGAAGGGTATTGTAGATTAAATGAAAGGTTTACGAAAGTAATTTATGAATTCATTTGACCGCCGCAGTGAAATTATCCGTCTCATTCAAGATAAGCAAAGGGCGAGCACGCGCGCGCTCAGCGCATTATTCGAAGTCTCCGAAGTTACGATTCGACATGATCTGAAGATGCTCGCCGCCCAAGGCTGGCTGCAACGCGTCCATGGCGGCGCCGAAATCACACCAGAGTTTGTAGCGGAACAGCCCTTTGCCGATCGGCAGCGGATTCATTCCAGCGCAAAGGAAAGCATTGCTGCTGCGGCGGCGGCAATGGTCCGCCCCGGGGATACGATCTTGCTGGACAGCAGCACCACAGCCTTTCAGCTCGCACAGGATCTCAAGAAAACATCCTGTGAACTCCGGATCGTGACCAACAATCTGCACGCCGCCTTGACACTGAAGGACTGTCCAAAACTTGAGGTTATTACCCTGGGCGGTGTGATTCGAGGGGATACATCGAGCGTTGTGGGGACGATGGCAAACGATATGCTGGTGGACATGCATGCAGATAAGGGCTTTTTCAGCGCCAGCGGACTCACGATCGAAAGAGGGTTGACCGATGCAGACATAAGGGAAGTGGAAATAAAACGTACGATGGTAAAAACCTCAAGAGAAACGATTGTCATGCTGGACGCCAGCAAGTTTGGGCAGCAGTCCTTTCTGACATTCGCCGCTTTGCGGGATATCGATCATTTAGTCACCGAGGATCACATTCCAAACGAATACCAGGATGCCTTCGCGTCTCATCGTATTCAAATCAAACTCACAAAAAACGCTTGACGGAGGTTCATGTGTCTGACTCATCACAATGGGAAGAATTAAAAGACCGGCTCTACGACGGAGTCATCGACGGTGACGAGCCCGTGGTGTCACAGCTTACTCAGGATGCCCTGGACGATGGCATGCCAGCTGAAGAGGTACTCTACGATGCGCTGATTCCCGCACTCGAGGAAGTTGGGACTCTGTTTGAACAGGGCGAGTATTTCGTGCCAGAGATGCTGACCGGAGCCAAGGCGATGAAATCTGGATTAACTCTCTTGCGACCGATTCTGGCGCAGACCGGTACTAAGCCTATCGGCGCCTACGTCTTGCTCACAGTCAAAGGGGATATTCATGATATCGGAAAAGACCTTGTCAGAGTCATGCTGGAAGGGTCGGGTTTCAAGGTGATCGACCTGGGGGTCAATGTCTCCCCTGAGAAACTCATCGAAGCGGTGAGAGAGCATCAACCCGAGATCGTCGGTTTCTCGGCTTTTCTGACGACGACCATGCCCATGTTCAAAACCAATATCGACGCCCTCATCGAAGCCGGGCTGCGAGATAAGGTCAAGGTTATGGTCGGCGGCGCCCCCATCACCGAGGAGTACGCCATCCATATCGGCGCTGATGGTTTTGCCACCGAGGCCAGCAGCGCCTCTCGTATCGCCATCGATTTCATCAAGAACCCCGACAACTCTCAGTATCTTCTCAAATCATCTGAACAAGCGGACGCCAGGACATACAGCCGCATTCAGGGGACCGTGGACCTGCCCAAACCCAATCGGCAACTGCCTGCAAAACCGGCCATGAAACCTCGGGAACGCGTGCTTGCCGTCTTGAACCATGAAGAGCCGGACCGGGTTCCCCATTTCGAGTGGGTACACGATCTCGATTTGATCAAGAGCATGACCAAAGGTGGCGGCTACTGGGATCTGGTGGAACTGCTCGATCTCGATGGTGTGATGACGGCACCGGCCTATCGCAAGAAATCACTGGGTGGTGACATGCTCTGTGACGAATGGGGCGCCGTCCGTCAGATCGGGAAAGATAACTATGCCATGCCCGTGGATGCGCAGGCCCCCGTGCAAACCTTGCAAAACCTTGAAGACTGGCAGGTCCCCGATGCGGACGAGGATTTCCGTTACGAAAATATCCGAGCCACGATTGGTCGCTTCGGCGGGGAACGCGCCATTATCTTGCAGATGCGCGATGTGTGGTCGGGGCCGCGCGATTACATCGGCTACGCCCAGCTTTTCATCGATCTTAAAGAGTGTCCCGAACTGGTAGAAGGTGTCGTGATCAAATGCGTCGATCACTACATCAAGGTGATCGAACGGGCGGCGGACATGGGTGTCGATGTTGTGTTTACGGGAGATGATGTGGCCGATAACCGTGGGCCGATGTTCAAGCCAGAGTTGTGGGACACTCTATTCTTGCCCCACTTCCAGCATTTGGTGGACGCCATTCATGCTGCCGGACTTTTTCACTGGAAGCATAGCGACGGCAATATGTACCCGTTGTTAGATAGCATCGTGGCTGCAGGTTCTGACGGCATCGACCCAATCGATCCATCCGGTGGTATGGAATTGAAAGTAGTCAAGGCTAAGTATGGCGACAGGGTCGCTATTAAGGGCAACGTCGATCAGACCGAATTGTTGATGTACGGCCCGCCGGAAGCTGTGGTGGCGGCGGTCAAGAGCTGCATTGTAGATGCCGGCGCCGGCGGTGGCTATGTCTGTTCCTCCAGCAACTCCATTCACTCCGGCGTCGATCCTGAACTCTACCGGGTGATGGTCGAGAGCATTCATCATTATGGCCGTTATCCATTGGATCTGGATATGCTGGCGCCCGGACAATGAAGTCGATTTATCCTGCAACACTGGCTTGCGCCGTGCCATAGCGGGTCTGGTACCGTTCGTAATTAGCAGCGATCTCTTCGGCGGGAAGCACTTCCGGTTCGCCGATTTGTAGGGCCAGCCATACCGTTTTGGCGATGTCTTCCACCATCACTGCCGATTTCAGCGCTTTATTGACGCTTTTTCCGATGGTGAAGACGCCGTGCTGCTTCATCAACACCGCCGTGCAATCGCCGATAGCCCGCACGATCTCTTCACCGATGGTGTCGCCGCCAATGCGGGCATAATCAGCGCAGGGGATGGTCATACCGAATTCGTCGGCGACGGCGGTGAGACAGACGGGGATGGGTTTGCCAACCGCAGCGAAGGCAGTGGCGTAGTTAGAATGTGTGTGGACGACGCCCATCACATCAGGCAGATGCCGGTAGATATAAACATGCGAAATCGTGTCGGTGGAGGCGCCGTGATCGCCTTCGACGACGTTACCATGTAGATCGGCCACCACCATATTCTCGGGCGTGAGATCTTCGAACATCAGCCCGCTGGGCTTGATGACAACCAGGCCGCTCTCCGGGTCGCGGCCACTGACATTGCCACTTGTCCATGTTACCAGCCCGTACCTGGGGAGTTGCATATTTGCGTGGCAGACTTCCTCTCGTAAAGAAGTGAGTATCATTTGTTCTTCTGTCTCCTGTGTTGTCGGCCCTGCGCCAAGCAATCGTAACAAGTGCCATTTTCCTCTGAGCGATGAGATTCGTTAAGGGTCTGTGGCAGGTGGAGGTGAGGGGAAGAGGAGTGGAGTGGAGGAGGGAGTGTGTTGGGTGGTGGAAAGAGCAGGGGGGGGGCAGGCTGCGGGCGCCGGTGAAATGGGTGAGGGAGATAGGGGAAGCTGGGGATGATGATACAATAGAAGAAGGAGAGAGAAAAGGTGGGTGTGCGATGGGGGAATGGCGGACGGAGGTGACGTCGCTGCTGAATCTGGCTACGATGGTGGAGAAGATACAAGCCCAAGAGGAGGCCGAATCGCTCCCGGAGGTGTGTGATGAACCCAGTTTCGAAGCATGTGTCGTTGGCAGTTCCCCAGCCCCAATATCTGAGTCCAGTGCAGAGGCGGTGGGAAAAGCTGCCGCGGTTGCAACAACAGGAAATGGAGCAATCTCGATAGATGACAACATTCTCGAACGCACACCCATTTTGGCGTGTGCGTTTTCTTTAACGTTCAACGCCCCCCAAATTATTGACATGATATCACAATTCAGCTATAGTGTTTCACAAGTTGTCACAATAAAAACTCAGGTTTTCACAATGATCGCTCTCCTGGACGGAGCACGTGGCCAAACCGATGGAGGTCCAAAAACGATGGCAGGTGATCCTGTCATTGTTAAAGGAACGGGGTGAGGTTGGGGTCGATGACCTGGCCGCGCGCCTCGATGTCTCTGCCAATACCGTTCGCAATGACCTCAATGCGATGGCGGCTGAATCCTTGCTGATCAGGGTGCGGGGTGGGGCAGTGGCGGTGGAGGGTAATGACCAGGCAGGGCGAGCATTTGCTGCTCGGGCCAAAGAGAAACAACGAGAGAAAGAACTGATCGCTCGGCATGCCGCCGGCTTTGTCGAAAATGGCGATGCCATCGTCCTGGACGCATCCAGCACGGTTTATCATCTCGCCACTTTTTTGCAGGATCGCCAGGATCTGACCATTGTCACCAGCGGCCTGGAAATCGCTACGCTGCTGGCACAAAATCCCTCCAACAAAGTAATCCTCGCAGCCGATGTCGTAAGTTCCGATGGTCTGGCCGTTATCGGGCCCTTGAATCCCGGTCTCCTTCACCATTTTAGTGCATCTTGGTGTTTTGTATCATGCTCTGCCTTTTCATGGGACCAGGGATTGATGGTGCTGGATATCGACGAGGGCCCACTCAAAACGCAGATGCTGACTCTGGCCGAGCAAGTGGTCGCTCTGGTGGACCACACGAAATTTGGCAAGACCGACACCTACCGTTTCGCAGATATGAACCAGATCGATCACCTGATTACAGAGGATGGAGTTGAACCCGAGCAACTGCAAGCGCTGCGAAAAGTGGCCGGATTCCCAATCACCATGGTCGGGACCGATTCGGCCGAAACTTACGACGCCGGTCAGGCCAGATTGAAAAAGCATGTGTTCAGAATCGGCTTTGGCAATCTCACAGAACGCATGATATTCACGCAACAGGTGCGCCGTAGCTTGGAACGAGCAGCCGCCAATTTCGATAATATCGAACTGCTGATAAGGGACAACGATCTCGACCGGCAAAAGGCGCTAGACAATGCCGATTGGTTTGTCGCAAACGAGGTCGATCTGATGATCGAGTTTCAAATCGACGCCCAGGCCGGTAACATCATAATGGATAAATTCAACTGGGCCGGCATCCCGGTCATTGCAGTTGACATCCCCCTGCCGGGAGCCACTTTTTATGGGGCCGATAATTACCGGGCCGGGTATCTGGCGGGCGAAGCTCTGGGATGCTGGATCAGGGATCACTGGGAGGGGCGATTAGATATTTTGCTGAAATTAGAAATGCCAGAAGTGGGACCAGTCACCAGCGCACGATTGCTCGGGCAGCAAGTGGGACTCGAGTCCACCTTGGGATTCTTGGCCAGCAATCAGCTTCTGTCTCTCGAATGTCCCGGTGTACTGGATGCCGCGGCGGAGACGGTCGCCAACATCATTCCCAGCCTGCCGAAAGATGCGCGTATCGGTGTCATCGGCATCAATGACGAGGCCGTGCTTGGCGCCTTGACGGCATTTGATAGGGCCGATCGGTTGGGACAGGTCGTGGCAGTGGGGCAAAACGCAGATCGGTTGGGCCAGGCAGCCCTCCGTCGTCCCAACTATCCCTTTATTGGCAGCACTCGATTTGGCCCGGAGCATTATGGCGAGGAGCTTCTGATCTTGGCCACAAAAATACTCAAGGGTGAGGCTGTGCCACCGGCCGTCTACAACCAGCACGTTTTCATTACACGAGAGAATGTCGATGAATACTACCCGCTACCCGAGGACGCCGCCTTCGGCGAAGCGACCGTTGCCTCCGCTCTCACCTGAATCAGGTTACCAGCAATTGTTCTCAAATCGGTTAAGGAGGATGAAGGTCCTTGCAGATATGATAAAGACGCGGATAGAAAGAAACGCTGATGAAAACGGTTTAACAGGACTTCATGTGGTTGAGATAGATTTCGACCGTTGCGTGAAATGCAAAACGTGACATATGACCCGGCGAGACGATGTTATGTTTCACAACTTCACGATTCACGACATGTAACACACTAAATCCCAAAGAACCATGAAAACTATAGAAAGATCTGAGTTTTCTTTTATCCGTGTCTTTCCGAATGAAAATCTGTTATCGATAAAACATTGTCGATGTTGGCGTTTTATGCGCCTAAGGAAGAGAGATGGATGACGACATCACGTGAGCGATTTCTGCAGACACTGGAGTTCAAGCAAGTCGAGCCCAAGTGGTTCCGCGGCTACGCTTTTATCTGGCCGGAAACCGGGGAAAGTTGGCGCACACAGGGTTACGAGGGTACCGAGTTGGGCTGGCACGGTGAAGGGCTTTCAGAACGATTCGGGCTTGACGAACTAATGCGCGTGGACCCATGGTATGGTCCGGTCCCGGACTTCGCTTATGAGGTCATCGAAGAGGATGAATATACCAGGGTTTACATCAATCATGAAGGCATCCTCATGCGTGAATTCAAGGAGCACAGCGACACCAGTATGCCTCAATTCCTCAAGTTTCCCGTGGAGACGCCCGAGGAGTTCGAGACCTTTGCCGCCGAACGTCTGGCTTTGAACGCCGAACAGCGTCTCTCCGTAGAATGGAAGCGACAAGTGCAGGAGGGGCGCCTTCATTCAGTTTCGGGCGCAGCCAATATCATGGCCGTTGGTGGAGAAGAACCGCCCGCCCCGAAGGGACCCTCTCGATCCGGCGATGAACTGGCTCGATTCTGTTGGGCCGACCGTTGGGGTGGTTTTTTCGGGTCGCTGCGCAACATGATGGGCGTGCAGAATCTATCTCTCGCTTTCTATGATCAACCCGACCTGGTCGAACGCATGATGGAGGAGCGCGCCGATCGCATCATCGAGATCACGGCCGAAGTCATGAAACACACCACTATCGACATCTTCGGCTGGTGGGAGGACATGGCCTACAACCACGGCCCCCTCATGGATCCACAGATGTACCGCAAATTCGCCTTCAAACACTACCGTAGGGTCAACGATTGGCTACGCAGCCAGGGCGTCAAACACATCTGGCTCGATAGTGACGGCGATATCAGCGCCTTGATCCCGATCTGGCTGGAGAGCGGCATCAATGCCCTCTGGCCATTCGAATGCCAGTCAGGCATGGATATCGTCGAAGTCCGCAAGAAGTACGGCCGCGACCTGGCGATCATGGGCGGCATCAACAAGAGGGCGTTAATACCCGGAGGCGAGATGATGCGACGTGAAGTAGACAGGGTGATGCCCCTCGTGGAACAAGGTGGTTACATACCCGAACTGGATCACAGCGTACCACCCGATGTCTCCTGGCCCAATTTCTGCGAGTACATCGAGTATGTCGATTACCGCTTAGGCCGCGGCTAACACCTATTTCGATAACGAGTGCTGGATTTCCCATTAGCAGTTAACAATTAGCCGTTCACAATTAGTTATTTCTTCCACCTCACTCCGCCGTGCCTACTCCAAGACCTTATAGCATGTAGCACATATGCACACTAATAACTCATCTCGGACACACCCTCTTTGCGATCGTTCTCATATGAGAAAAGGAGTGTAAAATGAGCACATCAGAAAACATCTATCAGGCTGTACTCACAGGCAAGCCTGGCGAAGTCGAGCCCTTGCTTAAGCAGGCACTCGACGCGGGCGTTTCCGCTTCCATACTCGTGCAGGATACACTGCGTCCGGCTATGAACGAAGTCGGCGATCGCTTTTCCAAAGGTGATTTCTTCCTGCCCGACTTGATCCTCTCAGCCGAGGCCATGAAAACCGCCATCGACCTGCTACGACCCCTGCTGGCCGATGGTGACGCTATAGTCCGATCCGAAACCATCGTCATCGGCACAGTTCAGGGCGATGTCCATGATATCGGCAAAAATCTGGTGGTCGCCACGCTGGAAGGGAGTGGTTACAATGTCGTGGATCTGGGTGTCGATGTATCTCCAGAACAGTATGTCGAGGCTGTGCGTGAGCATGATCCCGCCGTGGTTGGTTGTTCGGCCTTACTCAGCACTACCATGGTCAATGTCCCCAAAGTGATCGAAGCGCTCGAAGAGGCAGGTCTACGAGAGGGCAGGTTGATCGCAGTCGGTGGAGCACCGGTCACAGAGCGCAGCGCCGACATCTGGGCAGCTGATATTTATGCGGCGGATGCGGGCACGGCCGCTCGTCTCGTCACCGCAGGGATAGCCAAAGGTGCGCAATCGACAGCAGTCAGAAGGGCGATGCCCGACACCATTGTTCGTGAAAGCTACACGGTCGAGTTAGAATCATTTGTGGGCGATTCCGACTTCGAACGATTCAAAGCTTGCCTCAAAGGCCAGAAAGTGGACAGGGTACCAAATTACGAAAACCTGGTCGACGACCAGCATATCGAGAAACTGCTGGGACGTTATGCGGGCAATACCCTGGCCATTGGCGGCGACCCGGCCAAAGGCGCCAGCGAAGCCACCGGCCGTCCCATGCACGCCCAAGACTTCATCGAGTTCGCCTCGATCGTCGGCCAGGACCTTCTTCTCATGGAAGCCATATGGACGCCCTTCAAGAGGCGACAGCCAGATGGCGCCCTGGCCCCGGCGATGGACCGCAGTGTCAAAACCAGAACCGACTGGGAGGCGTTGGTCTTGCCCGGCGATGACGAAATCGAGGAACGCATGCAATACGTACGCGAGTATGTGCAGGCTGCGAAGGGGACGCGCATTGGCGTGGGCATCTTGGGTGCGGCCATCTTCCAAACCCTTTACGAATTCGTGATCGGTCTCTCCGACGCCATGAAAATGTGCTATGAACAACGAGATCTCATGGAGGAGATGCTGGATGTCAGCGCCGATTATTCGGCCAAGCTGTTGCAAGCCGCTATCGAAGCCGGGCTAGATACTTATCTCATGGCCGACGATTTCGCCTGGAAGGAGGGGTTGTTTATTCCACCGGCCTTGTTCAAAGAGATCTGGCTGCCCAGAGCGCAGAAGGTGATTGCCCCCGCCCTGAGCGCCGGAATCCCCATTTTCTTCCACAGCGACGGCAAATGCGATGACGCTATGGATTGGCTGATCGATAGCGGCTTCGATGGCTTCAATCCCATGGATCCGTACGGTGTTGACTACAGAGATTACAAGAAGCGCTATGGCGACCGCGTCACACTCATGGGCAATATCGATGTGGAGTTCCCTCTGGTGCATGGCAGCCCTGACGAAGTCGATAAAGATGTCAGAGAGCACATGGAGGTGCTAAAGCCTGGTGGCCGCTACATCGCCGGCTCCAGCCACAGTGTCACCAACTTCGTGCCCCATGAGAATTACCTGGCCATGTTGAACGCCATTCATAAATATGGGGTGTATGCATGAACGGGCGTTGATCATGTTGTGTGTTGCGTAGTGGGCAATCTGAGACACGCCGATGCACAATCTTCAATCTTCAGTCCTCAATCTTCAATTCCCCAAACCCTAACCGGCGTCCCCACGCCGTTGAAAGGTAAACACAACCCAACTCAATCTATCCTCACCCCACTCAACTACTTTCTTGGGAGGCAGAACGAATGAAACGTTCTAGAACATCTATGTTGAAAACCGTAACACTGATCGTTGTCGTGTTTGCGGTTGCCGCGCTGTTGGCCGCTTGCGGTGGTGGCAGCGCCGAACCTGAACCCGCCCAACCTCCGGCGGTAGAAGAACCGGCGGAAGCACCAGCCGAGGAGCCCGTCGCTGCCGAATTACCTGAGGTCTGTCAAGGGCAAGACGGTACTGGCCTGAAGGCCGCGTTCGGTAACCTGGGCGAGTCAGTACCCTTTGCCGTGTCCGTACGTGAAGGTATCGAGGCTGTTGCAGCGGAATGTAATTTGGAGATCCTAAACGCCGACAATGCCCTGGATCCGCAGATCGCCATCGACAATTCACGGCTCTTTATGACGCAGGAAGCCGACGGCATCATCCAGTTCAACGTTCATGGCAATATCGCCGATTCCATCTGTGAAATCGTCGGCGACACCCCCATGATCGCCATCGACATCGCCCATCCCAACTGCTCCGTCTTCATGGGCGCCAACAATCGCCAGGCCGGTGAGATCGGCGGTGAAGCAGCCGGTAAAGTCGCAAAGGAAAAATGGGATTGCCAGATCGATGCCATTGTCACCCACGAAGCCCCCGGTGTCGGCCAGGTCAACATCGACCGTCTCAACGGCTTGATCGCCGGTGTACAGAGCGTGTGCCCCGACGTCGATTATGGCGACTTCGAGGACTGGTCCATGGAGGGCACCGACCTCATCACTCGTCTCGACTCCGACCGGGTCGATCCTGGCTTCACGCAAGGCCGAGACTGGCTGACCGCCAACCAGGACAAAGAACACATCGTCTCCCTTTGTATCAATGACGACTCCTGCCTGGGCATGCTCGCAGCTGTACAAGAATCTGGCCGTGATGACCAGGTCATCTTTGCCAGCCAGGGCGCCGACTCCAGTGTCTGGAGCGAGATCCGCACCAATCCCATGTACGCCGGTTCCACCGCTTACTTCCCCGAATTCTATGGCCGCTATCTCGTGCCAAATATAATCAGAATGATCAACGGTGAAGCGGTCGAAGATCCCATCCTAATCGAACACCTCGCCATCACAGCTGACACCATCGATGATTACTATCCGGGTGATGGTTCACCCGCTCCTGAACCTTCAGAAGATGTGGCGGAAGCACCTGCCGAAGATGATGTCTGTCAGGGTTTGGACGGTGGCGGTATCAAGGTCGGATTCGGCAATCTCGGTGAATCCGTACCCTTCGCCGTCTCGGTACGAGAAGGTATCGAAGAGGTGGCTGCAGAATGTAATGTGCAGATTGTCAATGCCGATAATGCGCTGGATCCGCAGTTGGCCGTCGACAATTCCCGCCTCTTCATGACGCAGGAAACCGACGGTATCATCCAGTTCAACGTACATGGCAATATCGCCGATTCCATCTGTGAAATCGTCGGCGACACCCCCATGATCGCCATCGACATCGCCCATCCCAACTGCTCCGTCTTCATGGGCGCCAACAACCGCCAGGCTGGTGAGATCGGCGGTGAAGCGGCCGGCGCTGTCGCTAAAGAAGTGTGGGATTGCCAGATCGATGCCATCGTCACCCACGAAGCCCCCGGCGTCGGCCAGGTCAACATCGACCGTCTTAACGGCTTGATCGCCGGTGTGCAGAGCGTCTGCCCCGACGTCGATTACGGCGATTTCGAGAACTGGTCCATGGACGGCACCGACCTCATCACCCGCCTCGACTCCGACCGCGTCGATCCTGGCTTCACGCAAGGCCGAGACTGGCTGACCGCCAACCAGGACAAAGAACACATCGTCTCCCTCTGCATCAATGACGATTCCTGCCTGGGTATGCTCGCAGCCGTGCAGGAAGCGGGCCGAGACGACCAGGTCATCTTCGCCAGCCAGGGCGCCGATTCCAGCGTCTGGAGCGAGATCCGTACCAATCCTATGTACGCCGGCTCCACCGCTTACTTCCCCGAATTTTATGGCCGCTATCTGATCCCCAACATCATCCGCATGGTCAATGGCGAAGCGGTGGAAGACCCCATTCTGATCGAGCATCTTGCCATCACCGCCGACAACATCGACGATTACTACCCTGAAGAGTAACCGTTCACCTTAATGAGGGTGCAACGCACTGAGGGTAGCGCCGAATCAGACTGATTCTGATTAATGTTGCAACCATTAAGTGCTCAGTGCGTCGCACCTGGTGTGAACAACTGGACATCGTCAACAACGGGATGGGGTTTCGTGAACCGAAACCCCATCCCAGTCGTACCCTTTACCCTCTTGAATGACAAGGAGCAACTCCATTGAGCACCAACACGCCTGATGCCAGCGTAGTAACTGTGAGTGGTGGCCGCTCACAATCTCGACTCAGGAGCGTTTTCGCAAATGTTTCGACTGAGGCCATGTTGGTTATATTCCTGGTCCTGGTCGTTGCCTTTTTTACAACGCAATCTGAATATTTTCTTTCGTTGAACAATGCCCGCAATGTCCTTTTAGCGGTTTCTGTTTTATCGGTTTTGGCGTTCCCTTCGACAATGCTCATTATCTCGGGCAACTTTGACCTGTCAGTCGCTTCGAATGCAGCCTTCTGTGGCATGGTCTTCGCTGTCTACACCGATGGCGGCACAGAGAACCTCTATGTTGGCATTTTATTAGCGCTTATTGCCGGGATCATCGTGGGTTCCTTGAATGGTTTCTTGGTCAACATCGTACGCGTCAACTCGTTGATCACGACACTTGGTACCTTGGCGATCTTTCGCGGTGTCGCCAAGATCCTCTCGAACGGACAAACGATCCGCGTACAGGGATTCCGTTTTATGGGTGAAGGCCAGTTTCTGGGCATCCCCCTGCCGGTGTGGATCATCCTTTTTGTCGCTCTTATTCTGGCCTTTGTCATGCGCTATATTGTGTATGGTAGAAATCTGTATGCCATCGGGGCCAACCTCACGGCTGCCCGCCTTTCGGGCATTCGCAATCGTTTCACCATCTTCGCAACCTTTGTGCTAACAGGTTTCCTTGCCGGTGTGGCCGGGCTCATGCTCACCTCACAGCTCACAGCGGCTTCGCCCATCGCCGGACTTGGCTTAGAACTTTCGGTGGTGTCGGCTGTCATCTTGGGAGGAGCCAGCTTGTACGGAGGTCGTGGTACCATCATCGGCACCTTTTTGGGTGTCCTGATCTTGGGGACGGTCAACAATGGCATGACACTGTCCGGGCTGTCGAGTTTCTGGCAAGAAGTGGCGCGAGGCAGTATCCTCATCGCCGCCGTCGCCTTCGACCAACTGCGCATCACCATGGGGGGCAAATGACAGCAACGGCAACTCAAAAACCCAAAAATGCAGATCGAACCTCCATTTCTCGTGACGCTTTTGAATTAAAGGCGCTGGGGCTCCGCAAAAGTTTTGGCGGCGTCGAGGTATTGCACGGCGTCGATATCGAACTCCGCGGCGGTGAAGTCCTCGCTGTCTTGGGCGAGAATGGCGCCGGTAAATCCACTGCTATCAAAATCATCTCCGGCGCCTATCAAGAAGATGCAGGCACCCTTCAAATCGATGGCGAAACCGTCAAAATCGATAGCCCGCGCGAAGGCCAGGACTACGGTATTCGCGTGATCTATCAGGAGATGACCAACGCCCCCACCCTCACTGTATACGAAAATGTCTTTTTGGGGCATCTACCCAACCGGGGCGGTCTCGTGCGCTGGTCAGACGCGCGCAAACGTACCGAGGCGGCTCTTGCCGACCTCAATGTCAGCATCGATCCCAAACAGCTGGTTTCAGAACTCAGCGTTGCAGAGCTGCAAATCGTAGAGATCGCTCGAGCTCTGGTTGCCGATGCTCGTCTCCTTGTCTTTGACGAACCTACCTCCGCGCTATCGCCGGATGAAGTAGACAATCTCTTTTCGCTGATTCGGCGCTTACGCGACGAAGGTGTTGCGATCATTTATATCACGCACAAATTGCCGGAAGTGCCCTTGATCGCCGACCGTGTCATCATTTTCCGGGATGGCGATCTCGTGGCAGTGGGTCCCGTCGATGACTTTGACCGGGATCGCATCGTAGAAGCGATGACCGGCGAATCCCTGCAAGCCTTCGCCCACCACGAACATGATGACGGCCTGGCAGACGAGACCGAACAAGTTGTAGCGCTTAGCGTCACTGGCGCCAGCTTACCACCCTTGTTTGAAAACGTCGATCTGGAAGTGAGAAAGGGTGAGATCGTTGGCTTGTTCGGCCGCATGGGTTGCGGCGCCCAAGAACTGGGAGAAGCACTGTTCGGGCTACATACTTTGGCCGGAGGACAGATCACCATTCTCGGCGTAGACGGCCATCCTTCCGGCCCACGCGATGCCAAGAATCGTGGGCTCGGTTTTGTGCCGGTCGACCGCAAGACCCAGGGTATTTTCGCCAATCTCTCGGCAGGGGAAAATCTGACAGTGGCCGCCTGGGAGAATCTGGCAAAGCGGATCGGGTTCTTGCCGCCCAGCGTGATGTCAGAGCGTTACAATCTGTGGCGAGACCGCCTGAGCATCCGTGGAGCTGGCGGCAGCAGTCAAGAAATGGACACATTGTCAGGGGGCAACCAACAGAAGGTCGTGCTAGGACGATGGTTGGAGAACAATAGCTCCGTACTTGTCCTGGCCGAGCCCACCCGCGGCGTCGATGTGGGCGCTCGTGCCGAGATCTACGAAGTTCTCGAACAGTTGGCGACTGACGACATTGCCATCCTGGTGATCTCCACCGACGCCGAAGAGGTACTACGCATTTCAGATCGAATCGTCGTTATGACTGACGGCAAAGTCACAGATGTCGTCAGCCGTGCCGACGCCTCGATGGCGCGTTTGGCTGCCTCTGCTGCAGCGGTCGTCTAGTTCAGACAACTCACACCCTATTTGCCGGAACAAAACCCCCCACACATTGAACCGGCGCTGCAACCAATACAAGTGAAACTGCAAGGAGTTCGACACGATGACAGAATCCATTATCGATATCAGCCATGGCTTTTTCGACGAGCATGTGCAACCCATCCTGCAACGCCATTACCCGCAGGAGTTCTCGCAGATGGCCTTCGGCGTCTGGGGATTGGGCTCCGAGGCGCTGAGGCTAGATGATGCACTCTCCAGGGACCATCACTGGGGGCTGCGGATCGACGCTTTGATGCCCGCCGAGATCTTCAGCACCCGGCGCCAGGCTATCTTAGAAACATTGAATGCCGACCTTCCCCAATCCTATCAAGGCCATTCTCTGGGTGAACAAGCTGTCACCGGAGCCGGGATCAATCCCGAGCCGTTCGAGGGCTTCTTGGCCAGGACCATCGGCCTCAATCATCCGCCCGAGACTGATGTAGAATGGTTAAGCATCCCCGAAGAAGATATCACCCATGTCATCAATGGCGAGGTCTGGCACGATCCTTCAGGTCGATTTAGCGCCGTGCGCCAGACACTACAGGCCTATTACCCCGAACCCGTTCGCCTGCGCCGTATCGCCCACTGGTGTCGCTATTACTCCGGCATGGGCGCTTACGGGCTCAGGCGCGCCATTCTGCGAGACAACGACTATTACGCCTCGATATCCTTCGGCAAAGCAATTCGCAGGGCTGTACATCTGGCATTTATGCTGGAAAAGACCTATTATCCCTACGACAAATGGACCATGGCCTATTTCAAACGCCTGCCGCGCCTGTATGCGCCCATGCAACCCCTGGTTGACGACGCCGTGCGCGTCGGCACAAGTTGGGAGCGGAAATTGGAGCTGCTGGACCAGATCTCCGATATACTCGATCAAACCATGGTCGAGGACGGCATCATCCCCCCACATCCGAAATACGAAGGATCAGACACCTCGGGCTACCGCCTGATGGAATGGGCTTACTATCAGATCATCCGCAAGCTGGACGCCGACTTGCTTGCGATCATTCCCCAGTTCGAGCAGATCTATCTGGAGAAATCGGTCGTGCCCTTTGTTGCCGGCCTCGATGACGACACCTGGCTGGCGGCCCTCAACCTGACGCCGGTGAGCGAGTGAATCTATGAATGGCAAAGAACGAGTTCTGGCAACCCTCAATCGCCAAGCCGTCGATCAAACCCCATTGGATTGCTGGCTCTACCAGCGCCAATTCCTGGACATGCTCGAAGCGGAGTATGGCCCCAGAGAGCGCTTTCTGGATGAGTTCAATATCTCGATTTTCACGGGCTGGACACCTTACCCCAATCAGCTAGGCTGCAAGGTCAAAGTCGACGAGCTAGGAACTCTGGACATCGGCGACCCCGCCGATCCAAAGTGGATCACTCACCGTGACTGGAATCCCGATTTTGCCGCTCTGTGTGTTGTCGATGCCGTGCAACAGCAGGGCGATACCCGGGCTATCGTCGCCCACATGTGGGGCATCGTCGAGGGTACCAGCACCTTGATGGGCATCGAAAAGTGTTGGGCCAGCCTACGTAAAAAACCGGAGCTAATGACCGCCTGGTTCGACCGCTACGCTGATTGGTTGTGCGGTCTGGCCGATAGCTGCATCGAGGCCGGGGCCGACATCATCCAGATGTCTGATGACTGGGGCAGCAACAATATCATGCTCTTCTCACCAGAGATGTGGCGCCGCATGATCCGCCCTTACAGCGAACGTGTCATCAAGCATGTACGCAGTCGTGACATCCCCTTCGTCATGCACAGTGATGGCTACATCATGGATATCATGGATGACATCGTCGACATGGGTGTGAGCGTCCTGCATCCCGTGCAGGAAAGCGCGGGTATGCATCCCAAAACGATCAAAGACCGCTATGGCGACAGATTGGTCGTTTACGGCTCTCTGGATACTGTCGATGGTCTGATTCTCAAGGATGAAGAGGCCTTGGATCAATACATCACCGAGAAATTCGAGATTTACGCGCCTGGCGGGGGCTTTATCTTTACTACGGGACATTTCGTGCAACCGGATACACCACCACAGCGTTTGATCCGGGCTTATACCCTGGCGAATAAACTGGCAGCGAACTACCGTTCGTCCGAGTACGAATCGTGAGTGACTTCGATCTTACGGTACCAGATGGAACTATTTGGATTGGTTCTGACCATGCTTTTGACCTGCACGAGGTCTATTTGCGTTTTCGTTCGCCCGCGGGTTGGGTGCTGGAACGACAGCCGCAAAGCGCCGAACTGTTCATTACAGCCGATAACCGCTACAAGCTATGGGTCAACGGCCAGTTCGTGGCCCGGGGGCCGGCTCGGGGTTGGCCTCACGCCCAGGTTGTCGATTGCCTGGATATTGCACCTTTTCTACGGGCGGGGCAAAACACGCTGGCTGTACAGGTCTATCAGCCTGGTTACTCCCATTTCGCCTATGTGCATCGCGGGACAGCTGGGCTGTTTGCTTACCTGGTCTGCGATGGAGAGACGGCGCTGGTGACCGGCGACGCCTGGTACACCAGACGTGACCTCGCTTTTGCGTCGATGACCCCACGTATGTCGATCTATCAGGCTGGTGTGGAGCAGGGCGACCAGAGATTGGTCGAAGACTGGATGGCGCCCGGGTACGGCGACTCCGGCTGGGCGACCGCTCGCGCGGTGGCTCCGGCGTATGGCTATCCCTGGACCGATATGAAAGGCCGGGCAGTGCCGCTACTGGTCGAGCGAGAACTAGAGCCCGAGTTACGTTCTATACGCCTGGGCACGACCAGCGACCTGGCCGACCCGCATCTGGCGCTGCGAGAAGCCTGGACGACTGCCCGACCGGTGTCCTGGACAGCCGATGCTGACGGCTGGTTCGATATCCAGCTTGAAGCGGGGCAAAGCGCCTTCTGGCTGTATGAACTGGGGCGAGGTTACACATTCCAGGGCTGGGCTGAAGTGGAGGGGGCAATCGCTGGAGAGCAGGTCTCTATCAGTTACACAGAGAAATGGCGCAGCGATGCAGCGGACGAGCCTTATCTCTCAGACCCCGCCACCTATTGCCGCGTACGTATGACCGATCGCTTCCTCCTCCGTGCGGGTGCACAACGGGTGCAGGGGTTCGGCATGCGGGGGGGCAGGCTGGCCCTGTTCCAGGTACAAGGTCCCACCGGTTCTGGTTTTCGCATCCGTTTCCACATCACGGTCAGCGAGTACCCTCTTGAAGTCACCCGAGAGTTGACGACCTCCGATCCCACGCTCAACGAGATCAACCGTATTTGCGAGAACACTTTGCACGCCTGTCTATCCGACGGCTTTGTAGACAACCCCTGGCGGGAACACGCGCAGTGGGTAGGAGATCCCCTTGTTGGCAGCCTCATTTTGGCGGTGATGGCAGATGACCTGCGCCCTATGCGCCGCCTGATCGAGCTGGCAGCCGAGGGCGCGTATGAAGATGGGACGCTGCCGGGTGTCTTACCCAGCGAAGCCCTGCCCTACGTGATCGTTGACTTCAATTTTCAGTGGCTGGAACTGCTCTACAATTACTGGAAACTGAGTGGAGAGGATGCCTTTGTAGCTGAGATGTGGCCCGCCCTTACACGCATGATCGATCGCTTCAGCCAGGACAAAGATCCTGCCGGCTTACGGATCACACCACCGGGCCGCCGCCTCTTCCTCGACTGGGCGCCCATGTCAAAATCCGAACCCAGCGCCATCTACAACCTGCACTTCCTTCTGACATTGCAACTCGCTGCCGAGATGGCGAACGCGCGCCGGGCCGAAGCAGAAGCCGAAGCCGAAGCCGAAGCGGAAGCCGCCCACTGGGGTAACGAAGCCGTCAGCCTGCAAACTACCATTCGTCAGGCCTTCTGGGATAACGGGTGTTGGTGGGATGACGTTGAGCGCACGACGTTCTCACAACTTGCGGCATCTCTGGCCGTGCTCACCAGCTCTAACCTTCCGGAAGAAGAAGCGGCGCTGCTCGACGCCATTGCCGCCCGCTCACTCGATCCCGAGGATGAGTCGCCAAATCCCGGGGCAGAACCTGCTGACCCCAACCGCATGGTGCTGGCCAGCCCCTACATGCACCACCGCATCTTCCAGGCGCTGCGCAAGCATGGCCGTGGGCAAGATGTGATCGAGATCATCAGATTCCGTTGGGGGCGATGGGTACAGGCCGGGTATCCCACCACCTGGGAGAACTGGAATGTCGATTTTCCCGACGGCTCCGAATGCCACGCCTTCTCAGCGCATCCCCGCTACCATCTGGCCGAGATCGCCAGAGAACTGGGCGGGATCTGACCTACCGCCATGTATCAAACTCATGTAACCGGAGAGTGTGTATGAATTCCCGTGATCGGGTTCTCGCTGCCATCAACCACGAAGAGACTGATCGTGTGCCGATCGACCTGGGCAGCACCTGTGTAACCAGCATCAACCTCAAAGCCTACGGCAACCTCCGCCGCAAACTGGGCATGGGAAAGGGCGCTGCGCGCGTGTTCCACACGTGGGTGCAAACACCCGAACTCGAACCCCAAATCGCCCAGCGTCTGCATGTCGATACCGTCACCTTACCTCGCTACAAGATGTCGTTGGGCATTGCCAATGCCGAATTCAAACCCTGGCAGTTTGTCGACGGCACTGATTTCCAGGTGCCGGTGGATTTCACACCCACGATCAATGCAGATGGTGACTTCGAATGGTGGGAGCATGGCATCAAGATCGCAGAAGCACCCAAGGAGGGCACCCAGGGCTTTGCTGTCAAACACTTCCCCCTGGAGCACGCCACCACCGAAAAGGAGATCGACGATTGGTTCGACAATTACGATGGCAACTTCATGGGCCGGATCAAAGTTACGGATGAGGAACTGGTCTGGGCGCGGGATTTCGCCAAGCATCTGCGTGAGACCACCGACAAGGCTATCGTCTCAGATTACGTGTTCGGCATCATATTCGTTACAGAAGGCATTCTCGGTTTCCAGAACACCTACATGAACCTTCTCAATAACCCCGGCCTCATCCACCACTTCTTTGATCGTCTCGTGCACGAACAGATCATCAATCTCGAGCGCTATCTGGAGGCGGTGGGCGAATACATCGATGTGATCATAGGAGCAGATGATGTGGGTGCACAGAAGGGGCCGATGATCAAGGTCGACACATTCCGTGAGTTTCTGCTGCCCGGGCACAAGTTGTTCTGTGAGACCGTACATAATAAAAGCAACGCCAAAGTCCTCTTCCACACCGACGGCTCGGTCATGCCCTTCCTGCAAGACCTGATCGATATCGGCGTCGATTGCTTCAATACAGTGCAAACCGATGCTGCGAACATGGATGCTATGGAGATGAATAAACGCTTCGGCAAAAACTTGACTTTCTGGGGTGGCGGTGTCGATACGCACCACGTTTTGCCCCGGGGCACGCCGGAGGAAGTCAGAGAAGATGTACGGCGCCGCATGAAGATCTTCGGTCCAGGTGGTGGTTTCGTATTTTCTGCTATCCACAATATTTTGGGCGATGTACCACCAGAGAATATACTGACTGCATTCGATGCCGCCGCCGAGTTCGGGCACTATCCCATAACGGCCGGACCTGAAACACAGCAAGGGTTAGCGGCGAAACTGACAGCAGCGAATTACTGGATCAAACCATTGCAATCCATGCGCCGAGGAGACACGCCGGTTTCTGAAACGCCGGAACAGCCGCTAAAACGGCCACGGCGCCGAAGAAAAAGTAGCCAATAACTTCCCCTCCACGGGAGGACGGGTATGACATGAATTCAGCCAACCGACACTATCCATTCCCATTCACTCTTATCACCCTCCACTCTCCAAGAGAAGGAAGAAAGAACATGTCTAAGAAATTGCTGCTTAGTATCGTTTTGCTAATTGTCGTTGGCCTTCTGGCAGCCTGCGGCGGAACCACCGCACCGGCAGAGGCGCCTGCCGCCGAAGAACCGGCCGCAACAGAACCCGAGATAAAAGCCGCCGAAGACATCAAGATCGGTATGAGTGTGCTCAATCTGGCCAATCCCTTCTTCGTGGCCCTGGCTGCCGGCGCCCAGGAGGAAGCGGATAAACTTGGTGTCGAACTCGTAATCAATGACCCCAAAGATGACGTCAATACCCAGGTTACACAAATTGAGAATTTCATCAATGCCGGGTTCGACGGCTTTGTAGTCACCGCCGTTGACCCCGCCGCCATTGGTCCCTTAGCCAAAGATGCACTGGACAGCGGCATGTTCGTAGTCGCCCACACCTCAGATCTGGGCGAAGAGAACCAGACTGCGTTGGTCTGGGCCGTCGAGCATGATATGGGTGTGACCCTGGGGCGCCAGGCGGGCGAATGGGCTACAACCCACATCCCCGAAGGTGAGACTCTGACCCTTGCCATCCTCAACTACGATATCATCCCCCAGGTGATCCAGCGCCGCGAGGGTATTGTCGATGGCATCGCCGAGGTGTTTGGCGACAATTATGAGGTGGTAGGCACGGTCACAGCAGGCGATCCCATCAGCGGAGCCGAAGCTGCTGAGAACTGGCTACAAGCCCATCCAGACCTGGATATGATCGTCGGCATCAACGATGGTGGCGCCCTTGGCGCTTACCAGGCCGTGATCGCTGCCGACAAAGATGATCCTGAGACCTTCTACGTGGGCGGCATCGATGCCACCGACGAGGCCCTGGCCGCTATCATGGACGGCGGTTCCTACCAGGCGACCGTAGACCAGCAGCCCAGCGAGATGGGCGCGCTGACCGTGCGCACGCTGGTCAAGGCAATCCAGGGAGAAGAAGTTGAGGCAATCAGCGCCATCAAACTGGCGGCGGTCAATGCCTCCAATGTCGAGGAATTCATGGGCGATTCTGGTGAAGCCACGACCGAAGGCGAAGCCGAGACTGAAGGCGGCGCCATGACAGGTGACACAGATACCATCAAGGCAGCGTTGGACGAACAGGGTCTGAGCGACATCAAGGTCGGCATGAGCGTGCTGAACCTGGCCAATCCCTTTTTCGTAGCCCTGGCTGCCGGTGCACAAGATGAAGCCGATGCCCTGGGCATCGAGATCGTGATCAACGATCCCAAGGATGATGTCAACAACCAGGTTACTCAGATCGAGAATTTCATCAATGCCGGATTCGACGGCTTCGTCGTCACGGCCGTTGACCCCGCCGCCATTGGCCCTCTGGCCAAAGATGCACTGGACAGCGGCATGTACGTCGTCGCCCACACCTCCGACTTGGGCGAGGAGAACCAGACTGCCTTGGTCTGGGCCGTCGAGCATGATATGGGCGTGACCCTGGGTCGCCAGGCGGGCGAATGGGCCAAGACCCACGTACCCGAAGGTGAAACACTGAAACTGGCCATCCTCAATTACGACATCATCCCGCAGGTGATTCAGCGCCGCGAGGGTATCGTCGATGGCATCGCCGAGGTGTTCGGCGACAATTATGAGGTGGTAGGCACGGTTACGGCCGGCGACCCCATCAGTGGTTCTGAGGCAGCTGAAACCTGGCTGCAGGCCCACCCCGACCTGAACATGATCGTCGGCATCAACGACGGCGGCGCCCTCGGCGCTTATCAGGCTGTGATCGCTGCCGACAAGGATGATCCTGAGACCTTCTTCGTGGGTGGTATCGACGCCACCGACGAAGCCTTGGCCGCTATTATGGAGGGTGGTTCCTACCTGGCTACCGTCGATCAGCAGCCCTACGAGATGGGCGCGCTCACCGTGCGAGCATTGGTATCCGCTATTGCCGGCCTGCCGGTAGACGCGATCAGCGCTATCAAACTGGCGCCGGTCGATGCTTCCAACGTCGAAGAGTTCATGAACTAGACAACCTCCCAGATTTAAGCCTGCTCGGCGCTGCATCCCTCTCTCCCGGCGCCGAGCAGGCCTACCTTAGCATTCGACTCTGTCTATGACTATCATCCTCGAACTCAAAGCTATCAGCAAGCAATATCCCGGCACTCTGGCGGTCGATCATGTAAGTCTGGCAATCGAAAGAGGCGAGGTGCATGCCATTGTCGGCGAGAACGGCGCCGGAAAATCCACCCTGATCAAGATGCTAACGGGGGCTGTCTCGCCCAGCTCAGGCGCCATCCTCTTCGAAGGCGAGACTTTTGAAAAACTCGATCCCCAACAAGCGATTGCCCTCGGCATCGGCGTCATCTACCAGGAGTTCAATCTGGTTCCGGGATTGAGCATTGCCGCCAATATCTTTCTGGGCCGTGAACGCAGGCGCGGGGTGTTTATCAGCGACCGTGATGCTGAACGGGAAGCGCAAAAACTGATCGATGAATGGGATGTAGGTCTGGATGCGCGTACTCTGGTTATGGACCTGAGCATCGCCGAACAGCAGATCGTCGAGATCATCAAGGCGATCTCACAAGAGGTGAAGCTACTGATCATGGATGAACCGACGGCATCGCTGACGCTGGATGAGGTCAGTACACTGTTCGAGCTTACCCGCCAACTCCAGGACAAAGGCGTCACCATTATCTATATATCTCATCGTCTGGAAGAGATCTTCGCGCTTTGCGAGCGGGTGACCGTGCTACGCGACGGCCATCTGGTCGTCACACGAACTGTGGCGGATACCACGGAATCGCAACTGATCCGCCACATGGTGGGCCGCGAGTTAGGTGATTACCCGAGCAAGGAGCCACCCTCTGATGAAGTCCTGCTCTCCGTCAACAACCTGGCGGACGGCCAGATGTTCGAGGATGTCTCGTTCGACCTGCACAAAGGCGAAATCCTCGGTATGTATGCGCTGATCGGCGCCGGCCGTACCGATGTAGCCCTGACGCTGTTCGGGGCAAAACGTCGCCAAACAGGCGAGATAAGTGTGCATGGTCAGAGTGCAGATATTTCCAATCCCTCAAACGCCTTCGATAGAGGGCTTGGCCTCGTCCCCGAAGATCGAAAAGGTCAGGGGCTGGTACTCTTGATGCGTTCCAGTGAAAACATGACGCTGAGCACGATCCAATCGTTGTCCAACCAAAGCTTTATCAAGCGCAATGCCGAAGCGGGCGTTGTCAATCGTTTCAAAGACAAACTCAAAATGCAGGAGCATGTGCCCCGCGAAGAAGCTCGCAACCTCAGCGGCGGCACCCAGCAAAAAGTCGTCGTTGCCAAAGTATTGGCAGGCGATGCTGATATCATTCTCTTCGACGAGCCCACGCGTGGCATCGATGTCGGAGCCAAGCACGAAATCTACGAATTGATGGTGCAACTCTGCAGCGAAGGACGTGGCATCCTCATGATCTCCTCAGAGATGCCGGAGTTGCTGGGCATGTCTGACCGCATTTTGGTCATGCGCGAGGGTCGATTGGTGGGTGAATTCAGCAACGCCGAAGCGACCGAAGAAAAACTCCTGACCCTGGCTGCCGGCCAGGAACCCGTGCTCACCTGAACCGAGACTTTCATCATATCCACCGGAGAGCGTATTTATGGAAGCATCCCCATCACCGCAGAGTGCCAGCTTAAGAAACGGCTCGTTCAGCCGCCTGCTCTCAAATTCCGGGCAGACGTTGAGCCTGGCCCTGGTGCTCATCGTTCTATTTATCTTTTTTTCATTGACGACAGACGCCTTCATGACCCAGCCGAACTTGATCAATATCATGCGGCAAGTGTCGTTTACAGGCATTACGGCTGTGGGCGCAGCCATGGTATTGTTGATCGGTGGGATCGATCTATCGATCGGTTCGGTGCTGGCTTTTACCGGCGTTATCGCAGCCAAGGTCATCATCGAAGCGGGCATGCCCCCCCTGGTCGGCATTTTCGCCGGTATCGGCGCCGGAATGTTCGTGGGGCTGGTCAACGGCCTGATCATCACTAGGCTGCAGATCCCGGCCTTGATCACCACCCTGGGGACGCTGACGATAGTGCGTGGCGTCAGCTTCACGCTTACCAGCGGTCTGCCTGTTTTCGGCTTTCCCAAAGAGCCGTTCCTGGGATTTGAGAAGGGCGTGCAGGCTGTAGGCAAAGGCTACATTGGCGGCATTCCCGTGCCCGTCATCCTCATGATCATCGTCTTTATCCTGGGAGGTATTTTCCTCTATCGTACCTATTTCGGCCGCTACATCTATGCTATTGGCGGCAATGCCGAGACATCTCGCCTATCTGGTATCAAGGTCGAGCGCATGCAGTTGTTGGTTTACATGCTGGCGGGATTGCTGACCGGTGTGGCGGGCATGATCGTGATGGGTCGCGTCAATTCAGGCCAACCCAGCATCGGCGTCGGCTTCGAATTGGAGGTGATTACGGCGGTCGTTCTGGGCGGGGTTAGTATTGCGGGCGGGTCAGGGAGTTTGTTCGGTGTGATCTTGGGGGTGTTCATCATGGGCGTCCTCAGCAATGGACTGATCATACTCAACGTATCGGAATACAATCAGATGGTCGTACGCGGGCTGGTTTTGCTCATCGCCGTTGGTATCGACCAGCTTCGTATTCGTGCGCGGCGGACTTAGAGTTGAGGATTGAAGATTCTGCACTTTACCCATATGGATTGTCGATACGTCTGTAGAGCAGGTACCGGTATGTTAGTAGACCGATAGACCGATAGACCGGAAATGGCCGTTCACGCACGCAGGCAAATTCCTCCCGGTTTCCCGGTGTTCTGGTTTCCTGGTTTCCCGGTTTACTGGTTTACTATCATTAGTCATTTTCAAATAGGAGTGTACAATATTATGGCGATCTGGGAACGACAGTATGACGTGCTTGCCGACGTTTTGGCAGACAGGGGTATCGATGTCGAGGAGGTGAAGGCGAAGCTGAAGGCGCAGGTGATCGAGTTGCCTTCGTGGGCGGTCGGTAATTCAGGCACGCGCTACGGCGTCTTCCGTGAGGATGGAGCCGCCCGCCATATCTGGGACAAGATCGAGGACTGCGCTGAGATCCAGCGGGTCGTCGGCGTCTGCCCGGTGATGGCCAGCCACGTGCTGTGGGATGTGACTGACGATGGCCGTTATGAGCCGGTGCGCGACTACGCCGCCGAACGAGGACTGGGTATCGGCGCCGTCCACCCCAACACCTTTATGGGGCAGCAATTCCGCTTGGGCAGTATCTGCAGTCCCGACAAGCAAGTACGGCAATCGACCATCGATCACCTTGTCGATTGTGTGAGGATCACACGTGAGATGGGCTCCAAAGTCATTGGTATGTGGCTGGCAGATGGCACGAATTATCCGGGCCAGGATCATCTACGTACCCGCAAACAACGGCTGTTCGAAGGCTTCAAGGCTCTGTACGATGCCATGGACGATGACATGATACTGGCCATCGAATACAAATACTTCGAGCCCGGTTTTTACACTACAGATCTCATGGATTGGGGCATGTCTTATATGCTGTGCAGCCGCTTAGGTGATCGCGCCAAAGTGCTGGTCGACGTCGGCCATCACCCACCCAATGCCAATATCGAACACATTGTCTCGATCTTGCTGGATGAGGGCAAGTTGGGTGGTTTCCATCTCAACGATCGCAAATATGGCGACGATGATCTCATGGCAGGCACCGTCAACCCCCTGCAACTCTTCTTGATCTACGATCAACTGGTAGATGCTGCCCAAGATCCGGCGACCGAAGTCGATAATGTCATCTACATGCTGGACCAATCGCATAACGTCGAACCGAGCATCGAGGGTATCATCCAGTCGCTGATGTATACACAAACGGCCTACGCTAAAGCACTGGCCGTTGAACGCGACACCCTGGGCGCCGCCCAAAATGCCGGCGATGTGATCCTGGCCAACCGCACGATCATGGACGCATACGAATTGGATATCCAGCCTCTACTCAAACAAGTACGAGTGGAAATGGGCCGCCACCCCGACCCCATCATCGCCTATCGCGAAGGCGGCTATGCACGCAAGATCAACGATGAGCGCGTGGGAGCGGGTATTGGCGCGCTGGGGGGTTGATTGAAGATTGTTATTGGAGATTAGAGATTAGTTTCTGGAGATTGGAGGTTAGCATCCAATAAAGCACTCACTTCTCGCAAACCGATCACCCCTTCACCCCCTAACCCCCAAACCCTGTCACCCCCTTGCCCCTTCACCCCTTCACCCCTTCACCCTGTCACCCCCTTGCCCCTTCACCCCTTCACCCTGTCACCTAGTCACAAAAGGAGTTCTCAACATGAAACGTGTCGGCATGACCTGGCGAGTACATCCCGAACATCTGGAACCTTACACCGACATCCATCTCAACCCCTGGCCTGACCTGCTGCAGGCCATTCAAGAAGTCGGTATCCACAACTACAGCATTTTCGCCCTTGGCAATCGTATGTTCGCCTATTTAGAGGTCGATGGCGACGTAGGCGAGGCGCTGGGCAAACTGGGCGAGACCGATGTCTACAAACGTTGGGCGATCGAGGTCAACCCCTGGGTCTTGCCGACAGCTGTGGATGGCGGCGATATCCAGTTCATGGAGATCGATTCCATCTTTTACTGTCCTTAAACCGCTACAGACTCGGGTGCAACGCACTCCGCATACAGTCCAGAAATGAGGATTTAGCGAAAACCATCGCATGATCTAGACCGGAGTGCGTTGCACCCTGAACACGAGTTCTGCGACAAAAGTTGAGTACTAACTTCGCTTGGTGCTTATCCGTAGTAGGAGAAGAGTATTATGAGCAACTATATCGCCGTCGATATCGGCGCAGAAAGTGGACGAGTGATGATCGGGATGCTGGCTGAGGGAAAACTCAGCCTACAAGAGGTGCATCGTTTTGGCAATCGTCCGGTGCGAGTTCTGGGTAGCTTACATTGGGACGTGCTACATCTGTTTAGCGAGATCAAACGAGGTCTGGCCAAGGTCACGGAGGAGCACGGCACTGAATTCGAGTCAGTCGGTATCGACACCTGGGCTATTGATTTCGGTTTACTGGATCGAGACGACAATCTGCTGGGGAATCCCTTCACCTACCGAGATGCGCGCACCGAGGGGATGATGGATGAGGCAACTAAACAGATTTCCAAACAAGCTATCTTTGAGAATTCGGGTGGCATCCAGTTCCTCTCTGTCAACACCCTTTACCAGTTTCTCTCGATGGTACGGGCTGATTCCGCCCAACTGGCTGTGGCTCAGGTTTACCTGATGATCCCCGACCTTTTGCACTTCTGGCTGACTGGGGTCAAGGCTTGCGAATACACCAACGCCACCAGCACCCAGTTCTACGACTCCTTGGCAGGCCAATGGTCAGAAACGATCTTGCAGGCATTGGCTATACCGCAACACATTTTCCCTAAGATCATTTACTCGGGTGACCGCTTGGGTCCACTGCTGCCCGAGGTGGCGGAAGAGGTCGGGTTCGAGACCCTGGAGGTGGTTGCGCCGGCCACCCATGACACGGCCTCGGCGGTGGTGGCAGTCCCGGCCGAGGATGACGCCATCGCCTGGCTCAGCTCGGGTACCTGGTCGTTGTTAGGCGCTATCCACGATAAGGCCATCGTTAGCGAAGAGGCGATGGCTTACAACATCAGCAGTTACGGAGGCGCCGGCGGATCGATCCTGCCCTGGCGAAATATCATGGGCTTGTGGCTGGTGCAGGAATGCCGCCGCATCTGGGCAAAAGAGGGCGACAGCTACTCTTATGACGAGATCACGCAGATGGCAGCGGAGGCCCGCCCCTTTGTCGCCATCATCGATCCAGACCATCCATCCTTCCTCGCCCCCTCTAATATGCCCGAGGCGATTCTGAACTATTGCCGCGATACCGGCCAATTAGAGCCGCAGACTCGGGGCGAGATCATCCGCACGGCGTTGGAGGCTCTGGCGCTGCGCTATCGCTGGGTGATTGAAAAACTGGATATCCTCCTCGCGCGCAAAACCAGTACGCTCCACATCGTCGGTGGCGGCTCACAGAATATCTTGCTCAACCAATTCGCCGCAGATGCCACACAATTGCCGGTTGTGGCGGGGCCGGTGGAAGCCACAGCCATCGGCAACATCGCCGTGCAGGCAGTCACCAGTGGTGAGTTGGCTTCGCTGGATGAAGCGCGCCAGATCGTGCGGGAATCATTTGCGGTGTCGGCATTCGAGCCGGGCGACGGTGGCGCCTGGGATGTGGCCTACGGGACATTCCTCAACTTGATCGCTTAGATCATCTCAGAACAAATGAAAAAGCCCAGGCCGAAGGAACGGTACCAGGCGTGGTCCCTCACGTTTTATAAGGTGACTTCAATGACAAGTGATCGCACTTGGCGATAAAGGTAGAGTAGAAGCTTTTTTAAGACTGGTCGCTTAGATGCTGGCTCCGTGCCTTTACTACCGGACACTTTTTGAAATGTCATTCCTTCGGCTTCGCTCAGGACAGGTCTGAGCAGGTTCACGAAGCCAATACACGTCGGAAATTCATCGTCTAATAATACTCAATAATAAGTCGATTCCAGCGAAGGCTTGTCCTGAGGAACTCGAAGGAATCTCTCGTTTCATGACCGCGAGACCCTTCGCTGGCGTTTCGAGACCGTAAAAGTTGTGTGTTTGACCCGCTCAGGGTGACACAATGGAAAAATGTCCGGTAGAGAATCTACCCGTTATCTTGAGGTAAAACAGGCTGTTGTCCCATCATCCAATCGCAATTGTAATAATCGTGGAGGTGATGAGCGTAGAAGCGATAGCCTAAATTAACTCCAAAAGAAAGAAACGGTTGAATCCGCGCCCCGAGGAGTCGTTTGGCAATAGATCGATAGCTATAAGTTTTTTTCCAGGCCCATTCTGTTTGGCGCAGGAGCGTTTCAGGACTGATTTGATGAGGCTGGTAGACGACGTGCTGACCGTCATACAGGGCCCAATCTTCGGTCAAGATCCGACCCTGATTTTTGAGACGCCGAAAAAGTGGGGTGCGGGGAAAGGGGGTTAAAATGGCGTAGCGAGGCAGGTCGATATTGGCCTCTATGGCAAACTCAACCGTTTCGGCAAAGGTATCGCTGGTATGCATATCGAAGCCGAAGACAAATGTCCCCTGGATGGCAATGCCGCGATCATGGAGCCTTCGAACCACCTCATAATAATCGTGCCGGGCGTTGAACGCCTTTTTGGCTTCCACTAGCGACTCTGGCGACAAAGTTTCAAAACCGATTAAAAGCCCTCGACAGCCGCTTCGAGCGGCCAAATCGAGCAATTCTTCATCTTGGGTCATAATAACCGTGGCTAAGCCACCCCAGATAATATCGAGCGGGATGAGGGCCTCGAAAAGTTCTTTGGCGTAAGCAATATCAGAAATGAGGTTTAAATCCAAAAATATCAGACGTCTGGCCCGCATCTGCCGGATATCGGCGATGACCTCGGCGATAGGCCGTTGCAGCGGTCCCCCCCAGGCGGTTGGCACAACGCAAAACTCGCACTGATGAATGCACCCCCGCGTTGCTTCGATGGTGTGTTTGAGAGCATAGCCTCGGGCCGGTAGAAGATCACGTCGGGGAAAAGGGAGGCAGGCTAATTGCAAGTTAGTGTTTTGCACATAACGCGCCTTCATTTTGCCGGCGGCAAAATCGCGCAGTAGCTGAGGCCACGTTTCCTCAGCATAGCCAACCACCACACTATCGGCGTGCCGGGCCGCTTCTTCCGGCATCAAAGTCGGATGCACGCCGCCGAGCACAACCGGCAAACCACGCCGCCGAAAATGGTCGGCAACTTCATACGAACGCGGGGCCGAACCGGTGATCGCACTAATCCCAATTAAATCGGCCTCACTCTCAAGATCAACTTCCTCTATTCCTTCATCAAGGAGCTTGACCTCAACATTGAGTTCAGACGGGATGAGCGAGGCCAGTGTCGCCAATGTTAGTGGCGCATACCGAAGCGATTTTTTCCAAATCCCCCCTCGGTGGCGATACAGCGGCCCTCTTGGTGAGATCAATAAGATTCGTAGTGGGGATGATGTTGATGTGGCCTTGGTCTGATACTGATACGTCTCTCTATGATTTGACATAGCTATTCCACTCTTCAGTTTGATTTTGCTGGCCCTATCGTATCTTTTCGGAACTGCCTGCGTATTCCGGCGATGCCGACCACTGATTCCGGACGATGCCGATCACTTTTTGAGGAGCACACCCATCACTGGGAGAGGGGTGGCTGGACGTGCAATCATAGCGTTAAGACATCGGATATAGCAAGGGTGGGGATGGACTATGTACATGGCATCTCCTGAGACAGTTGAGGGAAGTAGGTGACAAAGAAGGGTAGGGATCGAGACAGGACCGGCTTGTGCTGAGTATAGCAGGGGACGCTGGAGGTGGCCGATCTCGTGGCGGGAGTATGATACAATGTTTCAGTTCCTGGGGCGTGGCGTTTCGTTAGACCCAGAATTCCCACTGCACACCCACTTCCACCCCGAAGTGACTGGCAAAATCCTCAATCACTAAGCTCAGTTGTCTTTGTGTTGTCTGTAGTATTGACAGGTGTGAAATGAGCAGTCGGTATCACCAATCGCTCTTACATGACCCACACAAACTCAGGCGATATTTCAATGCCACGTCTGCTTCCAGGCTGGCGAATACAGCCGTCATTTCCGCCTGGCTGACAGTAGAGGAGCCGCAGCGAGGGCACAGCGCCCGTGGCGATGAGCGCACGATCATGGTCTGGGTCAGATCTTTCGTGCGGGCGATCATGCGCAGGGCGTCATCTGGGCACACCGGCAGGCATTTGGCACAACCGACGCAGTTCTCGGGTTTGAGGAGCAGGTAGGTCATGGCCTCATTTTCCGAGATCCAGAGAGCATCTGTTGGGCAGATTTGCACACAGAAACCGCATAGCCCGCACTGCTGCGAATCGGCGATCCAAGGTACATTAGACTGTGCCCGACCTCTGTCGATGACCAACATCCGCAGTTGTTCTTCTTTGAGAAAATCTTCCAGCAGATGCCCACACATGGCGAAATGCGGGTCGTCCGAATGAACCAGCGCCCGGCCTACCTGTGGCAGCCAGGCCAAGACGTGGTCATTCAGGAATTGGTGTATTTCTCGACGCAAGTGCCGGGCCGCGCGCCCGTCGCCCACCTGGTACGCTTCCGCCTCCGCTGCGACTAAAAAGGCGAGAAAAGCCAGCTCCATGCTGGCCGAGTCGGGCAGATCACCATCTGGTTCCAGACCATGGCGGCGGTAGATCCCGGCAACGCTTTCGGTGATAGGACTGATTCTGAAAACTCTGGAAAACTCGGTTCATAAAGCAAAGTCCAGAACATCGTCCCAGTCGGAAGGTCTCAGTCGCGTTTTTTCACGGAACCATTCAACTTGTTGATGAATAAGTAAGTTCCTGAGACCTTGAAGAAAATAGT
>JAAENG010000495.1 GCA_024224665.1 Chloroflexota bacterium | reverse complement strand
CACCAGATCAACCCAAAACGGGAAAGGTGGTTGCCTTCCCTGTATTAGCTGGTTTACACCATGACTATCGGCGTGCGGCCTGACCATTTCGCCGCCGGATGACCGAAGTAGCCACGACGGCCGGATATCGAACAACTCAGTCTGTTCTGAAACGTAAGGCTTTTTCAGCAAGATAATGATCCATTTCAACCTGAAAAAGCCTCAAGCGAATTCCTCGATAGCGCAAATCCCTGGATCGTATTTCCTTGGAAGTCGCCTAACTCTTTTTGCACGCAGTTCACCGGCTTCAGCCTTTTTATGCTAAACTACCTCTCCTTGCATTCAACCCAAACCCTCTCGGAGGCAAAATTCTCTGGACACACAAACACTTGCTCACACCATTATCGCAATCCTCGACGATAAACAGGCCGAGGACATTCTCTTGCTCGACATCGGTGAGACTTCACCCTTCGCCGATTATTTTGTGATCGCTACGGCTACCAGCGAGCGGCAAAGCCAGGCATTGCTCTCTTCCCTAAACGATGAATTGCGCCCACAAAAAATCCGTGCTTTGCATATCGAAGGTGAACGGACATCTGGCTGGCAACTGGTAGACTACGGCAATGTCATCGTGCATATCTTCTCCCCTGAACAGCGCTCCTTTTATCGCTTGGAAGAGCTGTGGAGCAATGCCAAGGTGGTTGTGCGTATGCAATAACTAGCTACAGTTTGTAATAGGTGGTTGATCGCCTTATGCTCGGAACAGCGCTGAAGCGCTTACTACGAACCGCGTAACATGCACGAGTGATCGATTATCGAAGCGTTTGATAGAGCACCTCTTTCCAGCGCTTTATATCAATTTCCCAGCAAACCTCGATGTTCGGTGTTTTTGGACCCCATTTCGGATCCCTATATGGTTCTGTGTTCGTTACATGCAGTTCATCTACAATGGTCATGCCGCGCGTTAGCTCATCACACGAGACTTCGACATGATGCCGGCTATGTTTGGTGCATAGGGTGGGATCCAGGGCGATGGCCATGGTCACAGGATCGGGCAGGCCCAGGCCGGGATCGCCTTGTAGGCCGGTGCTCGCTTCTATAGCGTGCTTGTTGCAGTCGATTGTGAATTTCGCTCGTTCTGTAGCAAAGCTGTAGATGTATTCCATTTCATCGGGTGTTAAGTTGGCAGCCCCGCGGCAATGCTCCCACCCCACCGTGAGGATATCCATGCCCGAGTGAAAGACAATGCGGGCTGCTTCCGGATCACACCAGATATTGTATTCTGCGGCAGGGGTGACATTCCCCACAACCCAGGCCGCACCCCCCATGACATAGCACTGCTTAACCCACTGCGCTAAACGGGGTTCGAGCCTGACTGAGTGCTAAAGCGGGGTTTGTGAGTGGCCCCAATGTGACCAGAGTGATTTCACCTGGAGCCTCGCCAAAGCGGCGAATCAGTTCGTTGGCGGCATGGCCGGGCTCAGGTTGGCGCCGGGGTGGTGGATAATCCATACCCCCCATGCCATCCGGCCCGTGAAAATAGTGGGCGTGGAAAGCGTCACGAACCAATGGGCGGGTACAACCTTCGTAGACAGGTGTGGCTTTGCCACAAAGTTCGACGGTATATCGGGCATTGATACTGCCCTGCACCATCGGCACATTGCCTGAGACAATAGTGATGGCATCCACCTGAACGTGAGGGCACTGCAATGCCATGAGAATGGCGACGGCATCGTCTGATCCGGTATCGGTGTCAATGATAAAACGGCGAGCAGCCATGTATTACAGTCCTTGCTCCTGGCGGAAGTCTTGCCACCAGTTGGGTAAAGTATCCTCGCTGGGGCCCAAAAAAGTGGCGGTTGCCATGTCCGAGAGTGGTGTGCGCTCGGTGTTGAACTCATAGAGCCTGCCACCATGTTTCCTGGTGTATAGCGGAAGTTGCGCAGCGGGATAGACAACTGCACTGGTGCCGATAACCAGGGCGATGTCTGCCTGCGCAAAAGCTTCACCGGCCGCAGATAAGATCGTCCAATCAAGTGATTCGCCAAACCAAACGACATCTGGCCGCAAGAGCGACGCGCATTCTGGGCAAAGGGGCGGCAGCGGTTGCAGGGGAACCTGGCGATTCTGCTGGCGATAGTGGCAACGGGTGCAGCGGATCGTCCAAATATCGCCATGTAGGAAGAGTGTACGCTTGCTACCGGCCAGCGGATGCAGGCCGTCAATGTTCTGGGTGACGAGGGTAAATTCAGGCAGGGTGGCGTCCATGGCTGCCAGGACGTCGTGGGCGTGGTTCGGTTGGCAATCCACCATGATCTGCCTGCGCCAGTCGTAGAATTCCCATACCAGTTTGGGATCGCTTTGAAAAGCCTCTGGTGTTGCCAGTTTCTGGGGATCGTATTGGCTCCACAACCCAACCGCGGCCTCGCGAAAGGTAGGGACACCACTACCGGCAGAGACACCGGCGCCTGTAAGGACAGCGATCCTGGGGAGGTTCATGCCTAGAATTGAAAGCTAGTGTTCATAAAGGAGACCAGAAATTGGCGGGATCATCCCAAACTCCGATCTCGTTTTTATTCCAAAACCCAACGGTCCGTATCCCGATCCCAACCCGGGACGTCATCTCCGAACCACAGGCCAATCTCGAATGTGGCGGTGTCCACACCATCTGAGCCATGGACCAGATTGCGCCCGATCATCATGCCGAAATCGGCGCGGATCGTGCCCGGTGCAGCGTCGACGGGGTTGGTGGCGCCCATGGTGTTGCGCGCTGCCTGGATGGCATTGGGTCCCTCTAGCACCATGGCTACGACCGGCCCTGAGGTGATGTACTCGATCAGACTGGTGTAAAAAGGACGTTCTTTGTGTACAGCATAATGTTCTTCTGCCAGTGAAAGAGGGACATGCACGAATCTTAGTGCAACGATTTTGAGGCCACGTCGTTCGAAGCGGCTAACGATTTCACCGATGAGTCCGCGTTGTACGGCATCGGGTTTGAGCATTGCAAATGTGCGTTCCATGAGTAGTTCGATGAACTCCTATTAATTTGGTTTTGACTCCGGGTTCAGCCTAAGTCCTTAAGTAGAAGCGCCGGCAGGATTGGGTGGAAGTGGGGTTGCAGCAAGGTTGAATGGCCAACGGTCGCTCGTGTCCCAGTCAGGTAGGGTGGCGATAGGGGGTGGGGCGGGTTCAGAGCCCTGGCCGAACCAGTACCAGGCATAGGCATCGTCAGGGTCAAGTGACCGGGCGATCTTCAGATAAATGGATGTATCGATCGTATGTTCCCGATCTCTTCGTGCACAACGAATGAACAGGATGTTGGCCTTCAAGCAATAGGGTAATTGATCGAGTATCACAGCGGTTGCTGTATTGCAGTCGTTATAGCGATCTTGGTGGTACAGGGATGTGGCCATACCCAGGGCGATATCCATGCGGCCTGGCGCCCGCTGATAGGCTTGGCGATAATGTAGTAATGCCTGCGGCCAGTTTTTATTGGAGGACGCCAGAATCGCCCTGTCGATCGGCCTGGCATCCCTGCCGGTGGCGGGTGTCAATAAGTCACGCTCATATTGCCGGGCAATGGCAGCTTCTTCTGTCAACCCTAAGGCTGTGGTCGCCTGGCGCAAACCTGCCCACAAGGTACCTGCTTCAGGATTCGAACTAAGGGCACGGCGTAGAAGATCGGCGGCATCAGAATACAACCCGACCGCCAAACTCGCCACACCAAGCTGGATGTAAGTCGCCAGATGTCTGGGATAGTAGCGCAAAATATGGCGACCCAGCGCGAAACCGGCCGCGTAATTGTGCTCTTGTTCGAAGAGATCTCTGAGTCGCCGGTTCAGATCATGGAGTAAGACGTTTGTCATGGTTCTGTATCTTACAAGACGTTATGTCATCCGAGCAAACGTTGTGATGTCCGCTTGTGAGCCTTGAATCACAGACTCGATTAGGCTGCGTCAGGTGACCGTGGCCTGAAAGATGGTATATCAGCAGTCTGGCGTGCAGCAAACACCTCGCTGCCATACTACCATGGTGGAATATCTGAGAATATGAGGTGTCCGATGTTACAGCTAATTGTTATCGTAGGTTTGGTACTGGCTATCGTGCTTTGTGAATTGCTGTAGTCGCAGACTTCAGTCTGCAACTACGCTGATACATCTACAGCATCACCCGACCTGGGCTCCACGCCCGAGCGTACTCGTTCGACGTACGAAATGATCTCGTGGCGGAATCGTTCGGCGCTAAAGCGTTCTGCATTTGCACGGCAGAGACTCGGATCATAGCTCTGGTTGTCGAATTGGGATAACACAGCTGCCAAAGCCTCTGCAGATTGCTCTGTGAAAAGCTCGCCAGTCTTACCAGGAATGACTGTGTCTACTGCACCACCGGCGCCGTAGGCAATGGCCGGGCGCCCGGCCGCCTGAGCCTGCAGTGGTGTGATGCCGAAATCTTCGAGACCGGGAAAGAGAAATGCCTGGCAGCGTGCCATGAGGTCAACTGCTTCGGCATCGCTGACACGGCCCAGGAATTCGATGGTGGGACCGGCGATAGCCTCGAGCGCTGCACGATCGCGGCCATCGCCGGCAACGAGTAACCTGGCGCCTATGCGATTACAGGCCTCGATGGCCAGATCGATGCGTTTGTATGGAATCAATCGACCCAGGCTAAGGAAAAAGTTCTCTGGCGTTTTATTGGTGGGCCGAAAACGGAGGGTATCAACCGGGGGGTAGATGATGCTGCTCTGGCGATGGTAGTAGCGGTGGATGCGAGCCCGGATGTCGGTTGAAATGGCGATGAAGTGGGTGACCTTCTGGGCGGCATTGTAATCCCACTGTCGCAACGCCGAGATCAATGGTCTCAATGCCACGCCAGCAGCCGAGCCAATGCCTTCGCGGGCGAGGTAGGCATCGGGGGTCCACACATAACGGGTCGGAGCGAGGCAATAGCAAATATGTGAAGCGCCGGAGCGGATCTTAACCCCATGGCAGAAACCTGATTTATTGCTCAGTACCAAATCGTATTGGCTGAGATCTGTCCGGGCAAATCCTACAGGATAGAGTGGTAGATAAGGCTGGTGATGGTCGTGGATGCCTGGTAAATGGTCGAGCCAGTTGCTGCGGATATCCCAATCTCGCATCACGACCGGCATTTTAGCGGGCGCGTAGATAGAGGTATAGACCGGTGCATCGGGAAAGAGCGCGTGTAACTCGATGAGGACGTCTTCGGCGCCACCAATTTGGTTCAACCAATCATGGACGAGGGCTAAGGACATGGGAACGAGAAATATCGCTTTGAAGATGGAATGCTTCGTGGGACTCGATAACTTGCCGCTAGTGGCTTGTAGCCTGGAGCTTGAAACTCACATGATGATGCCACATGTCCACGAATTTTGAGAAGGGCGCGACGTTTCCAGGGTTTATCCGTCATGTTTGTTGGAAGCGCGTCATCCATGCTAGGCTCTTGCGGCCAATTCACCTGTTTTGGAACACTCTCCCATGGCTATGCCTGCGACCCCACTGCCCCTCACACTACCCCCCGCTCAAGTGGGTGGGTGGAAAGCGCTGGCTGCTACCCGAACTGGAGCCGCTGTGGGATCGGGATCGACGACTGGTAGAGCCCCTGTGTGGTGGGTTGGCGATTTCTATCGGTTTACAACCCAGGCGGGCTTTACTCAACGACATCAATAGCCACGTCATCTACTTCTATCGCTGGTTAAAACGGGGATTTCAGATCACGCTAGCCATGGAGAATGACTCAGATCTTTACTATTCCTATCGGCAGCGATTCAATCAATTGATCAGATCTGGGCAGGCAGACAGCAGTGAAGCTGCGGCACTGTTCTATTATCTCAACCGCACCGGCAACAACGGTCTCTGTCGTTATAATCGCAAGGGTGAGTTCAATGTGCCTTTTGGGCGGCACAAGCGTATCAAATACCGGCGAGATTTCGGCCTATACAGGCATTTGCTGGGCGGATGGAACTTTGCCACCGGCCCGTTCGATAATCTGGTGTTGGAACCTGGCGATTTTGTTTACGCCGACCCGCCCTACGGCGTAGAATTTCGGCAGTATCCTAAACACGGATTCGCGTGGAAAAATCAGGTGAAACTGGCTGAGTGGCTGGCCGGACACACGGGGCCGGTGCTCTTATCGAACCAAGCCACCGAACGCATTGTCGATCTATATGATAACTTGGGGTACATACTAAAATTCGTCAAGGGGCCACGGCGTATCAGTTGCACGGGAGATCGGACACCAGCACGCGAAGTATTGGCGATGCGAAATCTATCAAACATGATGTGAGTGGTGCTAAAAGCAGAAACAGCTGTTGTGACCCTAGCCAAACCTGGTAGAGAGTCTACAATGGCGGTCTTATGTCCCGTTGAGATTAGCGAGAACGAGATCATATCCCTGTGAAACCGCGCCCACGACTGTGTCGCCTTCAAACAGAATGAAGTCTAGGCCAGCCAAAAAGCAAAAAATGCAGAGAACCATAAAAATTAACCATTGAACTCCACCAAAGCATCCTCGTAGTGCTACATTGACAGCAGGATCCGTATTTTCGAAACTGCGTCTTGTGACGCCTGTCGCATTATTCCACTGTCTTGCACCTGAAATTGCCCAAAATCGGAAGAAGATGGCTAATGCTAAAAAGGCAAGTCCCACCAGAAAATGCGGTTGAAGTTGAAGGTTGAGCGGTTCTGTCGGCATCATGTCCTCTCTAGATGGTAAGCCGGACCATTGGCCTGATCATCCAAAACTCAATCGTATCCTGAAAGGTAGGTGCTAGCGGCATCTTTTGGAATTGTCATTCTGAGCGGCAATCTGAAGCCAATATACTGCGGGATAACACTCGATTTCTCAGAAAAACTTACATTGAACAGGGCATATCAGCGAAGAATCCATGCGTTTATGATATGCGAGACCCTTCGCTAGAATGTCCGCTTTGCAAAGGTTGCGCTTTTGAACCACTCAGGGTGACACTTTTGAGATACCGTCCGGCAGCTAGACGTAGGGTTATCGTACTTCAAGAAATGAATTGATACTAGAACGGATGTGCTGTATAATTGTGGAATATACGACTACATGAGGTAAGTGATGGGTCCCTTTGATCTATTCGACGCGTTATTAGGTCCAATCAATCCAATCAATAGAATACTTGGCGCCATTTCGGCTGTAGCCCACACGAATACGGGCAAGGCAAAGACAGAAGGCGTTTCTAGTGTTGTGGCAGAAGCGGTCGGTAATGCTACAGGTGTTAACCTATACCAGTTTTCCATACCACGTAACGGGGTTACGACGCTTCAAGGGGCGCGCGCGCTGCTAAAACAGTATGGAATACCTACCTTTCGTTTGTTGCACAATCATGAGAATTTCTATTTCTCGGTAAAACGAAATCAAGCGCGCTGGGCTGAGTATCTCATGTACCAGAAAGGCATTCATCTAAGTGGGCCTACATTCGATGCGCGCAATACAGGGTATCCGGATCTCCATGAGCCCGGCTATATGCCAAGACCATGGATTGAAAACAATCACACCGCTCAGCCAGACCAATCTGCTGGCGATTTTGTGGCGGAGACCGAAAAGAACAAAAAAGGTGGGGTTTCCAGACTGCATTCACATCTGGATCGGATTGACGCTATATTTCTTGATGATGATGAGCTGAAAGTGATTAGGACGCGCGGGTATTCCCAAAAGAAGGAACCGCATTCACAAGATCATGCGAGAAGACCAACGGATTGGTTTGATCAAATGAATGCGCTTATAGATCGCTGGTTATGACCGGCCGCCGGCTATTATCAACGAAGCAACGGCAGAGTCTGACCACGATATGTGATGATACGATTACATTTTGAGTCCCCGCTGTTGTTTTGTCTATGACCTGGATCATCTTCACGTGATGATTTTCGGATATTTCGCCATATTACTTATCTGCGAGCTGTGTAACCTGTGTTCGATAGGATATCGGGCTATGAGTTAGCCAGGTTTTTTGCCATCACAACACTGGCGACGTCGTATCCAGCTTTCGCGTATAGCGCCTGGGCCGCTTTGTTGTGGCCGAAAACATGCAACTCAATGCGATTGACGCCCTGAGCTTTCACCTCAGTATTCAGTGCGAACATTGCCTTGAGGCCGTATCCCTTACGCCGATACGAATCGAAGATAATCAGATCGTAGATCCAGGCAACGGGCGCTGGGCGGTCTCGTTGGATGCCAAACCAAAGTACGCCGACATGTAAATCTTCGCTGATATCATGAACGGCAAAGAGATATTGATCTTTGCTGGCCAGACCCTGCGGTAGTAATTGCGCATATTGTTGCCGCGAGTTTTCCTCCGCATCGGCCTCTGCCCGCGTTCCCGCTTCGATTTTGTCCCGTGCGTAGTCACGAATAGCTAGTGACAGCCAGGTATGAAATCCTGCATCGTTAAGCGGGCGAAGTCTGACACTGCTCCTGTTTTCAGCGTTCAAGCTTCCGCATCCTCCTCGTCAGAGGTTTGAGAGCCGACTACACGGTTCCTTGCACGTTCAGCCTGGTTTTGCAGCTCGTAGCTGATGAGAAAGGCAATGCCCTTCCAGGTGTCGAATCTGAGAAACTCTTCGGGGGGAGTGTCCGCCAGCATCTCTTTCAAACCGATAACGGTTTCGGCGCCAGGGAGACCGGCCAATCTTTGCAAGAGCCCTTCGCTGCGTTCCGACGCTTCGGCTTTTGCCAGATAGTTGAGGGTATAGGCGATACCCTTCCAGGTTTCCGGATCTTTCATATCCTCTGCCGTCAGCCCTTCCATGATTTCTTGCAGCGCTTCTTGCAAGGTACGGATAGTTTCGGGGGTGTATCGTCCGGTACGTTCGCTCAGTGCCGAAAGTACGCCCTGACTGAGATCAGGGCGTGGAGCCTTCTCAGAAAAGAGTTGCTGCAAATCTGTGGTGAGTTCATTCAAATCGGCCAGGATCGCTTCCAATTCCTGGCGATGCAGACTCGAAATATCCTCTTTACCCTCACTCGACAGAGATTCGCTGCTATCGGCCAGGCGTTTCGCTTGGGCGATCCATCCCGCGTAATCGGCACGCCATGCAGGCGCCTCCACGATATTCACAAGTGCATCAGCCGAACTACCCGCCAGTTGCTCGATGGAAGTGATGCCACTGTCGAACAACCTTTGCGCGTACGTGGGGCCGATGCCGTTGATGATTTGTAGGTCTTTTGCGCTCATAGTTCCACCCGAGGGTCGGTTCTTTGGGATTCTCATGATTCTTGACATCAACATATACCATATCTTGCGCCTGCTGCCAAAGCTGCGTCGAAAGGTAACGGGCCATCCATTCTGCTGCGTTTGCCTCTACTGAGGGCTTGTCTTACACTCAGCAAGATAATTGACTAACCAACCTACGGGTCTTCACGAGTCCATCGCGTGCCACCACCTTCCGACGCCAGACAACTACAACGGCGTAACCGAGAGCTCTCTATCCTCAATACGATAGCACAGGCCTTAAATAGATCGTTGGATCTGAGCGAGACTGTGCGCGTCGCCCTGGCACAGGCGGCCGAACTTCTTGATATGCAGACAAGTTGGATCTGGCTGCTAAGTGAAGAGAGTGGTGAACCCTATCTGGCAGCAGCACAGAATCTACCTCCAGCCTTGTCGGAACATCCCGACCAAATGGAAGGCTCATGTTATTGTCTCGATACCTACCAGCAAGGTGATCTCGATGGCGCCGCCAATGTCAATGTAATCCGCTGTAGCCGTCTCAAACACCTTGTCGACGGTACCGATGGCTTACGATACCACTCGAGCATCCCCTTGTATGCCCATGGCAAGCAGCTAGGAGTCCTCAACGTTGCCAGCACCGATTGGCGTGAGCTTTCTTCCGACGATCTGCGCTTGCTCTATACGGTGGGTGATTTACTCTCCATCGCCATTGAACGGACTCGCCTCTTCGCCCGCAGCACGCAGCACGCAGCTAGGTGCTGTGGAAGAGCGCAATCGCCTGGCTCGAGAGATCCATGACACACTGGCACAAGGTCTCACCGCAATTACCCTGCAATTGCAGTCCGCCGATGCACTCTTGGACAACAACGTTGATGCTGAGGACATTCAACAGGTGGTACAGCGGGCTTTGACCTTAACCCAGGCCAGCCTTGAAGAGGCCCGCCGTTCGGTGCTGGATTTACGCGCCGCCCCTCTGGAAGGACGCTCCCTCTCTGATGCCCTGCAAGCGTTGGCGCAGCAGTGGTCTGCCGAGACCGTAATCGAAATCGACTTCGGCAGCATTGGCGGTAACCATCCTCTGCCCATTCGAGTAGAAGTTGGTTTGTACCGTATCGCCCAAGAAGCGCTGACCAACGCCGCTCGCCATGCAGGCGCCAGTCATGTGGCCATGCACCTGCTTATCACACCCCAGGTGGCACGACTCCTGGTCGAAGATGACGGCAGTGGGTTTAATCCCGAACAGACGCATAAAGGGCGATTTGGTCTTGTAGGGCTAAATGAGCGCGCGCGCCTCTTGGGAGGACGATTGCATTTAGAGAGTAGTCTGGGTGCAGGTACCCGTGTCGAGGTAACCGTACCCAGTTCATGATCAAGCTTTAGTGTTCGTCTGCAAATAACATCCCGACATAGAACTGCCAGTTCTAAAAATACCCTGGAGGAACGAATAAGTATGGCATTTTTTAAGAATATCTTTTGGAATGATGAACAGCGACGCCTGCGCATGTTATGGCGATTTGTAGGGATCGTGCTCTTGTTGCCTCTGAGCCTGGCAGCTCTGCAAGGGCTTCTAAGCGTTTTAGGCTCAATTCTTGGGGGTTCGACACTCAATGATTTTATCACACAGGCCGGCATCTATGATGTGATCTCGATCATTCTGACCTTTGTCGCCATTGTCATTGCCATGCTTGTGGCTGCCAGTGTGCTGGATAGGCGCTCTTTTTCAGATTTTGGTTTGCATTTCAATCGCAACTGGTGGGCAGATTTCGGTTTTGGTCTGGCATTGGGAGCCGTGCTCATGCTTGGCATCTTCCTGATAGAATGGTCGATGGATTGGATCGATATTACCGGATATTTTATCGCACCTCACGGGCAATCATTTGCCACATTTATTATCGGCGCCCTGCTGCTCTTCATCTTTGTGGGCATCTATGAAGAACTACTATTTCGTGGTTACGTGTTGAGAAACCTTGCTGAAGGCTTCAATCTTGGCTTTGTCGGGCCGAAATGGGCCCTGCTGCTGGCCTGGTTGCTTACGAGTCTCCTCTTTGGATTAGCCCATGCTAATAACCCCAACGCCACTGCGATCAGCACGATAAATATCGCCATTGCCGGAATATTCCTGGGCATCGGTTATGTGATAACAGGCGAATTGGCCATCCCCATCGGTCTGCATATTGCCTGGAATTTCTTTCAGGGCAATGTATTTGGTTTTCCGGTAAGTGGCACCAGTGCAAACGTAACGTCTTTTATCGCCGTGGAACAGGGTGGGCCCGAGCTGTTGACCGGTGGTTCATTTGGCCCAGAAGCTGGTTTACTTGGTCTGGCAGCAATGCTTGCGGGAACAGGGCTGACTTATCTGTGGTTGCGCCGCCGATATCATCAAACCCATCTGGACAGGACGCTTGCGATCTATCCGCGAACGATGTCAGAATCTACAGCAGAGCTGTCATCACTCACAACCCCAGACATCTTGCCCTCCTCGGATGATAGCGATGTTCGAGGTGACAATGGCTATTGAGACCTTGCTATTTGATCTGGACAACACATTGATCGATCGGCCCAGTACAATGTTCGGTCTAACACAACGACTGGTCGAGCATTTTCGAGATCAAACGGAGGTGCTCGATATACAGGTGTTGAATCGGCAGATCCAATATCTGGACCAGGGTGGTTATGGCGTCAAGGATGATAGCTTTTGGCAAGAACTGCTTGCGTTGTTTCCCTGGCTTGGTACGCCCCCTTCCTGTGCCGATTTCCGCGACTTGTGGTACGAATTCTATTGGGACGCGACTGAACCCATGCCGGGGCTTTTTGAGACACTGGCCGATCTTGAAGCCATGAGCCTTAAACTGGGGATTATTACCAATGGCCGTACGATCGGTCAGAATGTTAAGATCGAGCGGCTGGGAATACGAAAGCGAATGCAAACAATTATTGTGTCTGGGACCGTTGATATCCGCAAGCCAGATTCAGGTATTTTCCAGTTGGCGTTGAGTGAGATCGGCAGCGATCCCGCCCATAGTTGCTTCATTGGGGATAATCCCATAGCCGATGTCGTCGGTAGCCGTGCGGCCGGCTTGTATGCTATTTGGATGCGCGGCTATTTCGAGTGGCCGGGAGACCATCCTCAGCCAAAGATTTGTATTGATGCTTTGCCCGAGCTTGTGCCTTTGATGCAACGACGTTTTCGCCCATGACTACGCTCAATGTCCTGGTAATCGCCGATGATCCGCTGGTGCGAGCAGGCCTGACCATGGTGCTAAAGGATACCGGGCAATGCGCAGTCGTCGGCCAGGAAAGCTCTGCAGCCGAGCTGGCGACCGCCGTGTCACTTTATCAACCCGATGTGATTGCCTGGGATCTGGGTTGGGATAGTCTGCAAAATCAGGATGCCATGACCCGGTTATCTGACCTGAGCGAGGCGTTTTCACCTGTGCTGGCCCTGGTCTCATCAACTGAAGAAGAAATGGATACTGTCGTCGCTGTCTGGGCAACCGGCATCCAGGGCTTGCTACTGCGAGATGCCGATGGCAAAAAGCTTGTGGCAGCAATGCAAGCGGTCGCAGCGGATCTGTCGGTGATAGAGCCACACTTCGCCCGGGCATTATTCCGTTCGACCGGCACACTGATACCGGCACAGCCTGAAGCGCTCACACCGCGAGAACTAGAGGTTCTGCATTTGGTTGCAGAGGGTTTGCCCAACAAAACCATAGCCCAACAGCTTGAGATCCCGGTAGAGTTGTAGACCGGTAGACCGGTAGATCTGTAGACCGGTAGACCGGGACAAACGTCGCCTGCCGGAGTCGGCCTGGTTTTCCAGTTTACTGGTTTACCGGTCTACCGGCCTACACGAGACCAATGTCGAGCAGGCTTGACCTGGACAATTACCGCACACAACGTACATTTTCATGAAACTGGAAGCACTGAAAGCAATCGAGTTGGCCCAAATCTAGACCCGATGGTGCGTGAGGGGATAGAATTGCTGCTGAATCTGGTGGAGGAGTTGAGCGCAGAGAACTAAAGGTTGCGAGATGAGAATCAACGGGATATCCGCACCTGGGTGTGCAAACGCAAAATCAGCGTGGGGGTTCGTTCAGACGCCGGAGCCCAGGCCTGGGATACCTTCCTCTCCCTGGCCGTCACTGCTCGCAAATTGGGCGTCAGCTTCTATCACTACCTGCTCGACCGTATCAGTGATATCTATGCCTTGCCCAGTCTGGCCGACATGGTTCGACAACAATCTCAGGTGCAGGTCAAAGCCTTGCCCCCGCCCTAATTCAGCGCTCTTCTGTTTAGGTTGTTAATCTGACTTCACATGTTGCGTCTGTGACCTGATTGTCATACAATCACCAGCATTACCTGCCTGCTTTCTTTTGACGACACCCCTGTTTATTGAGTTCATACGGTTATTGTCATAATTCTAGTATGAGGAAGTGATCCATGGTGTATCAATTCATTCGCACAAACCGCCTGCTGTCTTTCCTCGGGTTGCTCGTACTGCTCTTCATCGCTGGTAACCTGCTTGCGGGTATGAGTTCGTCAGCGGCTCCTGTGGAGGATAATCCCACCGTTCGTCTGCTGACATCGCCAGTCACGGGTGCAGTCGGCGAAACATTTGCCTCACAGGATTTCATTGATACCATCCCCGCGGCTCCCGTATTACAGGCGTATCAAATCAGTATGGACTTGGATCCGGCAGTTCTGTCGGTAACCACGGACGACGTTATCTTCGGTTCCATATGGCCGTCCGGCGCACCCTTTCCGAGTAGAGATCTGACTGTTAACAGCTTTAGGTTCGGTGAAATCCCAAGCGGCGCCGGCTCCTATCCCTCGAGAAGCAACTTGATGGCGACTACGATCGAATGGACGGGCGTTGGTGTAGGCGCTTCACCACACGACGTTCATGGTACAAGCCTGGTGAGCGATCAGCAAATTGGCGTTCGGCATCCAGACGTGGTGGAAGTAGATGGTGCGATGGCTGTCTCGAGCGAACCACAATCCTTCGATTGCACTACCGTCACCGAGATACCACAGGCTGAGTGTGAGGAATTAGTGGCATTCTACGATGCCACTGATGGTGATAATTGGAATCACAACAATGGCTGGAAACTGACCAATACACCTTGTAGTTGGTCGGGAGTCTCCTGTGCTGATGGATACGTATATGCGTTACAGTCGTGGGAGAACGGATTGAGCGGCAGCATTCCTGACTTCGCGAATCTGCCTAATTTGCAGTATCTCAGGCTCTATAATAACCAGCTCAGCGGCAGCATTCCTGACTTCGCGAATCTGCCTGATTTGGAGGGACTCTGGCTCTCTAGTAACCAGCTCAGCGGCAGCATTCCTGACTTCGCGAATCTGCCTGATTTGGTTACTCTCTCACTCGACAGCAACCAGCTCAGCGGCAGCATTCCTTCGACGCTTGGGAATTTAACGAGATTGAATTGGCTAAGGCTGAACCATAATGATCTTACCGGACCGCTACCACAGAGTCTACTATCCCTCAGTTTCCGATATTTCCATTTTCACGACACCGACCTTTGTGAGCCTGGCGATACCGCATACCAGTCCTGGTTGTCAAGCATTGAATCACTCGAACGTACTGAGATGATTTGTGGGAATCAATCCATCTCTGGTTCGGTATGGGCAGACTCGAATAAAAATGGGGTATGGGATGCAGAAGAACCGGGTTTGGCAGGTGTAGAGATTATGGCCAATACTTCTGCTCAATCACAGAAAAATCTAGCCGTCAGTGGCAGAAGGACCACAACCGACGAAAGTGGTGGCTATGAGTTTGCGTACATCCAGCCAGGGTCTTATTCAGTATCTGCCAGCTATCCGCCAAGCTATTGGCCAACGACGGATAGCGTTATCGATGTCACTGTGCCCGAAGGTGCTCCAGGAGTAGTGTCAGCTGTTGGCTTCTACGAACTACAAAATCGAATCTATACTCCCATGGTTACTGGTAACTAGTACATCGTGGCGCAAGTAGTTATGCAGTTCGTAGTAGGCGATTCATCACCCTGACAGGTGTACAAAAGCGCTAAAGCGCTTACTACAAACTGTCCCGCGCATATTCGCGCAGAAATGTGTAAGTTGATGGCCAAATCAGCTCGCAACCTAGCTGTTAGCCCCCATTTTGTCCTGGTCTCCAGCCTGGACGTACCCACCGTTTGGCGCCGAAACATCTTGTGTCGTCGTTGGTCTCTTCCCCGGATTATCGAGAAGATACTGTGACCTAACCATTCTTCCAGGTCGTGTACTCACCGTAATGGGGATGTGTGGAGGATCGATTGTGGATATGATTAGGGAGAAAATCAATAGACCTGTCATACTTGGAGGTGACAACATTCATGTCGGAACTAATTACACAACTTTCTGAAGGGCTTGCTGATGCAGTGAGCGCTGTGAGCCCGAGCATCCTGCGTGTCGAGGGGCGCCGTCGTTTGCCGGCAAGTGGTATTGCCTGGTCGACCGATGGTGTTGTCGTAACATCGCACCACGTCGTGCAACGAAATGAGAACATCATGGTTGGGTTGGCCAATGGCGATACGGTTGCAGCGACAGTGGTGGGGCGAGATCCTACCACCGACCTGGCAGTATTACGCACAGATACCGAGCTAACCCCGCCCAACTGGTTGGAATCCGAGAACTTGCGAGTCGGGCGCCTGGTGCTGGCTTTAGGGCGTCCGCGTACCGATGTCCAGAGTACGCTGGGGGTGATCAGTGCCCTCGGCGGAGCATGGCGCACCGGCGCCGGGGGTAAAATCGATCCTTATCTACAAACTGACGTTCTCATGTATCCTGGATTTTCGGGAGGGGCGCTGGTCGATGTCGGAGGGGGCGTGATCGGTCTCAACAGCTCGGCGCTGGCGAGGGGCGTGAGCGTCAGTATTCCCATTCTTACATTGCGTCGCATTGTCAATGCATTGTTGGAACACGGCCATGTACGGCGAGGTTATCTGGGAGTCGGCGTTCAGACGGCGCAGTTGCCAAAGGCATTGGCCCACTCGCTGGACCAGAAGACGGGTGTGCTCGTTATCTCGGTGGATGCCGGTAGCACCGCCGAAGAGGGCGGCCTACTGCTGGGTGACACCATCATCACACTAGATCAGAATCCTGTGCGCCGTGTAGATGATCTGCAGGCGCATCTGAGCGGTGATCGCGTCGGCAAGTCTGTATCTGTGCGTATCATTCGCGGTGGTGAAGTGCAGGCGTTGGCAGTTGTCGTTGGCGAACGGAAATAGTTCTTCGCGGCGAATATAACCGCGTTGTTTTAGTAGACGATTCGTCTGCGTGCCAGAGGGCCAATTCTAGGATTGCTCATGGGGCGTGTGGCCGTTGGCGGTTCGGCTGATGCTTGGCTATAATCAGGCGACACCGATCCTTCGATTTGATTCTCATCCTTTGTGACTGACTCTACGCGCATTCGAATCCTTATAGCAGATGACCATCCCATTGTTAGGGATGGTCTTGCTGCTGTGCTCGGTACGCAGTCTGATTTCGAAGTGGTGGGCGAGGCCGGCAATGGTGCGCAAGCCGTCGGTAAGACTCGCGCCCTATACCCTGATGTGCTGCTGCTGGATCTGGAGATGCCCGAGGTGGATGGTGTACAGGCGCTTGTGCAAATGCAGGAAGCGAAAGTCGATGCTCGCGTCATCGTCTTCACCGCTTACGACACGGATGAGCGTATCCTCAGCGCTTTGCAAGCTGGAGCAAAGGGCTATTTGCTAAAGGGCGCGCCCAAAGAGGAGTTGTTCAATGCCATTCGCGTGGTCCATGGTGGCGGATCCTTATTGCAGCCCGTTGTCGCCAGCAAATTATTGCGCCAGGTCAGTCAAAAATCCCAACAGACCGATTTGCCCGGCGCCGAACAACTTACAAATCGCGAGAAAGAAGTCCTGGCTCTTATAGCCCAGGGCTTGCAAAATAAAGAGATTGCCGCTCAACTATTCATTACTGAACGCACAGTCAAATTCCATGTCAGTGCCATTTTGGGTAAACTAGGCGCAGGTAACCGTACCGAAGCCGTGGCCATTGCCGCCCAGTATGGTATTATCGAAATGTAATTGCACGTCGAGCGTACTGCACATAGTTGAGATATCATGCGAATAGCTATTAAAAGACCAAAAGAAATTACCAAAATGCGAAATGCCGGTCGCCTGGTTGCCGAAACCTTCGAGTTGATCAGAGAACAGATTCAGCCCGGCGTCACACTGCGGGACTTAGATCGCCTGTCAGAAGAACACATTCTCAGTCGGGGCGCATCCTCCCTTTACAAAGGATACAAAGGAAGTCAGGCCAACCATCCTCCTTTCCCCGGCGTGATCTGTGCCTCGGTCAACCAAGAGATCTGCCATGGTCTACCCGACGATCGTGTACTCAACAATGGGGACATTATCGGTATTGATATCGGGTTGCGTTACAAGGGCTATTGCGGTGACGCCTGTGTCACATTTGCAGTGGGTGAGATCTCAACTGAAGCAAGCAGGTTATTGGATGTAACGCAGCAAGCCTTGATGCGCGGCATTGCTGCCACCCGTGGTGGGGGGTATCTTTATGATATTGGCATGGCCATCGAGAATTATGCCGAAAAGCAAAACGTTTCTGTGGTGCGTGAATGGGGTGGCCATGGCATTGGCAGAAATCTGCACGAACCACCCTCTGTGTCACATACGCGTATGCCCGTTCGTGGCCCTCGACTCAAACCCGGTATGGTCTTTACCATCGAACCGATGATCAATAGCGGCCGAGCGGAATGGCGGTTGTTACGGGATGGTTGGACCGTTGTGACTCGCGATGGTTCACTTTCTGCACAGTTTGAGCACTCAGTTGCCGTAACACGCAATGGCGCCGAAATACTGACCTTGCTTTAAGAGATGGGTATGCTTCAATATACCAGAATCCGAGCCTTGCAAAGTAAAGTGCGTAGTGAATGACATGATTAGAGATTAAAGATTCAAGATTGTACGTTGTCGTGTGAGACGCCTGTTTAATCCTCAATCTTCAATCTTAATTCTTATTTTTGAGTCCGAATCGCCCGGCCGTTTGTGAGGCTAATTGAACTGAAATTGAAACACGCCTTGAAAGATAATTAGCTGCTGTACCAAAGGACAGGTTGGTCACCTGTCCTTTTTGTATGGGGCTAGACTGGCCCGCTGGGCGAGATCATCAGGCTTCCGTTGGGGGCATCGGCTCAATAATTGAGCCCACACCACCACAATGATCTGGGCTCGGACCCCGTTCCCGGAACCCGGCTTTGGGTGGCTGAACTCGACCTGCCCTCTCCCCTGTCCCCCTATCTGGATGCATTCGGCTTTCCCATTCGTTACGACTATGTGCGGCAACGTTGGCCCATCGAGGCTTATCAAACAGTCTATGCAACTGAGCCGGCAGCGCGGAAATGCCTTCGGCCGGCCGCGCATTCACTACCGAGTTGGTAGATCACACCTTCACGTGGTTTCCATGTTGTAGACGGCCTTCTCAGCGGTCTTCACGAACCCCAAGCCACACATCTGGCCATGCTCGAAGCATTGGCGGGAAGGCCACACTTGGCAATCGCCTATCAAACTGCTCTGCAACAACGATATCTCTGGTATGAGTTCGGCGATCTGCATTTGATACTGCCCTGATATCACCCAAATTCAATTTAGAGAGATGGTTCAATCTGTAGGGAAGTAATCGCCAGCGCTTACCATCACACCTTCTGTCCGATAGCGTATGACAGTTGCTTGGAGGGATGGGCGCCCTCCTCCACGACAGTGAACCCGGCAATCTGCATCCGTTCGGTTACTTCACTGCGTACATAATCCTCCCGTTCAACTTGGCTGTGGCCGGGCAAGGAGGTGAGGATATTACGCCGGGCGGGGTTGATATCGACCATGATAAGACGGCCATTTGGCCTCAATACTCGACTAAGTTCCGAAAATGCCGCCCCCTTTTGCGATTCTGTCAAATGATGATACATGAGCGTGCTGAAAACCACATCAAACGTATCATCTGGATAGGGGATTTGGTCGATGGAAGCTACACCGAAGGTCGCTCGGCTGTGACTCTTGCCTGCACGGCGTCTGGCTTGTTCGACCATGGCTGGTTCAACGTCCAAACCGATGGCCGTCCCCTCCGGCCCGACGGTATTTTCCGCTTCCAGCAGAAGGGCGCCAGTACCGCAACCGATATCCAGAACCGTGTCACCCGGCCGCAGACCTGCCAACGAAAGGGTCTCACGGTGAATGGTCTTGGTCCTGCCGAACGTGATCAGGTTGACGATCATATCGTAGTGGCGTACCCAAAATGGGACGCCATGAGAGTGGGTCTCACTTTCGTCGTGCGTGTGTGCTGGTCCTTGGCCTTGGCCGTGAATGCGCTGAATGAGGTTCACTTTTTACTCCTGATACTGCATAATGCATTCGTTAAAGAACAAGCTGTTCACCAGTCAGTATAAGGTGATCGACAGCGACCGTCAACAGACAATGCTTCTCGTCTGTCCAATATCGAACAGATATCGAAAATTGTCTGGCCCGCCCGCAGAAATCAATGCCATGTTCCGGCAACTGGCTATGAGTGGTGTAGGAGGGCTGTTGCGATCCTCCTCAATGCGAACAGGAGAACGACCCTATCCCGCTCAGGATCCAGACGAAAAGTAACGGCGGGGCTGGGTTGGATGTAGGTGGACACAGATAGGCACAGGTCAATAATCGTAATTAGTTGACATAAATTACTTGACGGGATTAGCGATCTCTGGCATACTAGGGCCAAGATCTCACGGTAATTGAACCGTGTATTGGTGTGCCACACAGACTGGCAATGCAAATCAGATGAAGCAAAACACTTAGACAGCGTTTTCAGCGAATCTGTGCGACAAACTCGACGATGAGAAGTTTGTTTTTGAAGCTGTACATGCGTCGAAACTGTCGCGGGAGACATGAGAGATGAAGTCCACAAAGAAGTGCTTATCGCAAGAACTCAAAGAAGCAGAAATAGAATTGGCGCAGGTCAACGAACAGTTAGAGGAACGGCCTGATTATGGGCTGGGTACCGGCAGTACAGGTGTTTTTACCTGGGAGATGGCGCTGGCGCGCCGCCAACGTATCGAAGATCACATCGCCTCGCTGCGTGAAGCCATGACGCGTGTAGAGACAGGATCCTATGGCACTTGCCAGTGCTGTGGCGAAGTCATTGACCCCGAACGGCTGGAGATCATCCCCACTGCCTCAGAATGCGCCGAGTGTGCACATAAGATGCAGCCACTTCAACGCGCCTGAAATTGTCGCAGTAATTCCAATTATGGACCGAGTGCAACGCATTCAGGTCTAGCCGATACGACCCATTTGAGCCCGTCAGACTTGCCTTCTGGCGTGCTGAATGCGTTGCACTCTCTTCACGGCCAAATTTGGAATTGCTGAAATTGTTGGTAAGGAGCGACCATCTGCATAAGCCCTTCAGGCCGCTTCCAGAGTAGGGCCAGACATGGTTGTGGCGTGATTGACACGCACTTTATTAAGCCTGCATATGTGAACGTGTGCGGGCTTTTTTTGTTTTGGCGGCTGATGAGCGACTGCGTTATCATGAACGGCTATGACCTCGTACAGCAGAGCATCAAAACCTATGCCAGAAGAGCAACACACGCATAAATGGTGGATTCTTGCAGCGATTGGCATCTCGCTGCTCATGAGTTCCATTGATGGCACCATCGTCAATGTGGCGCTGCCGACGCTGACGCGCGAGCTTCAGACCGAGTTCGCTACCATCCAATGGGTAGTGCTCTCCTATCTGTTGGGGTTAGCTGTACTCATGTTGAGTATGGGACGATTGGGTGACATGGTCGGTAAGAAACAAATCTTCTCTTCAGGCCTTGTTTTGTTTGTCGCCGGATCGGTGCTTTGCGGGTTGTCTCCAGGCGTTTATTGGCTGATCGTTTTTCGTTTCATTCAGTCGATAGGTGCAGCCATGATGCTGGCTTTGGGCGTAGCTATTGTTACCGAGACCTGGCCGGCGCCTGAACGTGGTAAAGCAATTGGTATTTCAGGTGGCATCATCTCGCTTGGGATCGCCTTGGGGCCGGCGCTGGGAGGGATCATTCTGCAATACCTTGATTGGCGTTGGATATTCTTTGTCAACCTGCCTATCGGCATCCTGGCGCTGATCCTGGTGTGGGTTTATGTACCCCCCCTGAAACCGAAAGAAGGTGGGGAACGATTCGATTACCTTGGCGCCCTGCTGGTTGGGGTGGCGCTGCTGACGTTCTCACTCTCGATGACATTCGGACAGGTCAATGGCTTTTTATCACTATCAACAGTGGCATTATTGGCACTGTCGATCATTACATTGGGGGCTTTTGTGTGGGTGGAGCGCACTACAAGTTATCCTATGGTCGATTTATCCCTACTTCAAAACAGTGATTTCAGCTTAAACCTGCTCACCGGTTTTCTGACCTTCGCCGCCATCTCGGCCGTTGTCTTGCTATTGCCCTTTTATTTGGAATTGGGCATGGGGCTGAATCAGCAACAGGTGGGGTTGGCAATGGCCGTCGTGCCCCTGGTATTGGGCATTTTGGCGCCGATTTCCGGTGTACTCTCCGACCGTTACGGTACCCGACCGGTGAGCGTCATTGGCCTTGCCATTTTAATGACAGGGTATCTGGCGCTTACGACGCTTAATACCAGCACTCAGTTATTAGGGTTTTTACTGGCTTTGCTGCCGGTTGGTATAGGGATGGCCATTTTCCAGAGCCCCAACAATACCGCCATTATGAGTGCGGCGCCACGTGCTCGCCTGGGTGTTGCATCCGGCATGCTCAGCATGACTCGAGTCCTGGGGCAAAGTACGGGCATCGCCCTCTTGGGCGCGTTTTTTGCCGCTCGCCTGGTTTATCACAGCGGCGAACAAGTCGACATCAACAACTCGCAGGCCGGCCATCTCGTTTCAGCCCTGACCGATCAGTTTCTCATGGCCGCCCTTCTGGTCGCCGTGGGTCTGGCCATTGCCTTGCGTTTAGGTTGGCGAGAGTATAAGGCCAGGAAAGGGGAGGCTGTGGCTGAAGGGTCTTGACCGCACAGTGACAGCCATGGTAACAAAAAGCCTAATATGAGATCGCTCGATCTCGCCTACGCGTCAACTCATTGGCATAGGCCACGCCCAACGTCGAGGCGTACCGGCGTGCCCAATCAGTCAGTTTGGTCTGCCCTGCCGGTGGCGCATCCACATACAACAACCCGGCCATCAGCCCTTCGATCTCTTCACGCGTGACGAAAACATCATTGACAATTTTTCCGATCGCCAGACTTGCGAGATAAGCGATGGAAGGGGGCAGATTCAGCAAGGGGCGTGGGTGTTCGATGATCTCACCAATGGCCGTGACCAGTTCCCTGTAGCTGAAGGTTTCAGGGCCGATGGCGTTGATGATCGTGTCCTCTCGCCGCAGTCCTTGCGCCACGGCTGCGGCTGCCAGATCATCCACGTAGATCGGCTGCAGACGGTAGGAGCCATCCCCAAACAGTCCAAAAAGCGGGAACCGCCGCAAAGCCCAGGCGATGTTATTGATCAGGATATCCTCTTTTCCAAATAAGACGGTAGGGCGCAAGATGGCATACGAGATACCGGAATCCATCAAGCTTTCTTCCAGCGTAACCTTGCCATGAAAGTACTCTAAAGGGGAGTCGGTTGATGGGTTTGTGATGCTGACATGAACGATGCGCTCAATCCCGGCCTGTTTTGCAGCGGCGAAGAGAATCTGTGTGTTGCGCACAGCATCGGCATGTGTAAAATTCGCATGGTTAAACCGCACCCAATAGGTATTGTAGAGTACCGAGACACCTTGCAATGTTCGAGCCAGGGCCTCGGGATTGTCGAATTGGAAGGGATAAGGCGTAACTCTTTTTCCGAAAGGGTTGGCGCGAGTCGCCGAGTTTGTGAGTGTGATGACGCGCTCACCACTATCCAGCAGTCGCTGAGCGATGTACTTTCCAGAATAACCGAAGGCGCCGGTTACTGCGTGAATCACTTGATTTGCCATAAAAACCTCCTGGGAACGATAACTGGTAGCACCGCGCTTGAACTTGGAGTTCACTTTTTACGACGATTTTCAGGATGTCGTTCAAAATACACCTCGGTTTCGGACTGATTT
>JAAENG010000494.1 GCA_024224665.1 Chloroflexota bacterium | reverse complement strand
TCTCAGGAACTTACTTATTCATCAACAAGTTGAATGGTTCCGTGAAAAAACGCGACTGAGACCTTCCGACTGGGACGATGTTCTGGACTTTGCTTTATGAATCGAGTTTTCCAGAGTTTTCAGTACCAATTGAAGTAGAGCATTTGGGCATTGATGAAATATCAAAAAAAAGGACATGGGGATTATGTACTCGTCTTGACTGATTTGAAAGGGCGAATTGCTTTGGATATTTTGCCAGACCGTCAAAAAAAGACACTTGTTCAATGGTTGACATCACCACCAGCAGGAATCGTCCTTACCAAACTAGTATCAGACGGTGAGTTTTTTCAAATAGATAATTAAATCATGATGTCCAGAAACGTAAAAAATTGACATAGAATCAGATATTTATCGCAAAAAATAACGACTTATCGATATTATTGAATTTTTTATTTAACATCTTGAAAGCATCTCGGAATGCAAGATGCGGTTTACTTTGCTAATCTATCGTCATAATTTTGCAAGTACGTATATCTCATTATATCAATATATTTTCAGTCCAGCCAATTGACTACCGTACAGAAAATGTGTTCTAGTAATAACTGAAATGACAAGTACGTGCCCTCAGTGGTAAGCTTCTCGAAAATTCTACGACAAACCCACGAGGAGGAAGACCATGAGTGACACGTACCGTCGTTATCGTGCCATAAAGGAGGCGCTGGCGCAATGCTTTGGACAACCGCAAGGACATCATGCACGGTATTTGGAAACATTGACAGCATTGATCTGTGGGATCGTAGGCAGTCGCCATGTGCATTTGCCCAAGATAGCGGATCATGCGCCAGGTCGGGGTGCGGTGCAAGAGAGTTTGATCATGCGCTATAGGCGGTGGTTACAGAATGAAAACACCACTTTGGAGCAGTGAATGTTGCCGGTGGCAAGGGTGTTGTTGGAGGCTCTGTCGCATCAACCCTTGCTGCTGATCATGGATGGTAGCACTGTGGGTCGGGGCTGTATGACCATGATGGTGAGTGTTATCTACGGTGGCCGTGCTTTGCCGCCGGCATGGTGCGTCGTGAAGGGCAAGAAGGGGCATTTGTCTGAAGACTTGCATCGGGCTTTGTTGGCGCAAGTGCAGACTATCGTGCCGACCGAAGCCACCGTCATCTTCATGGGCGATGGTGAGTTCGACGGTATCGACTTGCAAGCCGATATCCGTTCGTACGGCCGGCATTATGTCTGTCGCACCGCCTGTAACGTCCTAATTACCGCCTTTGGCCGCACCTTTCCTATAGGTTGTCTCTCTTTGCACCCTGGTCAAGCCCGGGTGATTAGCGAAGCCACGATGACCCAGGCTCAGTATGGCCCTGTCAACGCCCTGGCCGTTTGGGAACAAGACTATGAAGAACCCCTCTTTCTGGTCACTAGTCTCAACGATGCAGCTCAAGCTTTTGCCTGCTATCGCCGGCGACCTTACATTGAAACCTTCTTTTCCGATCAGAAAAGTCGGGGCTTTCATATCAACGCCAGTCACATCAGTGCACCGCAACGCTTGTCTCGGCTTCTCATTGCTTCCTGCTTGGCTTACATCTGGATCGTCTTTCTTGGCGTTTCTGCTAGGCAAGGCCCTTGGCCACGCCTTTTACATCGCCAACATCGTTGTGATCTGAGCTTATTTCAGCTTGGCTTAGGACTCGTCGCTTATTGCTTGTGTGAGGGCCTTCCTATCCCTAAGGGATTCTTGCCGCCACCACTGACTCTCAGCGCAGGATCGCACTAATGTTCTGTACGGTAGTGAATCCCAGCAAACGCACCTTGATACCCGAACGGAAGGGAATGGGGACATAGGAAATCCATCCCATAGAAGAACGCTCTTTATCCAGCACGAATGGTCGCACGAATGGTGGATCCTGCCCCAACATCATGTCTGCCACGGTAATCTCGTAGCTGATCTCCTCGGCGCCATCGAAGAAGGATTGCATGCGAGTTTTGGGGAAACCGGGATCCTCGGAATCGGCAAACCAGATGCGGTTGATCTGACCAGGGCTATCGACTTCCAATACAACCTCGGCATCGTCTTCCTTGTAGAAAATAGGTTTCCAGTCCTGGACGGCGGCTGCCGCCGTCCTGATTGCCCCCTGTGCGGTCAAAGGAGGAGACCTGGCGCGTTTCCACGCCACAGGAGATGAGCGGCAGGCTTCCGATGCGCACCAGCGATTCGAAACCGATCAGTCTCGGGCCATAGGCGAGCAGCGGTTCGTACAAATTATAGAAATCGGCTTCAGCGAAGTGATGGGGTGGATCGACCTCATCGCTGTTGTCGCCAAAGCTGACCCACGGCCCAACGCCATCTGTTCCCACCACACGGGCGCGCCAATGATACCCCTGATATGCCAATCGCTGAACGCTGGTGAGGGTAAAGGTCTGTGGTTGGCCGGAAGCGATGATGGCGTCGCCGATTAAATTGGCTTCGTTGAACGGTTCGTCAACGGGACGCAGTTCGATTTCCAGTCTGACTTCGTCGTCTACTTTAGCTTGTATCACGACTTCGAATGATATCGCCGCTTTACCCAAGAGCGCGCCCAGAGGCAGATCGCCATGTGTATCGAGTTACCGGAGATGCGTAGGAGGTTGAGGCACTGCCGCCGACGCATGGGACGGTGTTGTTGGATTGAACATACCTCCGACAAGGATGAAAAGAAATCCGACCAGATGAACAAGCGTTTTATACATGACAAAGATCCTCGAAATGTTCGTAGATATTCGCGCTGAGAAGACGATCTCCGTAAAGGGCAGTGTCGGCCTCTCCAATCTGTTCGTCGTTTGAGCGGCACCTAACCCCTTCGTCACCAATACTGGCACCGCCTTGATCCCTCAGTTCAAACTTAGCAAAAGTATCGAGCAATGATGCAGGTTCTACAAGCTTCGAAGCCGTATCGGTTAAAATGTAACGCCCCATGAACATCCTCTCCTTTTAGGATGATTGCATGAACTTCAGGGTTGCCGCAAAGATGCGGGTACAGTATCGCATAAAAAGGGATTGGCAGACTAGTCAACATCTGCTAAAGTGGCTAACCATGTTAGCACTCACGCCTACCCAGGCCAGACGCCTTGCCATCACCAAACAACGGCTGGCCGATCCTCAACCGAAACCATCAACTCGAGGGATCCTCGACGTTTTTCGAGATCTGGGTTGTATACAGATCGATCCCATTCGAGCGGTGGAGCGCACGCAATATCTAGTGTTGTGGAGCCGGCTGGGAAAGTACGCCCTCAGTGATCTCGACCGGCTGGTGTTTGAAGACAAACAGCTGTTCGAGTATTGGGCCCACGCTGCCTCTATCGTCCTCATTAAAAATTATCCCATCCATCGCTATCAAGCCCAGCGTTTTGCCAAAGCCATGGATGGGCAGGGTGTTTCCGCCTGGGAAAAACGTCTGGGCAAGTGGTTTCAGGCCAATGAGGCTTTCCACCACTATGTGTTAGAAGAAATGGATCAGCAGGGCCCCAGAGCTTTATCGGATCTTGAAGACCGCTCGACAAAAAACTGGGAGTCAAGTGGCTGGACCAGCAATCGCCGCCTGGCCATGATGATACAGATGATGTGGGAACGGGGCGAGATCATGGTGGTGGAACGGCAGGGTTCCAAGAAAAAATGGGACCTGGCAGAGCGGTGGCTGCCAGATTGGACGCCAAGCGAGGTACTAGCAGCCGAAGAGGTCAGCTATCGTTCTGTTCAGATCGCCCTGAGAGCATTGGGCGCCGGCACCGAAAAACACATTCGCAATCACTTCACCCGTGGTTTTTATCCCGAACTAGAGTCGGCTCTCAACCGTCTGCTGGCCGAGGGACGTATTCTGTCTGTGGATATCGCCGATTGGCCAGAGCAATGGTATATGCATGCGGACGATATTCCCTTGCTCGAACAGATAACCGATGCTAACTGGCAGCCGCGTACAACTCTCCTCTCCCCATTCGACAACCTCATCTGCGATCGCGATCGTACGGAACTGATGTGGGATTTTCGTTTCCGCATCGAGATCTATGTGCCTAAAGCGAAGCGCAAGTACGGCTATTACGTTTTACCCATATTGCACAGCGACCGCCTGATCGGTCGGATTGATCCCAAACTGGATCGAAAGACCGGCATCCTTCATATCAATGCAGTCCACATTGAGCCAGATGCTCCCGGCGATACGGAGACGGGCCAGGCGGTGGCAGCCACGATCGTCGATCTGGCAGAATGGCTCGGCGCCCAACAGATCGCGTATGGCGAGCGCCTTCCTAAAACATGGCGTAGGTCATTCTCAGATTTCCACACGACATGAGGACGTCTGCTCTTTGCTCATAGGTATCAATGTCTATGAAGACCGACTATCTGAACACAACCCAACCTGGCATCATCGCCCTCGTACCGGCCTACAACGAAGCCACTCGCATCCAGCCGGTGATCGCGGGTGCGTTAGCACATCTACCCGTTTTGGTTGTCGACGATGGTTCAAGAGATGATACGGCTGATATTGCCGAAGCCAGCGCCGCCACTGTTCTGCGCCAGATACCAAACCAAGGCAAAGGTGTGGCGTTGCGCAGCGGTTTTCAGTGGGCGCTAAGCGCTGGATATGATGCTTTGATCGCTTTGGATGCCGATGGCCAGCACGACCCGGCAGAGATACCGAAGTTCCTAGACTGTTTCAAGGAAACGCAAGCTGACCTCATCATCGGCGCCCGCGATTTCAGTCAAATCCCCCTGGTGCGACGGGTAGCCAACTCGCTGGGACGCTGGTCCTTTTCGTGGGCACTTGGCCGGCAGGTGTTGGATAACCAGTCGGGCTATCGCTTGTTAAGCCGGCGCATGATGGAGGCCACACTGGCCAGCGAAGAAGAGGGGTTCGAGTTTGAGGTTGATATGATCGTGCTGTGCGTTTTACACGAGTATCGTTTGGAATGGGTACCCATTCGCACCATCTACGCTGACGAAAGCAGCCACATCAATCCCATCGAACACATTAGCAACTTCACCCGCGTTGTCTTCGAAACGCGCCGGCGAGTCAAAGCCAACATTGCCAAGCCGTAGCGCCACCTTTATGTCGCATCAGACAGACTCCCAATCGTTTACCCACCAGTCGACGTGGGGCATATCGCTGGCGAGCCGTCACCTCCTCAGACTTTTTTCAGTGGAGTCTCACATGACCTATCAAAACAACGTGCTCGGTGCGATTGAATACAACGCCGATTCTGGCTATGGCCATGAAGTTCTTGTTGAAATCACCGGCGAATTGGGATCGGCGCGCACGGCATCTGGCAGCAACCCCATCCTGCGCCAGGAGGACACCGTATCTCAGGCCATCGAGCGCCCAGTGTTATTACGATGGGCAAGAGATTTAGACAGGATTTACAGGATTACCAAGATTAGATCTTTAACAATCCTGTAAATCTTGTTACTCCTGTCTATTCTTTGATGGATCTGGCTCGTCCAGATTAGGAGTTAGAAAAAATGAAAGCCAAAGTCGCGTTCTTACACGGACCAAGGGATTTACGACTGCAAGAAGTCGAGATTCCAAAACTCAAACCCGATCAAGTGCTGGTAAAAGTGGGGGCCTGCGGTATTTGCGGCTCTGATGTTGAATGCTTTGAAGGTTTGTCCGCAGAAGGAAGATATGATCTGGGGCCCTATTCCCCCGGACACGAGTGGGGAGGGGAGATCGTAGAAATCGGCAGCGGGGTCAGGACGCTGAAACCGGGATACAAGGTGACTGGCGACTGTGTGATGCGCTGTGGGGTCTGCGCGAACTGCAGGGATGGCCTGATGCCATCGGCTTGTTTGAATATGCGAGAAGCAGGATTCCGGCCTGACTCGCCCGGTGGAATGGGAGAATACATGGTGATTGAAGAACCCTATGTGCACCGCATTCCTGATACCTGGTCCTTTGAAGATGGTGGCTGGGTCGAGACCTTTTCCATCGGCGTATTTGGCATTTGGGGCAACGGTGGTTTTATCGATGCTACCGATATTGCATTGATAATGGGCGCCGGTCCCATTGGTATCTCCGCGGCCATGGTTGCCAGAACGTCAGGGGCCAGGACGATTATGATTGAACCGATCCCCAACCGAAGGGAACGTGCCTTGAAGTATGGCGCTGAAGCTGTCGTAGACCCAACTGACAGGCTTGTGGAACAGATCGAGGAATTGACCGATGGGCGCATGGGAACGGTGCTGGTTGAGTGTTCTGGAAATGATGCAGCCATTGCCGCTCTTTTTGATATTGCCGGCCACAGCGCCCGGGTGCGACTCCTCGGACACTCCATCGGCAGGAAAATCCCAATCGAGATCGGAAAAACCCTCTGGAAAACGCTAGAGATCACAGGTTCCGGTGGAACGAGGAACTTCGCCCAACGCACCATTCGATTCATGGATCGAATCCGTGACACCTATAATTTTGCGGCCTTGAACACACATCACTACCCATTAGAACAGATCCATGAGGCCTTCGACGTTGCCGCCCACGACAAAGAAAATGCCTTCAAAGTGATGCTGACTTTTGATTGAGTCAATGCAATCTGAACCCTATCGAGGTATCTATGACGATTGACGCTACACTCGCTTCCCGTACTTACGACAGCCTGCATATGGGTCGTTCCTCCATTGACCTTTACTCCAACGACGTGGGGGCGCCATTTGCAGAGATCACGAGCTTCGCCGCCTACGTGGGCGGTTCGCCGACCAACATCAGTGTGGGCGGGCGCCGGCTGGGACCGAAAACCGCGCTGTTGACCGGCCTGGGCCAGGACCCCGTCGGTGAGTTCCTGCTCAAGTTCTTGCAGGATGAAGGCGTCGAAACTCGATTCATCACCGATAAATTGCACCACCGCTCTAGCGCTGTAATCCTGGGCATCGAGCCTCCCGACAAGTTCCCGCTGGTCTACTATCGAGATAACTGTGCTGACATCCAGTTAACCATTGACGACGTACTGGCCGCGCCCATCGCCAACAGTCGCATCTTTCAATTTGCGGGCACCAACCTGAGCAATGACCCTAGCCGCAGCGCCACCCTATTTGGGGCTGAGTTGGCCCAACAGGTCGGGACAGAAGTCGTGCTGGACATTGACTTTCGGCCTGACCAGTGGCATGACCCACGCGCTTTCGGCATTGCTATTCGCTCCGCCCTGCGCTGGGTCGACGTCGTCATCGGCACCGAAGACGAGATCAATGCCGCCATGCTCTCCGATGTCAGCCAGATGCGGTTGACCAGTTCGCAGGTCTCGGACACCCGCGTCAGTGGTGATATCGAGACGGCCATCGAAAGGCTGCTGGCGTTGGGACCCAAGGCACTTCTGCAAAAACGTGGAGAGGAAGGCGTCCGGGTTCATCTCAGAGAGGAGGATGGCAGTCGTACACAGCTTGACGTACCCGGGTTCCCGGTCAAAGTCTACAACATCCTTGGCGCGGGCCACGCCTTCGCCGCCGGTTTTCTCTACGGTCACGTGCGGGGATTGGGCTGGTACGAGTCAGCCCGCATGGGAAACGCCTGTGGGGCCATCGTCGTAACGAAACACGGCTGCGCCAACTTTATGCCCACGCTGGCGGAGGCTGAAAAGTTCGTCGAGGAATATGGCGGACTATTAGAGATGGATATTCATTATTAATACCGGATTTATGCTCGCAGCTATGCACGCCAGCGATTTATGCGCCAGGCCGCATAAAACTCCGCTACGGCGAACCAGAAAACGATCTCAGCAGTCAGCGCCACTGCCCACTTACCCGCAGTTGTGAAGGGAATCCAACCCGCGACCCCTAAAAGGGCGCTGCCCGCCACCCAGACTATATCCAGGATAGCGATGGTGATAAGTTCGGAGCGAGAGACCGGGCGAGAGGCCAGACTATAAAGAAAGATAGCGAAACCCATAAGCCCGATTCCAGCGGCGGCAAGAGCTAATGGGGAAGGAATACCCATGTAAGCTGCGATAGGTGAGGCAGCAACGGTGAGGGCAAGGCCGCTGAGTCCCGAAAAGAAAGCGTTGATGCGTAGCAGGCGCTGGCCCAGCGTAGAAAAGGTTGTCTGAACGGCGGTTTGGGTGACCATGATCATTCATCCTTTTGGGTGTGGAGGTTTCGAGAATTCGTTGAATGTGCCCCCACTTTAGCGCCTAGACCACTGCCAAGTCTTCGAAAACAACTGCCAAACACTGCCAGTTTACGACATCGGGGTTGTTTGCCCCTGCCATTAACGCATCCCCGACCGTTCCCTCAAATCCTGGGCAATGAGTTTGGCTGCGGCATTCTGCCAGTTGTAAAGGGTGCGTTCGAGCGCCTGGCTGCGAAACCAGTCCAAGGCGGCCCCAGCATTTTCATCCAAATCATCGTGTGAAGCGCGACGGCTATAGGGTTTTAGCCCTTCGATATAAGGGTAGTAAACCGAGTTGTAGTGACGCCACTCGTCCGTGGAACTGAAACCTGACTTCCCATCGGGACTCAACCTCTCGATGCTTTCTACCAACAGCGCTTTCAAGGCATCGGCACGTTCCAAGGTTCCCGGCTGAGCGTGACTTGCCGCCAAATGCTGATCGATGACAGGCAGCCGTGTGAGAGGGCTAATCGCCAAACGGGGAAGATTTCCAAAATGGCTAAGGGCACGTCGCGTGAGCCGGGCGAATTCCTCTTCATCCAGCGCCAGCAGGTCGAGGGAGTCATCACGGCGGGGACGGATAGTGGCAGCTGTACGAAGGGCATCACGATCCCGTTGAGCTTCCGGCGAACTCGAAAGGGCAAAACGATCCAGATAAGTCTGTAGCGGCATTGCGAATGTCTGTGCCAGAACAGCCGCAGCAATCGCGCCGAGTAGCAGAAAAAGCATCGGCGCCGTCATCCCCGTAGACAGCCACATCACCAGGGCGATCTGGCCGCCAAACAGCAGAGCGGTGAAGAAGGCATAATCAAAAGAGCGCAGCAAATCGGGTAAAAACGTCTCCCCCTGGGCGAAGGCATCGAGCCAGGCGACGGCAAGCCCAAACAAAATGAAATCGACGCTGATGGCCAGCAACATCCAGGTCGTGCTAAGCCATTGCTGGGGGATCAAAAGCAAGCCCAATCCCATGATGAAGAAAATGGTAGCTGCCAAGGCCACGCCGATACCCTGGCGCCGGCGAAACGCCTGCAGCTGGCGAATCAGCAGGATAAATGCTGCTATCAGTGGCGCCACGCTAAATAACAACTGACCTGCGCGTTCAAAAGCGATGACAAATAGAAGGGCCAGACCGATCAGCCAAAGCAGGAAGAGCACAGGCCACACCCTGATCAAACGCCAGCGCAAGGGATCTGATTCTGGCAATAAGTGTAGTAGTGTGCCCGTCCAACAGAGCGCTGGCAGGAGAATCAGAAAAGAACGTGTAGCGCCTACGTTCCCTACGACAGCCTCCTCAGCTACGGCTGCGATTGGCAGCAGGGCAACTACCAGGGCGTATGTCACCAGGCCGGCACTGCTCCACCGCAACAGTGGATCGGCCGGATCGCGGGACAGCAAATAGAGCCCAAGCCACAAGATCAGCCCAAATGCCAGAACGCTCGTAGCTGTCGCTAATCCACTCATGGTAACGGTTCTGCATCTCTAACGCCGCCAAACGTGTTTACATCAAGCTGCCAGCGGCTACCAGGTGGATACTTTTGTAAATCCTGGGGTCGGCTAACACTCATCCGGTAGGTCTCATTGTCTGAGGTAAATAGTATGGTGTAAGTCTCCTCGCGTTCTCCTTCTTGCTGTCCGTTCTCCAGTGTGAGTGCCGGCCAGGATGGATTTTGATCACGACCTTCGCTTACCAATGTGTTGACAACTCGCAATTCTTCGTCGGTGTACTCACACCAGGATCGGTAGACCTCATATTTACAATCCTGTACAACCTCGCCTAAACCGGTGCCGGTATCGACCGTGTAGGGTGTGCCACACACCTCACGAGCGCCCTCTGCCGGGGTCTCTTGTGTGTGATGTATTTTTTGCCTGCATTGTCCCACCGCGGCATCATCTGCTAAGCTACTTTCCCAGGTTTCTTTTTCGACAGGTATCAGGGCCATGATGGCGATTCTACGCGACCACTTGTAATCCGATACCTCGCCCACGGTCTCGGTGGTACGGCTGGTAAGCAGAAACAAGGCAACGCACAAGAGGATGGCGCCGGCGAACAGGATGAGGGGCCAGCGGCTACGCTTCGGCGCGGGGATATATTTCTTTTTGGTTTGCTCTGCTTCAGGCTGAACATGTGGCAAGGCACTGCCACAATTGGCACAGATGATAGCGTTGGCCAGGTTTTCCGAACCACAGGAGGGACAGGAAACAGGGGGCGCCGGTTCGTGCCGGTGCGCTCCTAAAACATTTCCTTTGATGCGCGCCTGTCCTTCACTCAGGTCGCCTCCACATTGTATGCAGACCGCTGCACTGGCCGGATTGCGTGTACCGCAGTAGCCACAATGGATATCAGGGCCTGCTTTAGCCGCTGCGATCTTTTCATCATCCTCTATGAAAGCTTCGTGGGCCGGTTGTATAAAGTCGATATCATCGGGTTGCGCCACGCCACAGGACGCGCAGTTTTTTCTCGTTCCGGGATTACGATTCTTACAGTTCGGACAAATCCATTCCAACTCGGTGAAGCCCAGTGATTTTTTTGTCATATCCGTTCGGCCTGGTTCAAACCTGTAAGGGGTCGATAAAAAAGCGGCAGTACCATGATACATGGATACCGCCGCTATTATACACTGTCTGCATAGGAGTGACCGGTGAAGCTGTTAGGCGACTTCCGAAAGATAATTGAGGGAGGTTTTATCATTTTTCGGAAGTCGCTAGAGGCATTTTCCGATTGGAGGTTTATTTATTTTTCCGAAAATGCCTTACGCTCCGAATCTGGCCAGTTTTCCCGCATATCCCGTGGCCCAAGGAACGATCTCGGTCGCATGGAAAACACCCATTGCCCCACCCTCGCTGGCTCGCTCTCCGAAAACAGCCACGCTATCGGGCATGACATCTTCGCCCCAGAACAAAGTGGGCACAGGATGATAGGAGTGGCTTTGCATTTTGGCCGGGGTGCTGTGGTCACCTGTGACGATCACGACCGCCGGTTCCAACGCCAGCAGGTGGTGTATCACCTGATCCACTGCTTCGATCTCATGAACCTTGGCATCAAAATTGCCATCTTCGCCGTAACTATCTGTCTTCTTGATGTGAATAAAGAAGAAATCATACTCTTTCCATACATGCGCCAGCACCTCGATTTGGTGGAAGGGGCGATCACCGCTGAAGTCAATCACATCCATACCGACCAGTTTGGCAACACCTTTGTACATGGGGTAGACGGCAATGGCAGCCGACCGCATCTGGTAGATATCTGTGAATTGCGGCAGGCCAGGATCCCGGGCAAGCCCACGCAGGTTCAATGAATTGGCCTTGGGCTCATCTGCCAGCACGGCTCGGGCTTGCTCCACCCATTTGTTGACCAGAGCAGCGCTGTGTGCGCCCTCTGCTGTCCCACTCTCATCTTCAACCGCAAGGGGCGCTTTGCCGGTAACCAAAGGATCGGTATCGGTAAGATCGCCGCCAAGTCCATCGCCACGGATGACAAGCACGAATCGATGTTCTTTGACGGGTTTAGCGATAACCTCGTAGCCTTGTTCGGCCAAACTGGTGTTGGCTTGCAATTTATCACACAGGCGGATACATTCTTCGGTGGGGATGCGCCCGGCACGGCGGTCGCTGACCAGGCCGCCGGCATCCACCGTCGCAAAATTGCCGCGGGCTGCCAGATCCTTTGCTCCGAGATCAAAGCCAATGCCAAATGCTTCCAGCACGCCCCGCCCGATGTCAAATTTGATAGGATCGTAACTGAATAGGCTAAGATGGGCAGGGCCCGACCCTGGTGTGATACCCGGCCGGATGGGGATGGACCGGCCAACGCTTCCCTCTCGGGCCAGTCGGTCGAGATTTGGGGTATGGGCGGTCTCTAATTCTGTCAGACCATTGACATGGAGCGGTATCCCGCCCAGACCGTCCATGACCAGCAGTACGATTTTGTTTTCATTGGTTTGGGAAAGGTTTTTGTAGATATTCAAGTCGGTAATCATAAGCGCTCCTCACGCAGAAAGAGGGATGGACAGGTGAGCGTCCATCCCCCTAAATGTATGCTTTAAAGCAATGCCCGATTCTGCATTGCCAAAACGGATTTTTACATCTTGATAGAACTAGACCAAAGCGATCTCAGTGGTGGGATCGAAGATGTGCATATTAGCCATGTTGATGTTGAAATCGATGGTCTCGCCGGGGGCGACGCGTGTACGCGGGTCCACACGGGCGATAAAGGTTTTACCACCGCTCAGACCATAAATAAAGATCTCGTTACCCATCAACTCGGTGACATCAACATCGGCGTTCAGTGGGGCGGCGATCACACCGGGTGGTGTAAAGGCAGCGGCATGGATATCCTCAGGGCGAATACCGAAAATAACTTCTTTCCCTTGGTATTTGCGGATCTGGTCCGCTTTGTCACCAGGCACTTCCAGGCGGAAGGCGCCGCTGTCCACAATGAGCTTATCGGTGTCACCCTGTTCGACCAGGGTGGCATCGAAGAAGTTCATGCTGGGGCTACCGATAAAGCCGGCCACAAAAACGTTGCCAGGATGATCGTACAGTGTCGAAGGCGTGTCGACCTGCATGAGCACACCATCTTTGAGCACGGCGATGCGATCGGCCATGGTCATGGCTTCGATCTGGTCATGCGTCACATAGATGAAGGTCGTAGCAAGCTGTTGGTGTAGCCTTGAGATGTTCGCGCGGGTCTCGACACGAAGCTTGGCGTCGAGATTCGACAGAGGCTCATCCAGCAAGAAGACCTGGGGATTACGAACAATCGCACGTCCTACAGCCACGCGCTGTCGCTGGCCACCGGAGAGGGCTTTAGGCTTGCGGTCAAGCAGAGGTATAATACCCAGTAATTCGGCCGCTTCCTTCACTTTTGAGTCGATCTCTTGCTTGGGTACTTTGCGCAGCTTGAGCCCAAAGGCCATGTTGTCATACACACTCATGTGCGGGTAGAGTGCGTACGATTGGAACACCATGGCGATATCGCGGTCTTTGGGAGGGACATCGTTGACTACACGGTCGGAAATCTTGACGGTGCCTTCGGTGATCTCCTCCAAACCGGCTAGCAATCGCAGTGTTGTCGACTTCCCACAACCGGACGGGCCGACGTAAACCATAAATTCCTTGTCTTCGATATGAAGGGTCAAGTCATTGACAGCTACGACTTCGCCCCAGCGCTTAAATACGTGTTCGTAAGATACATTGGCCATGAAACAAACTCCTTGGTTGAGTTGTGAACGCACCTCTTGTCAGCAGAACTGTTCGGTCGTCTGATGGGGCCGGGCGCCGGTGGCCGGAGTTACTGGCTCTGGTGACACCGTGGCCTTTGTGCCCTCGGCTGTTCCATCGACGGGCATTACCGCCAAAACCGTCTGACAACAGGTACTTGAAAGGTCAAAAAACAAATATGTATTGCGGATAGCCTGATCGTGTACGATCACGGACGTCCTAAGACGACTGCGCCTTTTCCCGCGCTCAGACGCACTGCCATGCCAGCCATGGTTCTCACTTTCGAGGAATAGCCACCTCCTGTCGCAGTGCGCGGGCTATGTAGCCTACGTTTGAGAATCGACGGACTATCTGTCTTTTCGACAGACCGTTGTGTAATTATACGTTCAATTCAGACCACGCACAAATGAGGGGTTAGGTGTATTTGCTCCATGATCCAGGGCTTGTTGCCGCGTTTTTTTTGTCTTGGTTTCTTATCTGACAAGGTGACGGGGTGGCAAGGTGATCACTTCGTTACCAGGTCACTTATACCAGCGAAGTCTGGGAACAATCGCTGCAAGTTTGACGCTCATACATGCGCAGATTTCCCTTGACTTCACCAGAAGAAGCGGGTATCCTTGAACTTAGTCAAGGACAGTATGTCTTTACTGAGGATTGCTGCTTCCAACACAATGGCGTGCTTGGTAGCAGCACCCCGGGGTGCTGCTAGGCATGGGGTTGTGGTCAAACTTGGTATCTTCATAGGGTGGCGAAGCTACAACCGAGTTATTTGCTATGGTGGAGATGATGACCGCTACCACTCTTTTTGTAACCTGGGAAAGCGGTAGACCTGTAAACCGGGAAACCTGTAAACCGGTAGACCGGGACAAACGTCGCTTGACGGAGTCGGCCTGGTTTTCCGGTGTACTGATTTACAGGTCTACATGAGACCAAAACCGAGCAGGTTCGATCTGGACAATTAACGCACACAACGCACATTTTGTGGAGCGACCCTATACTGGATGGAGTAAAACTGTCTTCCAAAACCTTGGCGCAAACCCCCAATAATCACCCAGTTTGACAGCCAGGAGGCAGCGTGATAAGCTTTCTTTGAAATCGATGACGCGTTGCGTCATTGTGTGTCTTGAAATGGCTCAGTCTATTGTCTCCCATATTGAGAGAAGCTCAGAGGTATGAACATGGCAAAAAACTCAAACGGCACCGTTGAAACGGCCGAACAAACGCATGAACATAACGCGGTTTTCAAAGCTGCTCGCACCGTCTTACTGGCTGCAGTTGGTACAGTGGCACTTGGCAAAGAGGAAATCGAAGCCATTGTGAATCGATTGGTCGAAAGAGGCGAGATCGCAGAACAGGATGGCAAAGAACTTGTAACTGATCTGCTCGAACGGCACAAAAAGGATGTAACAAAAGCACCAGACAAGGTCGAAGGTGTGCTTGACCAACGTGTGGACTCGATTCTCAATCGTATGAATGTCCCCAGCAAAAGTGATGTCGAGAGCTTGAGTCGAAAGATCGGGGCGCTCTCTCAGAAGGTGGACGAACTCAATAAGAAGGTCTCGAGTTAAGGTCACAAGCAGTTTGATCAAACCCACACCCTGACGATACAGTCAGGGTGTTTTTTTGTACCGAGCTTGGACTTGACACAAAAACGGTATTACCAGACACTCTTGTGTCAGACCAAAAGGATATCGACTGACATGGACGAACCTTCGATCGAGCGTTTGATTTATATGTTACGCGACCGGGACCCCGAAGCGCGCGTAGATGCGGCCAGACAGTTGGCGACGCACTCTACCGAACGTGAGGCGCATGAAGCATTGTACGGGGCCAGTTTCCAAAGGGAACCCCGCATTCGCGTGATCGCCGGCCCTGCCTTGATTCATTACCCAGATGACCGCAACTTGATCCGCCTTGCCGATCTACTATCTGACCGCCACGCAGATGTGCGCCGAACAGCGGCCGAATCATTGCGGGATCTGGGTGATCCTGGAGCCACACTCCCCCTGATCGATGCACTCAGCGATCGTAATCGTTGGGTGGTGCTGGCAGCCCTAGAAGGGCTTGAGCGCTTTGGCACAGCAATGGCGAGAAAGCCGGTGCGTAAAATGATCGGCAGCAAAGACTGGGGGATCAGTCAGGCAGCGAAACAGACGATAGCAGCACTGGAAGGGCGCGACGCATGAAAACGTTTTTGAAGCGTGTGGCTGTTGGTATCAGCATGCTGGGCGGGTTAACGCTAGGGTATGCCTGGGGGGCGGAACGGCCGCAGATGCATGTAAGACAGTATCCCATACGTTTGCGAAAGGGCGCCGGTGCAGGATTGCGCATACTCCACCTCTCAGATCAGCATTTTGGCAAAGATGATTGGATACGACGCAGCCGTCTCAAAAAGCTGGGGGCGATGCTCCCCTCGTTGCGCCCCGATCTCATTGCCCTAACTGGCGATTTTTTGCACAACGATAGCGGCCTGGATGCTGTAGAAGCTTTGCTGCAATTGCTGCCACCCGCGCCTTTAGGTTGTTACGCTGTCTTGGGGAATCATGATTACGCCGAGTACTCATACAAAAATTTCTTCCAACAAGGTTTTAGGGCCATCGAAGCCGAGCAGAACCCTCGCTTGCAACTGACCACCGCCGCCCGTGAATTACGAGCATTTGCCGAACTCTTCTGGCAGATCTATCGAAACGACCGCATACGCTTTGCTGCCGTTCCCAATAATACGGCAGAATTACGAGCATTGTTGGAGCTATATAAGATAGAGGTGCTCGACAATGAGGCGATAGCACTGCCTGGTATGCCCGACTTATGGCTGGCCGGGGTAGATGATCTGGTCGAGGGACAGCCCGATCTGGCCGGGACTATCGACGCGGTTCCTGCTACCGCTTCCCTGATTTTGCTCACCCATCATCCTGACCTGGCCTATGATCCTGCCAGCGCTGGCGTGGATCTCGTGCTGTCGGGACATACGCATGGCGGGCAAGTTGTGCTTCCCGGGCTGGGAGCTGTCCACACGCAAGGTACACGTTTATCAAGGCGCCATCCCGCCGGTTATTTTGATGATCTAGCAAATGGGGGACAGATGATTGTCTCTCGGGGCATGGGTGAATCGACACCACTGAGGTTGCGCTGCCCGCCTGAAATCGTTCTGATCGATCTGATACCCTAACCTGGACGAATTCTGTGGCCGATTCCCTTATTGCCGCTCCGCCAACCATGCCCTCCAGCCGGCGGTCAGGCGGTCGGGATCCGTATCTAAAATCGCGAACATGGGGCCGGTTTCCCAGGTGTTCCGTGCGCCCCGCAGGAATTGCAGCGTTGCCAATTCACCCGACAATGCCTCCTCTGACTCATCGCCCATATCGCGATAATGCAAGTACAGCGCAAGACTGCGTGCTGCACCGCGTTGGCTGCCATCCCCTTGCAACAACGATTCGCCGACACCTGATGTGTCGTTCGCTGTAATCTCGATTTCAGGCAAGCGCACGCCACTTAAGCGCTCTGCCCAGAGTGCGACATCTCCACGGGCAATGGCCCAGACTGTGTAAGCCGCTGGTTGAGGTGCTGTGATCGGTCGCAATCCACGTCTCATGATCACATCGCCAATGGCTTCGTGCAAGGCCAGCCACCAAAGGGGATGAGGTTCATCTCCATCCATGCCAACCAGCCGTGGGGAGATGATACTTAATGGCATCTGCTGCTGATGGAGCCGCATCTCTGAACTCCTCTTTGCTTCAGACGATCCTGTTCGAGAAGCGTATATCTCGCGAATGTCATCCCGCTTCTCGATATAGCCGAGCAATCGATCTTGAAATGCCTGGTCACGGATCTCTTCGCCGGCGCCATTGATGGTGATGATGCCCGTGGTGCCCTCTGCCATGACGATATACTCGGTTGTAGGAGGTAGGGGAGCGGCGCCATCACCGGGGACAAATGGTAACAGGTCGGGACTGGGCTCGATACTCAGATCAACCATGCAGGGCGGAGGAGGGGCATAGCGTTCGCAGAAAGTCTGCACGACGGCATCGAGATGGGAGATAGAGTCGGCGACAAACGCATCGCGCTCACGGTAATGCAACGTGATGTTGTCACCCTCTAGCGTCTGTAACTCACCCCAGCCCTCGGAAGTGCTCCGTGTAAGCCGCCACTGCCCATCGACCAACCGCATGGTCTCCATACGGCGATAACGTTCTCCGCCAAAACCGGATTCAATCTCCACCTCAGCTCTGTCCCCCTTCAGTTCGACTCGGGTGACGCGGGGCTGGCCTGCCTCGAAATCGTAGAGCAAGGAGGATACGGGAAAAGCGCCTGCCAACAATTCACGCCAGGCATCATCCTCCGGATCGATGAGGTTATCATACAGATCCTGGTCATTCTGTGCCAGCGCCTGAAATTGCAGTTGCACAACAGGCGCCAGGTCAGCACGAACGTTGCGTTGCCCTTGAAAGGTGAGAATCGCAAAGCCAACGCCGATTCCCAAGGTAATACCGATGACCAGCAGCAGCAGATTGCTTGCGCGGACCAGGCTTGGGCGCGGCTTCCGGCCCTTGCTTTCATTGGCAAGCGAGGCGGGCGGCGGGGCTGGTGCAGGTGGAGCAAAAGCTTGAGATGGTGGCTGGTTTTCCTCAACCGGTCCACTAAAAGCTTCATCCCCTTCCTGCCAGTTGAAATCGACAGAAGGCATAGTGTGAAATAGATTGATCAGGCTGAGGTGGGGATAACATCCCCAGCCCAGATGGTGTGTACCGCTCCTGCGGTATCCTGCACGAGTAAGGCGCCATCCGCCGTGACATCAATCGCCAAACCGATCAAGTCAGCCTGCCCGACACGTATCACTTTCACCTGGCGCCCCAAGGGATCGAGATGTTTTCGCCATGCTTCGTGTGGCGAAGCTCCGGCCAGAAACTGCTGGTAGGATGTGAAAAGTCGTTCGAGATAAGCATCACGCAGGGCGTCGATATCGATTGTCCGCCCACTGATCTCTTGCAAGCTGACGGCAGTGCTTTGTAATGGTGTATTCGTAAACGTCATTGCGGCATTGAGACCCAGGCCGATGACCGCGTAGTTCAAGCGTTGGTTCTGGTGCTCTAACTCTGTCAATATCCCGGCTAGTTTGCGGCCTTCCAGCAGCAAGTCGTTAGGCCATTTGGGTCGGGGTGTCACACCTGCCAGTTCTCGGCAGGCATGAATGGCGGCCAGGGATGCCAGCATGGTCAGGCGGCTGGCTTGATTGAGTGGAATCGGTGGTCGCAAGAGTACAGAAAGATAGCAACCTTTGCCGTAAGGTGACCACCATTCACGTTGCAGACGCCCTCGCCCTTCCGTTTGTTCCAGCGCCTGCACGGACAGACCTTCCGGCGCGCCCAGTTGCGCCCATTTTTTAACCCAATCCTGGGTAGAAGTGGTGCGGGTGAAGCGGATTAGAGGGCGGAAGGCGGAGGTCAGAGGTCGGGGGCTGGGGGCTGGGGGCTGGGACTGCGTTCGATCATTGTAATATGGTACGGGTGTCGATGACAGTAATAGCGCTGCCGTTGGTAGGGTCGTTAAGTGGACTTAGGGAGTTCCGAGTAAGAATGCTCCCAAGACCTTAGTCCTATGTGAAGCGTGAAACGTAAAACGTGAGGATTTAGGCGTGAAATCACTACGTATCACGCATCACGTTTCACGAGTTTTGGATTGTTATTTTCCTGGAGCAACCTTAATTCCAACCTGAGTCCTTATCAATCCAGCACGAAGTTCTCGCCGGGTTTCAGCATATGAATCCTGATGTCGGGTGAGCGTTCGGCGGCCAGCCGCTGAAACTCAGGACCGGGTTGATTAAGATAGTTGAGATGTTCCCAAAAGAAACCGAAGGGGCGAAACGTAGCCCAGTGGATTGGTATCGCCATACGCGGCCGCAACATGTTTAGGGCCTGGACGGCACGTTCCGGATCCAGATGCCCGCTGCCCAGTGTTGGCCCCCAACCCCATATCGGCATAAGGGCAAGGTCAAGACCATGTTCGCCCAACTCGACCATCTCGGGAAAGACATCTGTATCACCTGGGAAGTAAATGGTGTGCTTTTCCTTAAAGAGGTAGCCCTGCGCCCGATCAAAAAGGGCATTACGTTCGACATTGCCATGCAGAGCCGGTGTAGCCAGAATGCGGACGCCATTGAAAGTCATTTCCTCGCCGGGCGCTATCTCCACCAGGTCCTGAGCGATCAGGGGTTGAAGCCAACGCGCCGTTCCCTTGGGGACGAGCATGGGTACATCCTTTGGCAGACGTCTAAGCGAGGGGAGGTTGAGATGATCGAGATGTAGATGAGAAAGGACGATGACACCTGGCCTGGGCTGGCGCGCCAGCCACTCGTTTGCCGAGATCGTTTGCCGCCGCAGGTGCATGACCCTGTCGCCGAACACCGGATCGGTGAGGATGTTCAACCCTTCGAAATTGAGCATGACGGTGGCATGCCCGAGATAGCTCAGGGCGGTGGAAGTTTGTGTGTTGGTCATTGAACAGCGTGTTGCCGGGAAGATTATGGTTGTGTTGAAGTAGAGAGTTGGAAAGCAGTTTATCACAACTAGATACGTTGTACGATAGATCATTTTACGATTTTTTGTATTGGCCAGATACACTTCACTCAAATGGCCCCCCTCTTTTTCGGAGTCGACAGCCCCGAATGACGAGGTTTCAGCTGCGAAAATGTCTGATACCGGGGAAGTTCGTTACTCAATCGATGTGCAACATGCGCTTGCCTAATACACATTTTACGATTTTTTTACAGTCTGCAAACATTCTAGTGCGTGACGATAGCTATGCTGGTGGATCGGAGGTACAACATGATCCAGCCTTTTAGTGCTCCTGCGAACGAGGTTTGCGGCACAGCATGTCGAAACAACTCAGATTTTGATCCACCAAGGGAACGTTGTAGGAGTACACGCTTGCTCGGGCTTCACGCGTCCGCTACAATGCGCATACGCTGTGCCGGAGCTTATGTCGTGAAACCGACCATTCTACTTGTCGATGACGAACCCACCATCGTCGAACTGGCCGAGATGTATCTCGAACGCGAGGGATACACGATTGTAACGGCGAAAGATGGTCTGGCAGCCCTGACGCAAATCCAGGCGACCTCCCCCGATCTCATCGTGCTGGACCTGATGTTGCCGGAACTGGATGGATGGGAGGTGTGCAGGCGCGTTCGCTCAAACTACGACATCCCAATCATCATGCTGACGGCACGTACCGATGATATCGACAAAATCGTTGGTCTTGAGCTAGGGGCCGATGATTATCTGACCAAACCCTTCAATCCGCGGGAACTTGTTGCCAGAGTCAAGGCGGTCTTGCGCCGGACGACGTACACAGTCCCCGCAGAGACAAAATCAGACGATCTCCTGGTAATAGAGGACGTCAGCATCGATATTCCCGCCAGAGAGGTCTACGTCCAGGGCCAGCTCGTAGCTTTGCGCTCAAAGGAATTCGATCTCTTGTTGGTGCTGTTCAGACATCCCGGCATCGTCTTGAGCCGGGACCAGTTGCTCGACCAGGCCTGGGGCTACGAGTATTATGGCGAAACCCGCACCGTGGATGTTCACGTCGCTCATCTCCGCAGTAAACTCGGCATCAGCCAAGTGGCTATAGAAACGGTGTGGGGGATAGGTTACAAACTCGTATTTTAGTCTGATGTTCAAGTCTTTGCGCGCCCGGCTCCTGATTTCCTATATCGTCGTCATCGTCGTCATTCTGTTCGCGGCAGGGTTGACATTGGCCCTACTGTTTCGTAGCGGTCAGGATCAGGTGAGTGAAGCGCGCCTCAAGGCATCGATCCCTTTGACGACGAGGCTGGTACGGGCGTTGACAGAGCAGGGCATGAATCCTGAACAGATTATCGAAGAACTAAAGGTCAGTGCCAGGGTTCCCCGCACCAGGGTACTTTTGCTGAATCGGGATAGAGTTATCGGCGATACCGGCGATGGTGCTCTCGTTGGCCAGTCTGTACTCACAGATCTGCCCCCAGCGCGTTTGCGAGCGGCGCTACGCTCGCCCGTTACGGGCATGTTCGGTACGCCATCGGGTGAACGTTTTGTCTATGCCCTATCGGTCGCCCTCCTCCCTCAACCTCGAAAAAACCGTCGTGCACCGCTCATTGTGGCTTTGATTACGCCCCGCCAATCGTTAGCCGGTCTCGGAGAGATTGGACAGCTGTTGCTATGGGCTGCTGGCATCGCTATGTTGGTGGGCCTGGCCCTTGCCTGGCTGATCAGCCGATCGGTGGCTAAACCCTTGAAACAGATCGCAGCAGCAACCGAACAGGTAGCGCAGGGCGATCTTGATGTTGACCTTCATGTCAAGGGGCCGCTGGAAGTCGTACAATTAGCTGAACAATTCGAGAGAATGACAGATGAGGTCAAAACTTCGCGGCAGGCTCAACGCGAGTTTATCGCCAATGTCTCTCATGATCTCAAAACGCCGTTGACTTCCATCCAGGGTTTTTCCCAGGCAATTCTCGAAGGTGTGGCCGATGATCCAGAACGTACCCAACGCTCGGCACAGGTCATCCACGATGAAGCATTACGTATGAGTCGCCTGGTCGAACAATTGCTGGAGCTAGCCCGCTTGGATGCGGGGCAGATCGAATGGATACAGGCGCCGGTGGATATCGATGCTCTTCTCACTCGTGTGGTAGAGCGTCTCTCACCTACAGCTGAACAGAAACACATTGACTTGCATTATAGCGGTGAACAAGGTATCTGGCTGTTGGGTGATGCGGATCGCCTGATGCAGGTGTTTCTGAATCTGCTAGACAATGCCATCCACCATACCCCAGAAGGCGGGCGCGTGACCTGCCAGTTGAGACGTCCGCCGGGTGCAGCGGGCGAAGCAGCGATTCAAATCGATGACACGGGCCCAGGCCTTCCCCACACTGAACTCCCTCATGTGTTTGATCGATTTTATCAAGCGGATAAAGCGCGTAGCCGCGATAATATGGGGCTCGGTCTGGCCATTGTGCAGGAGATCATCCTCGCTCACGGTGGCGAGGTTGGGGTTGAGTCGACGGTTGGCAGCGGGGCGCGTTTTTGGGTCAGGCTGCCGCTGCAAGGCAGGTGAGCGGCCCCATCGCAACCATTATGCCGACATCATCTGCTCGTGGCGGGGTCCATTTTGGCGAATTACTGTTACTGTGTGCGCCGCCTTATTCGCATCACCCCTGCCTTTTCCAGCAGCCGAAAGTAAGTCTCGATGGCAGGGCCGATGACCCGACCGGTCTCTAGCTCGACCAAATCGGCGATCTCGGCCAAGCTACGCTGCCCATCCGCCCAGTATTCGGCGAAGACGCGCAGCGTGCGCCAGTCAGGATCTTCCGCATAGAGTTTGCGCCAGGCGGCTGCATCTGCCTCCGCGAATGTAAAGAGGGGGAGCGGCGCCGCCATGTCCATGATGGGACCTCGATACAGCCGTTCAGGGATGAATTGGTCTGCACGTTCATGCCAGGCGTCCGGCTCAGGGTGCAGCATGGGCAAGGTGATAGGGCGGATCTGCCGCCGGCTGCGATCCAGCGCCCGATCGGTGATCTCTTCTATCTCGGGCTGTAAACTTGTTCTGTGGCTCTGTCCTTCACTCAAGCGTTGTAATGTCTCGATGGCAGCCAACGCCCGCCCTTGCCGATAGCTCGCCCGTTTTTGGATCTGGCGCCACGCCCTTGCCCTATCTGATGGATGCTCCATGCCCAAAAGCAGCGTCGTCTGATCCTGTATGTATTGGCTGAGACGGCGCTCGTAACGAGAAACCAATTCCCAACCCAACCACGTCGCCTCTCGTTCGCCTGCTTGCGCCAGCCAGTAGAGGTAGCTTCCGGCAACTACGCCCGCCCGCCACAATGATTTCGGATCGACGTTGTCCAAGGTGTCGGAAGTGGTGTGATAGAAACGGTCGGGCCATTGGATAAGCATGGGCGTGGGGATGCCTACCGCGGGGTCAGAGGTGATCATATGATCGCTGCCGCCGCTAAAGCCTGTGCTGGCATAGCGGAAGAGCGGGTAGCGTTCGATGCCACTGAGATTCGATTGCTCATCGAACAGTTCTTCGCGCAGGCGTTCCAGCAGGTCGGGCGCGAAAGATGTCAGGGATTCAGGAGGGCGGTCGATTACCATCACTGCCCCGGTCTTCTCTTGATCTTCACCAACCATATCCAGATTCAACCCGGCGACAATGGTGGGGATGCGCGCTTCGTGAGCCTCCAACCAGGCGTAAGTGCCCGTCATCTCAGGAATCCACAGGAAGTGCAGTGTGCGTTGCGGTTGGGGCAATTCGCCAGAATGAAGCAACCGCTGCAGGGTCGTGGCGGTTTCCAACAGGCAGGCGGCACCCGAGGCATTGTCGTTGGCAAATCCTTGGGGATGGCAAAGATGGGCCATGCCCAGCACACTTTTGTCAGTTTGGCCCGGAATCGTGGCCAGGATCACCTCGAACTCGCCATCATAATGCCGGGCGTCGATGTGAGCGCCCAGGGTGACGGTTTCACCCTTGTTCAATGTCGCTCGTAGCGTGTCACCCTGGCGAGGGGTAAGCACAAAACCCCAACTCTTCTCATCCTCGGGCTGCCACCAAAAGGAGGCGTATTGGCGGGTATCGGGCAGATCGGTGCGGCTGCGACCCGGGGCATCACCGGCAATGTGGTCGAAGAGCACACCGGCAGCATCCCGTTCGATCACCGCCAATTGGTAGGTTTCACGTATGGGAGACCGGCTTAGCACCAGCTTTCCGGCCACATCCAGGCCGGCGTAGTTTTCCGGAAGGCCATCGCCGGCGTCTACTACTGCGAACTCGCCCTGAACCGAGACACTGCGCTGCACCACCGAGACGGCAGAAGCACGGTAGTCACAAAGACGCTCATCACCCCCTGCCCGAAGCCAATCCAACGTGGCCGTCCGGCAATCCCATTCTTGAAAGGAAGGTAGTGTCCAAAAACTGGCCTCTTCAGTGGCGGGATAGCGCTCGACCGTGACGGCGAGACCGGCCTCTTGCAATGTCTCGACCAGCCAGTTCGCTGCCGCTCGATATCCGGGGCTGGCCTGAATGCGATGATGGCGGCTGATCTCGCCCACGTAGCGTTTCGCCGCCTCACCTGAGTAAGCTTGTTGCAGAGTCTTGACTAAGGGTTGGATGTGCATGCCATGCCTCCGAATGGAAATGTGGGCATGGTAGCATGCCCAGTAGGGTTTAGGCGAAATGGCGGGGATTTCATACTGGGAATTTTCTACCGGACACTTTATGAAATGTCATTCTGAGCGGGTTCACGAAGCCAATAGATGTCGAAAATTCATCGTTTTCAACGAATAATTGTATTGGTCAGATACACTTTACTCAAATCGCCCACCTCTTTTTCGGGGCCGACATCCCCGAATGACGGGGTTTCACCTGCGAAAATATCTGATACTGGGGAAGTTCGTTCCTCAGTCGAAGTGCAACATGTGCTTGCCTAATACAGTTTTCAACGAATAATACTCAAAAATAAGTCGATTCCAGCGAAGAATCTCTCGTTTCATGACCGCGAGACCCTTCGCTGGCGTTTCGAGACCATGAAAGTTGTGTGTTTGACCCGCTCAGGGTGACACAATGGAAAAAGTGTCCGGTAGAGAAACTGGGAATCATGAGGAGAATGAGAGCGTATGGGAGACACCATCATCTTGCTTTCAGCGCTCGACTCCTCTAAAATAGCGTTGTGAGTTACCGATATCTCTTCTTCCCCCTGCTTCTCATCGCGCTCTCTGCTTGTGGTGGCGCCGGATCTGCGACCGCAACTCCCTTGCCGACCGTAGCGGCGATGGCGCTGGATATGGAGACGGCCACAGTTGCGCCGCCGGCTACCGATCAGCCGGACGATACACCCCTGCCGCCGGCTGCAACAGATACACCTGAGCCTGAGCAAAGCGCCACTGCCACAACAGTCGCGATCCCCACACCGCTCCCGGCCGCTACGGCAACAGCGGCAAGTTCGCCTTCTCCACAGTCGGATGAAGAACCCTTGGCGCCGATCGCTAAATTGAGCAACGGGGCGAATCTACGGGCGGGGCCGGGCACAGATCACGCCATCATCGGCGAGATCAAAACGGGGCAGGAAGTCTTATTGCAGGCGCAAAACCCGGCCGGGGACTGGATACAACTTGATATGGAAGGCGAAGGTCAAACCTGGATTGCAGCCTTCCTGCTGGAACTGCCGGCCGGGCTCGACCTGCCCATTGTTACCAACATCCCCTTGCCCCCACCCCCGCCCACACCAGGCGACTCGGTAAGCATTGTCCAGAGTTCGATCACGATCCCAACCTATCCCTGGTATGAATTCACCTCAGCCGCCGTCGACGAGGCTACCGGCTGGGAATATCAGCGTTTCGATCAGGCGGCGTACGAAGCCAGTATTCCCCAGCCCAGCCCTCTCAGCTACCGCCTGGTCGTCCTGGAAAACCAGTGGCTGCGTCTCAGCCTCATGCCCGACCTGGGTGGCAGGCTCTACCAGATGATTTTCAAGCCGACCGGCAGCAATGAACTCTACCAGAATCCCGTGATCAAACCCTCACCCTGGGGGCCAGAACAACAGGGGAATGGCTGGCTGGCAGCGGGGGGCATCGAATGGGGCCTGCCCGTGGTAGAGCATGGCTATGCCTGGGGTGAGCGTTGGGGTTTCATCACGGAACCGGTTCCGCCTGCAGGCAGCGTGACCCTGTTCGACAAAGCCCAGGAACAGATTCATCTCAATGTGGATGTGGGGCTTGAGCCTGACAGTGCTGCTTTTACGCTTGACCTAACTTTCGAAAACCGCGGAGACGAGCCGGTCGATGCCGCCTTCTGGCTCAATGCCATGCTGGCGCCTGGCCCGGCCAACCGCGTAGGCCCCGACTTACGTTTCATCATCCCCGGAGATACCAAACAGGTTCACTCGACAGGTGAATACGATCTCCCCGGAGAAGGCGGTCTGTTCGATTGGCCGCTGCACAACGATAGGGATATCAGCCGGCTTGGCAGTTGGCAGCGGTGGCTGGGTTTCTTCGCCCATCCTCAGGCGCAAGCGAACTGGACAGCAGTTTATGACCTTGCGAGCGATGAGGGTGTCGTCCGCGTCTTTCCCCCACAGATAATCCCCGGGGTCAAGAGCTTCGGCCTCGGTTGGAGTCAAGCGATCGATCCGGGGAACTTCACGGATGATGGATCGACTTATGTCGAATTGCAGGGCGGGCTCACACCCACATTCTCCGAACAACGTAGTTTTTCACCCGGCGATCAGGTCATTTGGCGTGAACTATGGTATCCTGTTGCCGGAATTGGTGGTATTACTGCCGCCGATGGTAATGGCGCCGTCCACCTGAACCATGAGGGAGACGAACTGCGCCTGCGGATTTTCAGCACCGCCACTCGTTCCGGAGACCTGATTGTAAATGATGATCAGGGCGAATTGCTGCGATTCAACATGATCGTGGATCCTGCAAGCCCTGCCGACATCCTGTTACCGCCCGCACAACCACCCATCAGCTTTCAATTTATCGAGTCTGGTGGATCGATTTGGAAGATGGGCGAGTTATTTCCATGACGGTTTGTAGTAAGTAAGTGATCGATCACCTTTGCGGCTGGAAACAGCGCTAAAGCGCTTACTACAAACAGATCAATATGCAGGTCACGCCCTACCATGTTTGAGATGTTTTCTCTGCTGACACCGGCACATTATTGTAAAACGCATGGCCTCTTATTCTTGTAGTATCTGCGGTGCGCGCCTCAAAGGCGCCCCCAATCGTTGTCACGTCTGTGGCAGTGAGATCGATTGGGATAAGGCCATTGGTCGGGTGAGCTATACCGGCAGGATTCGACGGGGCCAGCGGCGCCGGCGGCGTTGGCGTGCTCGGCTTATTCCTGCCATTCTGCTGTTTACGCTTCTGGCCCTGCTTGTGTTCGTGGGCCAATGGGGATTGCGGCAGAGCATGGAGCAGCGCCAGACCACGATTGACGAGACTATCGTCCAGCGTCTGCGGTTTGGGATAAAGGACCTGATGGAGGGAGATATCACGAGTGCGCGTGGTGAGTTCAGCCGCATGACGATGCTCGAACCCCCATCAATTCCCGACCCCACCCCTTTCGAATCTCCACTTCCGGAACGAGAGGAGACAGCGGAGTTGGATAATGCAGCGTTGCGGGCAGCTGCAATCGAAAAAGCACTTATGGCGGCGCAGATGGAGTTGGATGCGAACAACTGGTCAGCGGCTATGGCGCAGCTTCGAGCGCTCAGCCAAGAGGATACAGGTGTTCAAGCCGGTTTGGTAGACCAAATGCTCTTTACGGCCCTATATAATCAGGCGCTTACACTCGAAGCGGCGGCTGATATCGCCGGCGCAGAACAATTGGTCGAAGAGGCCCTGCACTTGCGACCGGGCAATGTCAATGCCACCCGCCTGAAACAGTCTATCGATCTCTATGTTAGCGGTAAAGCTCATATGGAGGGTGACTGGGCCGCGGCTATCAACGCCTTTACCGACCTGTTTGCCCATGATCCCGATTTTCAGGATACGCCCGAACAGCTATTCTTGGCGTACGCCGGCTATGGAGACAGTGTGCGTTACTCTGATCCCTGCCTGGCCGTCGAGCGCTATCAGTTGGCGCTGCAATTGCATCAGCACCCACAAGTACAGGCCAAACTGGCAGATGCGCGCCTGCGCTGTGAAGACACACTGATCGTCGAGAATTCAAACGATCTGCCAGTGCCACAGACAGGCGGGCCAACCCCCTTCCCGCAAGGGCGCATCGCCTACACCTATTTCGAGGATACCCGAACCCATCACACGACCCGATTTTGGGATATCGCTGCCGGCATGCCCAGCGTCGAAATCGCTCAGGAGTCTTTGCAACCTGATGTAGGTCCTGAAGGTCATGTGATCGTGCGCTCCACCAATGCCGAGAATTACGGGATCACGCTACATGAAGGTCCCGGCCTTGCCCCCGTTCGCCTCACCGACCAGGCCGGCGACAGCCTGCCTCGCTGGTCGCCTGAAGGCAAGCGCATCCTCTTCTCCTCCATCAGCCGCACGACGGATCGGAAATCGCATCTTTTCATCCTGGATCTGAGTACCGGCCTCGTTGTTGATCTGGGAGAGGGACAGGGGGGTGATTGGTCGCCCGAAGGCCGCCGTATTGTCTATCAGGGTTGTCATAGCGAAGCTTGTGGGCTGTGGATATACGACCTTGAAAACAGACAACGGTGGCAACTGACCACTACGGCCGGTGACAGCGTGCCCTGCTGGTCACCTGATGGACGTTACATCGCTTTCATGTCCAATGGGCGCAGTCCCAGTTGGGATATCTTTGTGATCCATGCCGAAACCGGGACGATCCCCTTCTTTGCTCTGGAAAGCACTGTGGACGGGCTGCCTGCCTGGTCTCCTGATGGTGAAACCATTGCCTTTTTGTCCAACCGTGAGAATGATTGGGCGATCTATGTGTGGTCGCTCGAAGATCTGTCTGTGAGCCGATTATTCCCTGTTGAGGGCTTGTTGCCGGCCTGGCAAGAAGCGGGTCTGGCCTGGGAGCCACGGTAAGCAGGTGCTGCTGTCGCTTGCAAAAATTGACGCGATCCTGCCAAAAAGGATATACTAGCTTCACTGGCCCACCGGGGCGTAGCGCAGTTCGGTAGCGCGCTTGGTTTGGGTCCAAGAGGTCGTCGGTTCAAATCCGGCCGCCCCGACAGCCATGCGGGCGTGGTGTAGTGGTAACACAACAGCCTTCCAAGCTGTTATCACGGGTTCGAGTCCCGTCGCCCGCTTAGGCTAAGGCAACTCCAGTAAAGCTATTATCCCAAACTGGCAGTATTTTACTGGAGTTGCTCACGGATTTTACAAGAATGTTGGATAATTTGTGTCTTGTGCAATCCTAACAAAGAGCTGTCAGGAAGAAACAACACCCTGGCAGTTCGCTATACCAGGGGCCTTAGCTCAAGTGGTTAGAGCAGCGGTCTCATAAACCGCCGGTTCTCGGTTCGAGCCCGAGGGGCCCCACTGTATTTTGCTCAGACGTCTGGCCTGATTCTTCAGGTCGGGCGTTTTGCGTCTCAGGCTGGGTTTTCTAGTCGTTAATGTTTATCCGCGCTTGGTAATACCACTGATCTCCCACACGTAGAGTCGGCGGCATGATATTGAACGAATCTGTAAGTGCATTCATTGAATCACAAGTTCACCTCGTCTCTCCAACCTGTCTCTACTTCAACCACACCGGATCCGAATCTACAGAACGGTTACGACTGATATTACGTGGATTAGTTTTCTCTCGCAGCGGCGTGTTTGGATCCAGCACCCATAGCTGTTTTCTGCCAGTCACCCGGTTTGAGTAGAACACGATGCGATTTCCGTCGGGGGACCAGGAAGGGTGTTTATCCCATTGCCAATCATTTATGGTTAGACGGCGTTCACCCGTGACTTCACGGCTGATCAGCCACAGCTCATCATTGCCATTGCGGTTGGTTACGAACACCACCCAGTATCCTTCAGGATGAATGCGTGGATCCCAGTCTATGTTGTTGTTGCTTACGATCTGATGCCAGCCAGACCCATATTCCCGATCCTCGACATAAACGTCATGATGCCTGACTTCCACACAATACAGTCCATCCTTGGAACAGTATTCATGACTTCGCAGCCCTAACGCCGAATAATACCTGTTCGGATTGCACATGGGCATTTGATTGCTGCCATCCCCATTCATGACCCAGATACCGCCGCGGCTGGACTTGAAGGCAATCATACCTCGGGTCCCTGTCCGGCAGGGGGGAGGAGTCGGCGGATCTATGGCAACAGGCACTTCATTCACGCGATCACCTATGTCAGTTGGTGACACAGATACCCACCCATCTTCTCCCTTGGGTGTGGTTATTCGGATCCAGTCTGCCTTCTCTGTCCTTTCATGGACGGCCAGCGTTTTATTCTTCCGAACCTGGGTAACGATTCCATGGCTGGTGGCGGGCCCTTCTCTGACATTTAGCTTGCTTGATTGTACTTTGACAGATAGACTCGGAGGGACAGGGGCGGGGGTGAAAATTGGGGTAGGAGTTAAGGTTCGGATTTGAGAGATTGAGATGGTCGCTGTAGGGGACGGTGTATCATCAGGGCTGTCTGGCGGTTCAGGGGGCGGGGTTTCACCGGGAGGAATGTCAGTAACATGACCATCCAGAGCAGCGGCCTTGGTTGCAGCAGCTAGCGTTTCTACAGCAGCGGCTTTGGTTGCCATCGCCGCTGCTTCTGCCTCCAAATCGTCCACCTCTTGTGATTGCCTTGGCACAACCTGAGTGCCAGGCGCTACCTGACCTGCGCAGCCAAGGAGGAGACAAACAGCTAATGGAATACTTATGATGATCGCAAAGATACGGATATCAATTATCGTATGAAATATATCTAACTTCGACATAATTCTACCTCCTTTCTATGCACCGACCTATCATGCTAATAATCAGTGTGTTCCCTGGTACACAAAGGTGCTGGTTATTGACCAAAGGGAAAGAGTATGACCTGCCAGGATTTTCTATGACTCCGGCAGGTCGGTGTATATGATTTGAACGGCTGTAAACTGTGCACTCAACGTGTAATCATAGGCAAATAAAGGTATAGATGGTCGCTAATCTTTACATAACTTGGTTCTAAGCCCCCAAGAGGCAAAGGATCTCCCCGGGTATTACCAATGCCACTTTGTTGGAAACTGATTATGGTTTCACCAACTGCTTTAGCTCGTATGGTAACTACTGCTAAACCACCATTGCCGTTAGGACCTGGCTGAGAGCCTAGCGTGTAGGCGCCGAAAGTTACACGTCCGATCATATTATCGATGGTTGGTCCAAGCGCTGAAACCGTACGGCCCGTACTTCCTAGGAAATCCGACAGCGCCACGCTTTCGATGGCAAGAATGTCGGGATCAAATACCAAGTCGGACTGGAACGTGCCGACATCTGTTGCATCTTCAATCCAAACTGTGAGGGAAATCGAATCTTCGGGGAGCATTTGAATGGTTGCCGGCTGGATGGATAGGCTTACAGCTGCAGAGGAAGTGCCAGCAGCAAGCAGATTGAGCCCCTGACTCGGCGTACACGTTGTCCCCCAAGCAGCAGCGAACCGTTGTAAGTCAAAAGCATCGATGTCACCATCTGGCTCGGTGTCAAAGATGATATTGTAGCAATCATTACCACTGCGGCAGTTCCACTGATTAGCGACTCGCTGCAGGTCGAAGATATCTACATCATTGTCGCCATCAAAGTCGCCGAAACAGCCGATGATTTCTACATGCCCAGCTTCGGTGGTGATGTCCAAGGGTTCCAGATCGGCCGTTGAGGCTTGTAAGTTCTGAATAGTCAAGTCGCTGAAACCACTTGCCCGAGGAAGCAAAGTGAGTGTCGCTAAAGTGCCTGAACCATTGACGGCGGGTTGATTGCCGAAGGTAAAGGCACCAATACTTACTTTACCTTCCCCATTGTCGATAATAGGCTCTACCGGACTTACGGAACGACCGGTACTGCCAAGGAGCGATCCTGTAACTACATCGTTCACTTGGACAATCGACGGATCATACAGCAGGTCAAGCTGGTACGCTGCCAGATCAACAACATCTTCAGCGGTAATATCTACGGTGAAGCTGTTGCCACTCAATGGAGCACGGATTTCTACAGGGATCACCTTAATCGTAGGTTCACCGCAAAGGATGACTTGCGCTATAGTCTGGTAGATGGCTGTAAGATCAGGTGATGTTGGAGCGAAGTAGTAATCAGCGGGTGTTGACGCTAATCGTCTCATGAGATTGGCGTCGACACTACCTAACCCTATGGTGAAGATACGGGTACCCGCATCTTTGGCTGCCTGTGCGGCAATAAGTACGGAAGCCTGCGTGTCTTCACCTTCAGGAAGGCCGTCGGACATAAAGAGCATGACGGGTCGAGCTAAGGGATTGTGACGAACGCTTATCAATTCTGTCTGAGCGGTATTAATAGCCGCAGTCATATTGGTATAACCACCGGCCACTAAGGCAGCGATAGCGTCTTTCACAGCGTCACCGCTGTTACTGAGTGGTTGGTTGAGACTTGCTTCGGCAGAAAAGGACACTAGCCCCACCTGATCCTGTTCGAAGTTCAGCAAATCCACAAAATTCCTGGCAGCAGCTTTTTCGTCGGAAATGGGTTGACCATTCATGCTGCCTGAGCGGTCGATCACCAGCGCAATGTCCACTGGGGTTGTGGTTGTAGGACAGATGATAGGTTCAGATGTGGCTGTAGCAGTCGGCGTGGGTGTATTGGTAACGTAGGGTGTTGCTGTTGGCGTCGGTGTGATGGTGGGTGTATCTGTTGGCGGTAGAGGAATGGTAGGTGTAGGAGTAGGAGTAGGAGTAGGTGTAGGTGTAGGTGAGGGAGAATGAGTCAAAGTTGGAGTTGGGCTCAAAGTTGGTTCAGGTGAGGGGGTTGTTGTGCTGGTCGGCGACGTTGTCAGTGTGTGAGTCGGTGTGGGTGATGGCGAAGGTGTTGGGCTTGATGTAGGAGTCGGAGTAGCCGTTGGCAAAGGCGTTGCTGTGTGAGTGGGCGACGGTGTTAGTGTGTGAGTCGGTGTGGGTGATGGCGAAGGTGTTGAGCTTGATGTAGGAGTCGGAGTAGCCGTTGGTGAAGGCGTTGCCGTGTGAGTGGGCGACGGTGTTAGTGTGTGAGTCGATGTGGGTGACGGCGAAGGTGTTGAGCTTGATGTAGGAGTCGGGGTAGCCGTTGGTGAAGACGTTGCTGTCGGCGTGAAGGTTCTGGTTGGAGTTGGCGTATGCGTAGGAGTACTTGAGGGTGTATTAGTCGGCGATGCCGTGGGGGAGGGCGTACTCGTTTGTTGAGAGGATTGCAGCTCCATGGCCGGAGCAGGTGTATCATCTGCAGTGTCCGTTTCGATAGTGGCACTGCCCTGACTGGCACCCTGGGCGAATAGTCGCACTGTATCCCCGCTGTCTGAATACTGAAAGGTCGCACTGTAGTCCTGAACTCGAGCCGAACTCATACTAGTTGCCCAGAAGCCGTTGGCAGCGACCAGTGCCGACAACGATGCCGATCGCCCACTTGACCCCTGCCCATCGGCATCCGCCAATTCAATATATAGGATAGTCCCGGCAGCGGGCGTGACACCATCGCTGAGAAAGACTTGCCCGTAGGCAGTGTCGGGAGCCGGCACGGCGAGCGTTGGTCCCGTGCTCAGTTGATAGTGTGCGCCCCCGTTGTCATCGATATGGGCGCCATTGTCCAACACGATGTCGAAATAGTAGGTCGTTTTAGGCGAAAGGCCGGTCAAGGTAACATAATGGGTCTCGGCAAAGGTCGTCGCCCCTCGGCCATCATTGGCGATCTGCCCCAGGGCTGTGCTAGTACCATAGTGAACATGGCCTGTGACAGATGAATCGGTCAGCCAGGAGATGGTAACCGCTACATCCCTGACGTTGGTGATTTGTAGTTGATCGACGCCCGCTGCAGGACTGGTTTTAGCCCAAACATATGCCTGCGTGTAGTTGGCTGTGAGTGTGATCAGGCTACAGACTAACAGCAATAACCCAAGGCTCGATGAACGTTTAGACATTGATCTCTATGGAAGTCGACGGTGAGATATTAGGATGCGCCCGGTGTCAAGCTGAAACTAAATGTGCCCACAGGGCTGGAACCCGTGGCAGGCTCGCCGGCCAGGTTGAAGCAAGTGATGGCATAGTACTCGTCTGTTGTGTCACCTAAGACGCCGGTGTGAGTGTGATTTATCGTAGTATCCTCGAGCGGCGGCGAACTATCGGCTAACCAATGGGATCCGCTGTCACCTCGGTCGAAGTAAGGACTCTCGCTCCACCATATTTCGTAATCCGCACAGTCAGCTGGATGAGACCAAGAGAGTTGCACATCGGGCGAACTATCTTGGTTTATCGATACCGACGGTGTGACAGGGGCAGAAGGCGAACCTAGTACAATATCGGCAAACTGGTACCCCTTGGGATAGTCAGCAGGTGTGTTTGTAGTGACCGCAGCAACCCCGGCACTACCTCCCCGCGCTATTACATAAAGCTCGTCTGTACCATCGCTAAATGAAAAGTAACCACCCGCATCTGCCGTACGAATGTCCATGGTGTAATACCACCCACCCTGTTCATCAGTTCGGACTGTAACCCACTGCGAGACGCCGCTGCTGCCTATGCCATCGCCGTCTTTTATTTGCAGGTATACGGTGACATAGACAGCGGGTGTAAATCCATCTTTCTGATAAACATAGCCCCAGATCGTACGACCTGACGGCGTGCTACCGTCTGGAATTGGACCTGTAGAAACGGTATAGTAATCGCCATTGCGGTCATCCACCGTCGTATCCGACGTAACTTGAAATAGGTGATGGGTTTGGGATTCGAGTACATCTCCCTCCGCCACACGTACATAGTGGGCGCTGGTATCCACAGCGGGATCACTGATCCAGTTTGTTGGAGGTGTTGCTTCTCCCCATTCAACCGCGCCGGTAGATGCTTCTGAAGTAGTCCAACTCACGACAAAGCCTCCATTTCCGACGTCGGTGATATAAACCTTGTTGAATTGAGATTCGGGCTCTTGCGCTTGCGCTGTACGACTGGCCATCAGTTGTGGAGCCGCCCCCTGCAAAAAGCCAGCCAGCACGCAAACGAAGGCCAGGTAGGTAGTTGTCTTACGGATGCAAGCCCACTTCATGATTATGTCTCTCCTGGTGATTTTGCTAGGAACCTTTAGCTAGCTGAATTACTGGCCCCCGCACCCACATAATACGTAGGTGTAGGGGTCCAGTTCGAAGGTGGGTGATTCCGGGCGAAGCAGGTCGGGTCAGATGGGGAAAACTTGAACTGAAGGAACACTGTATCCATTCGCCTGGATTATTTCTTGCTCTGCACAGAAGCCCAAGGACTACGTTGAGAGCGTTATTGCTGAATCAGGGGGGTGTAGATACGAGGTTGATAGTCTGGTATTGTCACCATAGCCGGTGCAGGTGATGCGTTACAGGCCGAAATATCCCTCTCTGTTATCGAGCCTTCCGCTTCGACAACTGTGAGTGATAGGGATGCTGTCGTACAATCTTCTACTGGCAGGCTAAGACTCCAATATCCATATTCATCTACCAGGCTGGTCAAGAGGTTAATACCATCGACAAGATCGCCATGAACTCGTACTTGCATGATTGCCCCACCGGCAGGTGTACCATTTGCTTTCACGACCTGTCCATAGGCGGTAAAAGGTATACTTGGGCTCTGAATTGCGCCTGTTGTGACCGGGAGGGGTTCACCACTCTGATCAATCATGCTTTCTCCGGCATGAATGCGAACGTAGTAAGTGGTCTCAGGTGCGAGACCGCCAAGACTAGCATGAAATAGCCTGGAGACGATCTCTTCACCACGATCATCGTATGCGATCTGGTCCAGGTTTTCGGGATCGGTTCCGAACTCAACCCAGCCTCTGCTATACGTATTTGTACGCCAGGAAAGGGTAAACGCCACATCTCGGAGGTTGCTGATCGTGATATCCTCCACCAGCGGCAGAGACTGAGATGCCTCAGGCTCGGGCGACCTCTCGACCGGCTCGATAGCAGGAAAGATCGTTTGGTACACAGCGTCACTCATGATATAGGTAACCGCATTGCTGCAGCGAATAAAGTAGCCCGCATCAGTGCGTATGTCGAAGAGATTGATGGGAATACCCAGGGGATGGCCGAGCCAGTTTCCAGACGACCATTTGTCGATTTCATCGCAGGCGCCGCCTTGGGCCTGTATATCGAGGAGCAATGCTTCCGCATCCATCGGTTGGGCCAGTTTCGGGAAGCCAACCAGGTTCCAACCTGAATAGAGATCGACGGGCAACACGTCTAGTGGAGGGCGTCCCTCACGCACCCAGACACTGCTAACGTTGGTGCGGATAAAATAGGCCTCGGTGAATATAGTCTGGAAGTTGTTGAATGGTAAGCCGTCGATATGCGCATCCCATCTTCCGTTGAGCCGACGGTTGATTTCTTCTGCATCGCCACCCTGAGCGTTGATTTCATCCAGAACCTCCTGCGCTAACGGGTGAGGATCAGAATCCAGGTTTAGGGCGATGAGGTTCCAACTTGCATCCAGATTATGGACAGTCTGTGTTGGGCAGACCAGGCTCATAGATGGCGCAGGCGTATCATCGCTCGTGTCGATTGTCTGCAACGCAGCGCAACCCGTACCACTATCGATGTTGAGCTGGAGTTGGTCACCACTGGGGCTGTAGGCAAAGTAAGCCTGGAGATCGTCGGTACGGGCACTGCCCAGGTTTACCGACCAGTAGCCTGAAGACTGCACTATGGCTTCCAGGGGTGATGCCTGTCCCAACGAAGGTTGGCCGTCTTCATCAAGTAGCAGTATCCTGACTAAAGCGCCTTCTGCTGGTGTTACGCCGTCAGGGCCAAATACCTGACCGTAGACTGTATCATTTTGTCCTATCCCCAGAGTAGGGCCGGTTCTGAACTGATAGAGTGCACCTTCATTGTCATCCACCGCATCTGCTGAAACCACATAGAAGAAGTAATCGGTTTCTGGTGACAATCCCAGTAAACTCACGAAGTGTGTTGTGGCCGTTGTTTGCACACCTCTATCATCATAAGCGACACTTCCTAAGGCTCGGGTCGGACCATAGTGTACCTCACCATTGGTGGGGCGATCGGTTTGCCAGGTAATGGTCGCTTGAATGTCATTGACATTGACAATCGAGATATCCCTAATCTGAGGAAGATCGAGAAGTGTTTTCTGTTCAAGGCTTATTTCGTTGACAAAAGCGCCGGTTGTGCTGTCCTCCCGGCGGATCTGAACCTCAATGCTGCCATCGTTGAAGTAGGCGTTTAGAGGAACATTGACGGTGATATCCTCTCGCTCTTCATCGACCAGAGTGGCCATTTCGCCGGTGCTGATGTCATCCACCCAGATCGTCTGTTCAGAAAGTCCGACGGAGTTCTGGTAAAAGACAAATCGCAGGAAATACCGCAGTGTGGGATCCAAATTATCGAATTGATAGACCAGTTCGTCGTCGGGATCATCTGTCGGATCACCGTCTCCCAGGTCGGTGCGGCGGGACTGGTATGGCAATGTGCCCCAAGAATCTTGTTCGACACCATCGACAAAACCATAGTCGGCGTCGACATCGTATTCAGGGTCATTAGCGCCGCCCGCATCGGCGTAACGATAGTCGATATCATGCAGGGCAATGGCTGAGACCACGGCGTCGTTACCGAGTAATTCCTCGATGCCGATCGTTACCGCATGTTCCTTGTAGAATGCCGGATCGAGCAATATGGATACTTCATGGATTTCGCCACTCGAAAGATCGATTGGATCGCCAACAATCTGATTATTGACCAGGATCTGCTGTTGGCGGCCGATACTATCGCATTCGTAAAGGGTGAGATCCAGATGATAGAAATGACCTGGCAATAAGTGATCGAATTGGTACTCTACTAAGCCATCACCGGCGACTAATTGAGTTTCTTCAGTAGTGGATCCACAGAAGTCACTGGCAAAAGTGTTGTCTGCGATATACCCGTATCCTGACGCCGGGTCGTAGGGTGGATCCGTTGCATCATCTGCACCGCTATCAAGTAGGAGCGGACCGGCAAACCCCACATAGAGATCCCGCCACTGGTGATTGTTTCCCTCACCCGATTCGAAGATGACGCCGCCATTGTCACCTACAGCGAACAAGCGATGCAAGCCAGGCGCAGAAGGCGACCAGACACAGAGTTCGGTGAAAGTATCCTCGCCGGGTACAGCGGGCGTGGGTTCACAGATGACACTTACCTCGTTGTCAGGGTCTTCAACCGTGAGCGCCAGTGTAGACGCGCTTGCAGCCGTCTGGCCATCGTTTTGCAGAGGCATTTCAACCTGTACATCCTGACCTACAACCGGTTCGGCCTCATCGAGACTGATGGTTGGGATCAGCAGGTCTGGGCGGGTGAGAATGATGATATTGGCCGTGGCCTCGTTGTTGTCTTCAAAGGTCTCAACCGTACGATCAAAGGGATCGACCACTACTCGCAC
>JAAENG010000493.1 GCA_024224665.1 Chloroflexota bacterium | reverse complement strand
GGCTAACATGCCGGTGGAGGAGTTATGGATCGCCGGTGGGGCCGTACATAGCCCGGTCTGGCCCCAAATCCTGGCAGATGTAAGTGGTGTGCCCATCGTGCTGGCCGACTATCCCAGCTGGGCCGCCCTGGGTGCTGCCGCCCTGGTAGGCTGGGGTGTCGGCGCCTTCCCCAGTCTGGAACGAAGCATCCAGCAGCTACAACCCCCGGTCCACCGCCTCGAACCCAACCTCGATCTTGCCAACACCTACGGCCAAGCATTCCATCGCTACCAACAACTCGTTTCAACACCACCCAACCCATCAAATCAACTCTAATCTTCACGTTTCACGCTTCAACCCAAAACCGCCAATCTCGAATCCACCTCAATCACCAATCTCCAATTCCCAATCCCCCCAATTCACCATGAACACACGCCGAACCAACCACATCTTCCAACCTGACGGCCACGCCCTGATCTGCGCCACCGAACATGGCATGATCACCGGACCTGCTTCAGGCATCGAAGGCATGGAACAAACCCTACAACAGATTATCGCCGGCGGCGTGGATGCTGTCATGGCCAGCTTTGGCACGGCCACACGCTTCGCTGAACAACTCTCACAAGTGGGATTGGTGTTGCGTATCGATGGCGCCGGCACGGTGTTGGGCGCAATGGATGGCCCCGGCGTCCAGTTTTATACAGTCGAGGATGCCCTGCGTTTGGGCGCTGATGCCCTATGCGTGACCACCTTCCCCGGCACAGTGCACGAAGAGGCCACACTCGAAACCCTCGCTCGCCTGATAGGACAGGCCCACTTTTGGGGCTTACCGGTGATGGCGGAGATGGTGCCGGGCGGGTTTGATAGCGAGCCTGAATTACGCACTCTGGAAGCGATCAGCGTCTCCGCCAGAGTGGCGGCGGAGTTGGGCGCCGACTGGGTGAAGGCGCCTTATGTGGAGGGATTTGAGCGGGTGGTTGAGACTTGTTATGTGCCCG
>JAAENG010000492.1 GCA_024224665.1 Chloroflexota bacterium | reverse complement strand
GTAAACGTGGCGGCATAGTCACCGAACACCTCTGTCTCAGGCACACCCGCTTCCACCCAGGCCATGACTAGGTCCACTGCCATCACCTCGGTTCCGTTCACATCCTGTACCGGCCCATCCCGGTTGGCCTCGGTGATGTCGAAAGGCATGCTTGGCGGCATACGATTGTTGCGCAAGCGCCCACGCATCTTGGAATGATCCCAATCATAGTCTTCCGCGCCGATCTCGCTCTGACCAAACAGAGGCACGCCTGGCGGCTCAGACAGGCGGTCACCGCCCGCCATGATCCCCTCGTAGTTGCTTAAATCCATCTCATGAAAGGCATTCTCTAGGTTCTCGTGGTGGCAGCCCACACATGACGGCGCTCCCGTGTACCATAAATTCGCCTCTGTGAACAATGGCAAGACATCGGTCCCGAAATCGGCCTGGTAGCTACCGCCATCATGCCCGACATAGTCAAAGGCGTCTCTTTCCGGCGCACCAGCCTCAACCCAGGCTCCGAGCAAATCCACGGCATAGATAGCGCCGCCAGGTATTTCCGTTTCCTGTGTAAAATCGATCGGCACAACATTTTCTGCCGGTGTTGGAACCGGAGTATCCGTTGGCGCGGGAACCGGTGTATCTGTCGGGGGCGGCAAGGGAGTATCTGTTGGCGCGGGAACTGGAGTATCTGTTGGGGGCGGCAAGGGAGTATCGGTGGGCGGGATCGCCGTGGCAGTAGGCGGCGGGATCGCCGTAGGCTCTTCCTCACTTCCGCAAGCAACTACGAGAAAGATAACGGCCAACAGAATAGTGCTGACAACGATTTTTCGCATGACTATCCTCCTCCGAATGAAGCCATCGAATCAGTTATATGGAATAACAACAAAAAAAACCTAGTATGTATGAGAAAATGTGCTGGCCAAGCGCATGTTACACATCTGCTGCGGAATGACCACACCAGTTGCAAACACTCGTCTCAGGTGAAATCCCGGTACCTGAAGATGGTCACTCCGAAAAAGAGGAGAACCGTTTGTTCAAAGGGTACCTAACCAGTACAGTTATATATGAGAAAAGCACAAAATGTGCAGATCAAAATGATAAAGCGATCTTCAATATTTAGTCTTCCTTTAGTACAACTACCTAACAATAATCGGCATGGTTCAGCAGTAGAAGAAAGCACGTTAACAATTGAATGAAGGAGAAAAGGTGTCTTCTCAATAAGTAGAGGCGCACCATTGCGCTCGCCCGTCGGGCAGGTGCAAGACCGTGCCCCTACCCCGAATTATTGAGATGATACGAGAAAAGCTACACTTCGTGTAAGATTTGGTTAAGCGTACCAAGTCCAAACACACACAAGGAGACTGCTTTTCCATGATAGTATACCCGACAGTTGAGCAAACGACCACATTATGGCCAGAGCCGCTAGAAGTCGTTTTTCAATCGCTGCCATCGGGGCCGGGCACAGTGCTGGCGCCGAAACTGCCCCATCTCTCGCCATGGGAAGTACTCGTACTGGGAGCGCTGCCCCTGATTCCAAGAGAAAGTCGTCCTCACGGGATCATCACATGGGCGTCATAGATGTTCGACGTTTCACGTACGAGCATCTATGCGTTGGGCAAAAGGATTGAAAGTCGGGTGCTGTCATCTCCTGAGTGGCAGTCATCACCCTTGAAGCAGCCACAGGTTGAGTCTGAGTCCGAAAATGGTGTGAATCGCATAGAGAGGAAGCCTGGGCGTCTGGAGCGGACGATATTGGCGGCCACCTTTCCGGGCAAACTGTCGATTCGCCCCACCCAAGCTATATTGGAGTCCGCCTTCGAGCAGAGACCCAGCATCAGGTCCATCAGC
>JAAENG010000491.1 GCA_024224665.1 Chloroflexota bacterium | reverse complement strand
GTACTGAAAGACCTACAAGCAGACGAATCCGAACGGGGTTTGTGGCATCGCCTGATCTACGCCGAGAAACTGGGCGAGTACAAGGACGTGGAAGTGTCTCTACCCGAGGCTGACCAAATGCTCTTCACGGGGAACGTCGGTTTTATGAGTCGCACCGTGGAGTGGGTGCGGGTCGATAAAATACCTTAAAAACCATATCCAGAATATCAGGAAGAGTTAAAACTTATTGATGCTCCCCAAATTATTCATAAACTTGCCGGCTTACTTCAGTCAGTTGAAAGCACCCAACATCATGGTTTCATTGACCCCGTCCTCAATCATGGAGGCCCGTGCGTCACGTGTGCGGCGTCAGCCACCATGGTACCAAATGACCTGATCCACTAAGAGATACATCTGCTACTTTTAGACTGAAGTAGAGGAGTATCACCATGAGCATGGCAAACACCGAGAAGGCGGTCAAGGATATCCGCCGCAAAACCCGCCGTAAGTTCTCCACCGAGGAGAAGATACCCAAAGCACTTCGTGGGGCAGGCTCTTCGCATTGTCCTGGATGGCCTCCGGGGTGAGAGTTCGATAGCTGAGCTGTGTCGCCAGGAAGGTATAAACCCCAACCTGTATTACCGGTGGAGCAAGGACTTTCTCGAAGCGGGTAAGAAGCGCCTGTCGGGCGATACTGTGCGCGAGGCCAACACCCAGGAGGTGACGGGCCTCAAGCGCGAGAATAGCGACCTGAAGCAGGCTGTCGCCGAACTGTACCTGCGCAATGACTGGCTCAAAAAAAGTCTGACTGGGCAGGGTGTGACCTTGGAAGACGAATGATGCGCAGCGCATCAGAAAAGCTGGCTATCATCCGCCTGGTAGAGGATTCCGAACTGTCAGTGCGCAGAACGCTCAGTGAAATCAAGGTCAGCCGCACCAGTTTCTATCGCTGGTATGGCGCCTACGAGCAAGGCGGTCTGGATGAACTTGAGAACCAGGGCCGGGCTTCCCGGCGTTACTGGAACCGGATACCGGACTCGGTTCGCAGTATGATCGTGGAGGTAGCACTGGATCGCCCCGATATGACACCCAGGGAACTGGCCTGGCACATCACTGATACCCACGACTACTTCGTGTCTGAATCCAGTGTTTATCGTATTCTAAAGGCCCACGACCTGATCACCAGCCCACAGTTCACGGTGATGCGAGCAGCGGATAAGTTCCAGCACCCGACCAGCCGGGTACATGAACTGTGGCAAACCGACTTTACTTATTTCAGAGTGGTGGGTTGGGGTTGGTACTTCCTGTCGACGATTCTGGATGATTACTCGCGCTACATCATCACCTGGCGCCTGACGACGACCATGGCC
>JAAENG010000490.1 GCA_024224665.1 Chloroflexota bacterium | reverse complement strand
CAGCCGCCGGCCAAGTCGATGCGGTAGGGTAACTGGTCGATCTTGCGCAGGTCTGTGGTGGAGCGGGGGAGGAGTCCGTCATGAGGTGTGCGCTGCAGCACCACGTACTCGATGCCCAGGCTCTGCACCACTTTGCGCTTGTCAGGTGTGTTGCCATCCTCGTTCACCACAAAGATGTCTGGCTGGATGGTGCGTAGTTCCGGTTCGAAGTCGAGATAACCGCAACCGCTGGAGATCAGGGCCTGGTGCACGCAACCCACATTTTGCACCATGAAGCAGCGCTGCCCTTGACAATCCTTCGCTGTTGGCGGGCGGGCGGCCTTTGAGAATGTAAATGACATCTTTTCTGCATCGCTATCTGTAATATGTTTATTCGTATTCCATCTTCCCCAGCTCTATCATGCTCTCCACATCTTCAGCCGCATCTGGTGCATGCCTTGCCACGACTGCTCTTACGCCTTCGAGCATGGCATCGTCAGCGGCGCCTAGCATGCGCGTGATGTCAGCTATATCCTGGGCTCGTCCCGAGAGCAATTTCATTAAAACTAAATAGGAAAGCGCTATCGTAGGTAATCCTGTATCGGCCATATTTGGCTCGTTGATTGCCTCATACGCCCAGAGTTCTTTCGAAAAGATCACGTCGAGTTCGGCACCATCGACAAGCTCCCAGGAAGCACCACCTATTGCTAGATTGCCCAATTTACGACAACCCGCCTGCTCTAGCCTATTCTCGCAAGCTGCCTGATCATCCACAAGCACTAGCACATCTGTATCATATGTCATGCGTTCAGGCATATATAGGCGAGCGGCGATAGCACCAACCACGACAAATGGAACTTCCTGGAAAATCGACCTCAGATCGGGTGCCGTTTGTCTGGATGTACGTCGATGAAGGTGAGCGCGGCTGCTACCGCTGCCTGGCCGTGACCTTCGCTTGGCTAACGCCAGATAGGCTTTTCTTCGCGCTGCAACAGCCGTTGGTTCATACATCATAACTCATTCTACCTGACCTGATGCGCCATGTCCATCGTCTTAGGATGTCGCCAAGGCTATCTTCTAGATAACCTGACGAAACAGATCCTCCACCAGTTACCGCTCGTCAGGTGTGCAGCCACCTTCGTTCACCATAAAAATGTCTGGCTGGATGGCACGTAGTTCCGCTTCGAAGTCGAGACAACCGCAACCGCTGGAGATCAGGGCCTGGTACACACAACCCGTATTTTGCACCATGAAGCAACGCTCCCCTTGACAACCCTTCGCTGTTGGTGGGCGGGCGGCCCTTGAGATCGTAGACGGTACGGTCGCAGCCTAAGGCCACGTAGAGTTGGTCGCCGAGGGCGGCGCGCTGGAAGAACTCGACATGGCCACAGTGGAGCATATCGAAGCAACCGCTTATCAACACAATCACAGACATGTGCTGAGCGACGACCGCAGGTCGTTTGCCGAAGTATTTCTCTGATTCCACGGATTGGAAGAACACTGGACCACAAATCACTCATAACTAAACACAACCCCTCTCTTACGTGTCGTTCGACGCCGCTGTTACCACGAGTGCCAATACTTGCTCTACCGTCATGGGTGGATGGGAGTGAACATTCGCTTCGTTCCCATCATGAACGTGATGGGGATAACCTGCAAGTCCGGGATGATGCGGAGCATTGTCCCAACGTCTGCGCAGATCACCCGAAGCAAGCTGCCAATGAAAACTATACTTTCCAACCAGAACGGAATCGGTAGCACCGCACTTGAACTGGGAGTTCACTTTTTACGACGATTTTCAGCATGTCGCTCAGAAAACACCTGGGTTTCAGGCTAATTATGGGCCTCAACTAAAGGGTTTCTATGAGCTGATTGCTTTCAAACAGAGTTAT
>JAAENG010000489.1 GCA_024224665.1 Chloroflexota bacterium | reverse complement strand
CGCAGATACAAGCAATCTCATATTGGATCTTTGCTCCTCGCAATCACTGCTCGGAGCAAAGACCGCCTATGCCCTTTTAGCCTTTCTCCTCATTCAATTGTAAACGTGCTTCTTTATCTCTGTACCGGTTCCATGAACCACGCCAAATAATGAATAACGAATAATCAATAATTAATTGTTAATGGACCCCCTCCATATCAGTGCTATAGTGACAAAGTACCTAACGATTTGCCAGGTTTTCGTACAATGTTGTCAGTGTCTCTTGCTCCTGGATACATTGGCGGTCGTACCAGGCCCGAGCGGCCCTGCCCATGGCCTGCAAGCGTTGGGGGTCGGCGATTGCCTGGGATAGGGTTCGAGCCAGGGCTTCGACATCGCCTGGTGGTACCAGCCAACCTGTCTCACCCTCGACCACATATTCGGGCAAGGCCCCGCTGCGAGTGGCGATCACCGGTTTGTAGAAATAGTAGGCGGCGGCGATCAGGGCCGATTGGGTGGCATCCACATAGGGTAAGACCACGAGGCTACATTGCCGGAACAATGCCAGCGCTTCCTCATCCTCGACGAGATGGTCACGCACTTGTACACCCTGCGGTAGGGGTTGATCCCACACCTGTTTGAGATCACCAGGTCCGGCCAGGATTAATGATATCTGGCCTTGTAAGCTTTGCATGGCGGCCAGTAGATACTCGAGGCCTTTGTAGGGGAGGAGGCGGCCGAAAAAGAGGATGGTACGTGTTGCGTCCTTTCGGCTTCGCTCAGGACAAGGTTGCGTGTTGCGTGGGGTTGTGTGTGTTCTGAGTGTTTGTGCGGGTCGGTGAGAGGGGGGTGGAGGAAGGGTTGTTTGCAGGGCCTCGTGGTTTTTGTGGCTGAGGAAGAGGTGGAGGAGGGCGGTGGTGGTGATGCGGTGGGAGGGATAGCCGGCGTCGACGAGGCGCTGTTGGTAGCGGTGGCCGTGCACCTGGATGTGGCCGGCGTAGCGTTGCACCAGCCTGTTCCAAGGGCGGATGAGAGCGCCGAAGGGGGTGCCGGGATGGGGGTCGAGGTCGTGTAGGGTGTGGAGGGTGGGGATGGCTCGTCTGCGCAGGTGGCGGAGGATGGCTGGGTTCCAGAGGTGGGGGGCGGTGATATGGACGGAGGACGGGGGTCGGAGGACGGAGGTCGGGGGTCGGGGTGACGTCCTGAGCTTGTCGAAGGGGTCGGGGGTCGGAGGTCGGGGGTCGGAGGTCGGGGGTTGGGGTGACGTCCTGAGCTTGTCGAAGGGGTCGGGGGTCAGATGGTCGAGTGTGCTGATGACTCGTTTGAGATCGAGCAGGTTCAGGCCTTCTGGGGAGAAGCCGGTGGTGTGGTTGGCGATAGGGGTATGGATGGAGAGGGCGGGGCTGTAGCGATCTCGGGGGTGGTTGGCTGTGGTGATCAGGTGTACATCAAGACCTTGCTTGACCATACGATTGGCCAGATCGGCCGTGTATTGGTGCATGCCAAAGCTGGGGGAGAGGCAGAGGTAGAGGACGCGCATATCAGTGGTAAGGACCTAAGTAGGGGGACTGGGGATGGGGATGACTTGCATGGGAGGGGCGACGCGTCTATGATTATGCTGGCCTAAGTATTTATCGTTCGAGAGATAGATTAGGTTGAGCCATCGCCCCCCTCAAATCCCATCAAAGGTCGTGGAAAGATGAACTCTGAGGCACTGGCGACAAAGCGCCAAGCATATCGGCAGGAGTTGGCGCAGAATCTGGAAAGGATTCTTGCGATTCTGACCCGAAAGTCGGGAGTAGAACAGGTGATTTTGTTTGGCTCGTACGCATCAGGCCGCCGTGATCTATTCACCGGTCTCGATCTGCTGGTAGTGATGCAATCCGACCAGGATTTTGTCACCCGCAGCGCTGCTCTGCGGCAGGAACTCCCTATCACCGTCGACGTCGATTTACTCGTCTATACGCCGGAAGAACTGGCGCGCATCCAGAAACGAGGCTTCTTCCGCCGCTTGCTCTCTGAAGGAAAGGTGTTGTATGAGAAACCAGGCACAACATGAAGGATGGCGTTGGTTACGCCAGGCTGAGAAGGATCTGGTCGATCTCATCACCCATCTCCCCGACCTCAAACCGAGCATAGGATTTTTCAGAGTTCACTCCGTTAGCACTATGACGTAGTCACATTATACGCCGAGAGACCATCGGCGGCAAAGGTAATAGCTTTCAGTTCCTGATGTCGTAAAGCGCAACGGAGATCACGTTTTCCCGGCCTGGCACGGGAGGAACAGGCAAGGTGGCCGGGTGATGATTGCGGCGGTTTCGAATTCGAGGAGTGTCAGCAGCGCCAGCAGCCCATCAAGGAAGATTTGCACCAACACGCTGGCCTGGAAGCCGGAGAAGCCGATGTTCTGGAGGAGGGGTCGGAACCATCTATTGGCGGATACTGGCTGGCCGTCTATGATGAGCGGGAATAGGATAAGGACTTAGGACAGAATAACGTGCGGAGCTACGTCCTAAATCGAGTGTAGACTTTCGCATATTACTGAATTCTCAGTTGACCTTTTTTCTTCCTGGTAGGCGAAACGAAAACTATCGCTCAGTTTGGGATGATTGTGTGGCAAGGCGCGCAGAAGTGCGGGCAAGTTCAATCAGGCCACGCAAGGCTTGATTGGCCGCCTGAGCGTTGGGAAAAGTCTCGGCGACGTCTGGGTCGAGAATCACAACATTGGAGGCTTCCCTCATGCGTGCTGCGTACTTCCTGCGCGCCATTGGGCCAAAATCCTCGCGGCGATACTCAGGCCGTAGTTCGTCAGAAGTAGTATCAACCTTGTTCATAGAGCTTCCTCTCCGACCGGGTGGCCGGTCTGGCGCTGATTATGCGAATGCGTTCTTGCCGATCGGTGTGGGACACAACGAGCAGGCGCTCGGTACTCGAGATAGCAAATGTGATAAAGCGGTCCTCATCCAGAGAATGGTCCGGATCGTTACCGGTCAGGGATAGATCATCCTGGAACACCGTGGCCGCTTCATCGAACGACATGCCAGGTAGCACCGCACTTGAACTGGGAGTTCACTTTTTACGACGATTTTCAGCATGTCGCTCAGAAAACACCTGGGTTTCAGGCTAATTATGGGCCTCAACTAAAGGGTTTCTATGAGCTGATTGCTTTCAAACAGAGTTAT
>JAAENG010000488.1 GCA_024224665.1 Chloroflexota bacterium | reverse complement strand
CGACCACGCGACCACCCGACCACCCGACCTCCCGACCAAGCGACCACCCGACCACCCGACCATGTCCTCTACCATACGCGCTAGCGAAATCGGCCAGTGGGTCTATTGTCATCGAGCCTGGTGGCTAGCACGCCAGGGCCATCACAACCGCAATGTGGCGGCATTGAAGGCCGGCAGCGTTGCGCACGAACAGCATGCCCGTCAGGTTGCCGGAGCCCATCGTACGCGTACCCTGGCCTTGGCGACATTAGCGTTAGGCCTTATCATTCTGGTAATCGCATTACTTTCTATGGCATTCTAGCGCGCAATGAATCTCGATTCTCGGGACACTTCCCCCGACACCATTTCTGATCGTCCTCTATGGCTCGTTATCGCTGTCGTGCTACTGGCCGCGTTGGCTTGGGCCGGTAGTCTATTTGTAGGTACCGATGTTGAGAGCAGCGCTGGTACGGCCACGCCCACCAAAACCCCATCGCTCGCCGAAGTGGCTGACTCGTCGAACCATCCACCGCTCTCGGGGGGAGCTTTGCTGCCGACCCTCACGCCGGTGCCTACCGCGACGCAACTTCCGCTCGAAACACCTGTTGCGAACGCCACCAGCGAAGTCGTGGACGATTCTGCCGTTGAGCCCTGGGTGGTCGAGCTAGCACAGACGCGCGGACTCAATCCCCTTGGTCGGTACATTGTCATTGACCAAGACAACCAACTCATGCACGTCATCGATGAAGGGCGCCTGACAAAGTTGCTGGAAGTGACCACAGGCGATCCCCGTTATGACTGGGACACTCCAGCCTGGTTTGGGGTGATCGGTGAGTTTTGGGGCACTTTCCGTGGGCGCGGGGGGGTCACGGCGGATGAGGGCTGGTGGCTTTTCGAGCGTGGCGGAAACTTCCTGATCCATGGCCTGCCCTACACCCTTGATGCTGCCGGCAACAAGCACTATAAAGGGGAAGATTATCTCGGCGAATTACCGGCCTCCAGCGGCTGTATTCGACTGTCGCCAGATGACGCACAATGGTTTTCCGCCTGGAAGCCGGCCGGCACACCGATCATCATCCTGCCTCTGGCAAACGACTAAACTTGCTGTCACCGGCAAAAGGGAAGTGAGGAACGAGATTTTATGGTTCAACAAGATTTCGTGTGGTCCTAGAAGAAACGTGTTGCGTGATGTTTTTGTTGGCGAAACACGCCTTTCTAAGAGGAACCGTGTAAATTCCCAAAGAGCCGATTTTATTGATACCTGGTATTTTTGCGTAACAGTCGGCATAAGTCCCCGGCTTGATTGAAACTTCGTTCCGAACACGAAATCTATCTCTGTTGATATCTCGGTCGGCGCCAATGGCTCTTTCGGAATTCATGCTATCCCCCTCTTGAAAGGAGTATTCCCTGCGGGGGCACTTTTGCTTTTTAAACCTTTCCTTTTGATCTCATATGCAAATTCTTCTATTATTAGCCTGTTTGTTTATCGTTCTGGCCGTGTGGCTATTGCTGAGGTCTGGGCAACAATGGCGCCAGGCGGGGCTACCGTCGGGTGAAGTGATCTATGTGGATACAGGTAATTGGCGGCGCAATGATAAACCACTATACTCAAGTCGCTATCAACTCACCGGCAAACCCGACTACCTGGTTGAGACCAAAAAGGAACTCATCCCTGTCGAAGTGAAATCCACCCATCTCAAAGGCGATGATCCCTACCTTTCGCATAAACTGCAATTAGCTGCATACTGCTTGTTGGTCGAAGATGTGTTGGGCGTTCGACCTTCACACGGCATCCTCAAATACAGCAATACCACCATGCGTCTGCCCTTTAGCGATGGTCTACGCGCCGAATTGCTCGACACTTTGGCAGAGATGCGCGCGGCCCAACAGCAGCGTAAGGTTACGCGCAGTCACGAAGATGTTGCCAGATGCGTTCATTGTGGTTATCTTCAAGCCTGCGGCGACAGCGCCCTTGTCTAATCGCCATATAATTTACACCCTCATCAGTTCATCGCACCCTGCAAACTAAAAAACATGCGCTTCCAAACCCTCAAAGGCTTCAACGACATACTCCCCGAAGACTACCGCTACTGGCGTGCTGTACTGGCCAAGGCCACCGAACTATCTGATCGCTTCGGCTACGAACAGGTAGATCCTCCGATTCTTGAGGAGACCCGTCTCTTTATGCGCGGCCTGCAAGAGGGATCGGCCGTCGTGTTCGACAAAGAGTTGTATAGCTTCGAAGATCACGATGGCACCAACATCAGCTTGCGACCCGAATTCACAGCGGGTGTCATGCGCCTATATGTGGAACATGGCATGCACACACGGCCTAAACCGGTGAAACTGTTCGCCATCGGCCCCCTCTTTCGCCATGAAAAACCGCAGGCCGGCCGATTCCGCCAGCACGTGCAGTTCAATGTCGAGTTACTGGGCGAAGTGGATGCCGCTGCAGATCTGGAGATCATGCAATTGGCCTACAGCTTATATGACGAGCTTGGTTTTCCCGGCTTGACATTTCAGCTCAACTCGATTGGCTGCCCGCAATGCCGCCCCGCCTATATCGAGAAACTGGTCGAGTACTTCGATACCTACCGAGATCAGCTTCCCGAGGTCGATCAACGGCGCTTAAGAGTCAATCCCCTGCGCGTGTTGGATACCAAGGAAAGAGCCACCATGGCACTCCTGGCAGAGGTCCCGCGCAGTATCGATCACCTATGCGCAGAATGTGCCGAGCATTTTAACACTTTGACCGCCTATCTGGATGCGCTTGCACTGCCTTATATTGTCAATCCCAACCTGGTGAGAGGCTTCGATTACTACGTGCGTACCGTGTTCGAGGTTTGGGGTGAGGCCTTGGGCGCACAAAACGCTTTATGTGGTGGTGGACGCTACGATGGACTTGTCGAGTCGGTGGGCGGGCCCAGCACACCCGGTGTTGGCGTAGGTATCGGTATCGAGCGCATCGTCCTCAGTCTGCGCGCGCAGGGCGTCGAACCCGCAGCACTGGCCCAACCACAGGTCATGGTTCTCCACCGTGGCGCTGTGGCGAAAACCGCTGCCATCCGCCTGTTGAGTCAGCTTCGTCAGGCCAGAATCTCGGCGGTCCTGGCGTTTGGCTCGCGTAGCCTCAAGTCACAACTAAAAAGCGCCAACCGCGCCGGCGTGCGCTATGCCATCATCATTGGCGAAGATGAACTGGCTCGCGATGCCGTCGTCGTACGTGACATGAGCAACAGCGAACAGACAGAAGTTGCAAGCGACCAGGTGGTTGGCTGGATTACACAAAGCAACGAATGAGATCGTGCATCACATGGCGTTTCAGCGTGATTTCTGCTACGATGGTTGGAAAGACGCTCTAATGCATGGTAGTGCTTTATGTCTGAGAACAGTGTAATAAGCGGTGTTCTGCACGGCTTCCCCCAAGCACGCTTGATATTGCGTTCAGCAGACTTATCTGATCAAATCATAACAGACGAGTCCGGTGCTTTTCAGTTCAGTGCTTTACCGGCAGGACTCTATCGCCTCTCTGCACCTGAGATCGGGCTCGTACAAACCGGCCTCGAACTCGACGGCAGCAATCATGTACGCGTCGATCTCGGCGAGTTCGAGCAGCAAACGCTCCCGGAACAGCAGGAGCAGGTCGGGCCGCAATCGTCATCGCAGGTCGGTTGGGCTATCGATATCAGTGAGGTCGGGCGCTCACCTGGCTTTGGCATCATTCGTGTCATAGTCGAAGGTGTACTTGATCTACCGGTTCAGATCTCGGCTGCGAATTGGTCTGGGTTTGCTCGGCACACCGGCAGCAAGACAGAATATGGCCCTTATGCTCTGGAATTCGCACCCTTGGGCGCGGGCATCTACACCGTTGCCCCGGCCGGCCTTGGCGTCACTGCCGAAATCGATATCAACGCTGACCAGGTCCTTCTGGTATCCTTCACGCCCTCGGAAACTGACGATGACGAACCGGAACCAGGGCAGCCCGCCGAAAGCGTGATTCGTGGCCAGGTGAGAAATGGCGCCGGTTTGACGATCTACATCCAGGGTCCGGCTGGGGAACAATCCACGGTTATAGGTGGGGATGAAATCTATCAATTCAAGCAGTTACCACCGGGCATTTACTCGGCCTACATCCCCAATACGGAGGCCCTGCATGGCGACCTGGAGATGGATGGGAGTAACCAACGTACTGTCGATTTTTCACTGCCCGACGAGGGGAATCCCTCGCGTAGCTCGATTTTGGGCACCGTCAGCAATGGCGCCGGATTGAGCATCGTTTTGAGCGGCCCCGAAGGTGAACAGATCCAGACTATCGGGCAGGACGAGGGCTACTGGTTCGAGAATCTACCTGCAGGTGTTTATAGCTTGCGCGTGCTCAATACAGATGCCCGGCGTAGCGGTCTGGAAATGGATGGTCTCAATCAGCGGCGCGCCAATTTCAAGTTGGTGACAGACGCTCAGACAGATAGCATCATCTTTGGCTCGGTGCCAGGTGGCGCCGGTCTGGAGGTGTTATTGCAGGGGCCTGGCGGATTGGATATGCTGGAAACGCTCGATGAATTGGAGAAATTCGGCTTTACGGATCTTCCTGCCGGTTCCTACATCATCACCGTTTTCGGACCCCAAGGCGATGTCAGCGAAACCGTTGAGTTGGATGGCGCCAACCAGGCAGAAGTCATTTTGGAGCTGCCACACACACCAAGTACAGGACGTGGCTACACCATCGAAGACGGGGGCGTTGGTCCAGGTTATGGCGTCGTGCGGGTACGGATCGAGGGAGGAGCTGGGCTGGGCGTACACCTCTGGGCACATGGTTGGCAGGGGATGGTACGGCATATCGGCGAAAGAGCGGAGTTGGGCGAATTCATATGCGAGTTCGCACCCTTGGGTGGTGGCAGTTATCTTGTCGAGCCCCAAGGGGCAGGGGTTCGCGCTGAGGTGCAAATCGATGGATCTCGTATCATGTGGGTGATTTTCGAACCTTCCGGCCCAACCGATCCCTCCGATCCAAATGAGCCACCCATCGAAAAAACCATGGATATCTGTCTGTGGGTGGGTGCGTTACCTGCCGATCTGACAACCTTTCTCGCCGTTCTAAACTATTGCAGTCGTTTTCAGCCCGCCATCGTCTCGTCGTTGGCAGAAGCACTACAAGCGCGGACAGCTATTTTGCTTGGCAGCATCCTCACGATCCCAGAAGCCGATGAGGCAAAGCTTGTGGATAGCGGTTCGCAGGTTGTGCGCATCCATCCCGAGCGCGCCGCCGCCGCCTTTCAGCAGTATGTTGATAACGATAGCCCATTTTAGGACGTGTGTTGACATTTCGGCGGCGAGCTATAGCCGCAAACGACGGCTGATCCCGGCCTACAGGTCTACCGTTCTACCGGTACCTGGTCTACAGACACATGGCCATTCACAATTTGGATAGCTTGAATCGCAATACCGCAAAAGTCGGCAGGTAAACCCTTATTTTACGGGTAATTCGTCCTTTCGTCTTCCGCCTCCCGGCTGAAGCAGCAATTCCAAATACGGCAATTTTGCAGGGATGACAACCTCAATTTAGGTGCGAGATT